>NZ_CP108569.1:6172500-6472500 GCF_036010505.1 Streptomyces sp. NBC_01197
TCCGGGAGTAGTGGCGAGCGAAACCGGATGAGGCCAAACCGTATGTGTGTGATACCCGGCAGGGGTTGCGCATGCGGGGTTGTGGGATTGCACTTCAATAGTCTGCCGGCTGTTGGGCAAGTCAGAAACCGTTGGTGTAGGCGAAGGACATGCGAAAGGTCCGGCGTAGAGGGTAAGACCCCCGTAGCTGAAACATCAACGGCTTGCTTGTGTGACTCCCAAGTAGCACGGGGCCCGAGAAATCCCGTGTGAATCTGGCGGGACCACCCGCTAAGCCTAAATATTCCCTGGTGACCGATAGCGGATAGTACCGTGAGGGAATGGTGAAAAGTACCGCGGGAGCGGAGTGAAATAGTACCTGAAACCGTGTGCCTACAAGCCGTGGGAGCGTCGCTGGCGGTACTTGTACTGTCAGTCGTGACTGCGTGCCTTTTGAAGAATGAGCCTGCGAGTTAGCGGTGTGTAGCGAGGTTAACCCGTGTGGGGAAGCCGTAGCGAAAGCGAGTCCTAATAGGGCGTTTGAGTTGCACGCTCTAGACCCGAAGCGGAGTGATCTAGCCATGGGCAGGTTGAAGCGGCTGTAAGAGGTCGTGGAGGACCGAACCCACCAGGGTTGAAAACCTGGGGGATGACCTGTGGTTAGGGGTGAAAGGCCAATCAAACTCCGTGATAGCTGGTTCTCCCCGAAATGCATTTAGGTGCAGCGTCGTGTGTTTCTTGCCGGAGGTAGAGCACTGGATAGGCGATGGGCCCTACCGGGTTACTGACCTTAGCCAAACTCCGAATGCCGGTAAGTGAGAGCGCGGCAGTGAGACTGTGGGGGATAAGCTCCATGGTCGAGAGGGAAACAGCCCAGAGCATCGACTAAGGCCCCTAAGCGTACGCTAAGTGGAAAAGGATGTGGAGTCGCAGAGACAACCAGGAGGTTGGCTTAGAAGCAGCCATCCTTGAAAGAGTGCGTAATAGCTCACTGGTCAAGTGATTCCGCGCCGACAATGTAGCGGGGCTCAAGCGTACCGCCGAAGTCGTGTCATTCCAGCATGTACCCCTAACGGGGGCTGGGATGGGTAGGGGAGCGTCGTGTGCCGGGTGAAGCAGCCGCGGAAGCGAGTTGTGGACGGTTCACGAGTGAGAATGCAGGCATGAGTAGCGATACACACGTGAGAAACGTGTGCGCCGATTGACTAAGGGTTCCTGGGTCAAGCTGATCTGCCCAGGGTAAGTCGGGACCTAAGGCGAGGCCGACAGGCGTAGTCGATGGACAACCGGTTGATATTCCGGTACCCGCTTTGAAACGCCCAGTACTGAGCCCATTGATGCTAAGGCCGTGAAGCCGTCCTGGAGCCTTCGGGCAAAGGGGAGTGGTGGAGCCGCTGAACCAAGGTGGTAGTAGGTAAGCGATGGGGTGACGCAGGAAGGTAGTCCAGCCCGGGCGGTGGTTGTCCCGGGGTAAGGGTGTAGCCCGTCATCCAGGTAAATCCGGATGGCATGGAGGGTGAGACCTGATGCCGAGCCGATTGTGGTGAAGTGGATGATCCTATGCTGTCGAGAAAAGCCTCTAGCGAGTTTCATGGCGGCCCGTACCCTAAACCGACTCAGGTGGTCAGGTAGAGAATACCGAGGCGTTCGGGTGAACTATGGTTAAGGAACTCGGCAAAATGCCCCCGTAACTTCGGGAGAAGGGGGGCCATTCCTGGTGATCCGATTTACTTGGTGAGCTGGGGGTGGCCGCAGAGACCAGCGAGAAGCGACTGTTTACTAAAAACACAGGTCCGTGCGAAGCCGTAAGGCGATGTATACGGACTGACGCCTGCCCGGTGCTGGAACGTTAAGGGGACCGGTTAGTGATCTTTCGGGGTTGCGAAGCTGAGAACTTAAGCGCCAGTAAACGGCGGTGGTAACTATAACCATCCTAAGGTAGCGAAATTCCTTGTCGGGTAAGTTCCGACCTGCACGAATGGCGTAACGACTTCTCGACTGTCTCAACCATAGGCCCGGTGAAATTGCACTACGAGTAAAGATGCTCGTTTCGCGCAGAAGGACGGAAAGACCCCGGGACCTTTACTACAGTTTGATATTGGTGTTCGGTTCGGCTTGTGTAGGATAGGTGGGAGACTGTGAAGCGGCCACGCCAGTGGTTGTGGAGTCGTCGTTGAAATACCACTCTGGTCGTGCTGGATGTCTAACCTCGGTCCGTGATCCGGATCAGGGACAGTGTCTGATGGGTAGTTTAACTGGGGCGGTTGCCTCCTAAAGAGTAACGGAGGCGCCCAAAGGTTCCCTCAGCCTGGTTGGCAATCAGGTGTTGAGTGTAAGTGCACAAGGGAGCTTGACTGTGAGACCGACGGGTCGAGCAGGGACGAAAGTCGGGACTAGTGATCCGGCAGTGGCTTGTGGAAGCGCTGTCGCTCAACGGATAAAAGGTACCCCGGGGATAACAGGCTGATCTTCCCCAAGAGTCCATATCGACGGGATGGTTTGGCACCTCGATGTCGGCTCGTCGCATCCTGGGGCTGGAGTCGGTCCCAAGGGTTGGGCTGTTCGCCCATTAAAGCGGTACGCGAGCTGGGTTTAGAACGTCGTGAGACAGTTCGGTCCCTATCCTCTGCGCGCGTAGGAATATTGAGAAGGGCTGTCCCTAGTACGAGAGGACCGGGACGGACGAACCTCTGGTGTGCCAGTTGTCCTGCCAAGGGCATGGCTGGTTGGCTACGTTCGGAAAGGATAACCGCTGAAAGCATCTAAGCGGGAAGCCTGCTTCGAGATGAGTATTCCCACCCCCTTTGAGGGGTTAAGGCTCCCAGTAGACGACTGGGTTGATAGGCCAGATGTGGAAGCCCGGTAACGGGTGGAGCTGACTGGTACTAATAGGCCGAGGGCTTGTCCTCAGTTGCTCGCGTCCACTGTGTTGTTCCCAGGCCACGAACTATCGTGCCGGCGGAACTTGTTTCACTTACTTAACTGAAGAGTGTGCTTGTTCGCTAGAGCCCAAATAGGGTTTCGGTGGTCATAGCGTTAGGGAAACGCCCGGTTACATTCCGAACCCGGAAGCTAAGCCTTTCAGCGCCGATGGTACTGCAGGGGGGACCCTGTGGGAGAGTAGGACGCCGCCGAACAATCTTTGAAGGACCTTTGGTCCCAGCGTTCAACGCTGGGACCAAAGGTCCTTTTTTTATTTCCCGAAGCGCATCGGATCGCCGACTGCGTGAGAATGACTGCGGTACCCGAAGACAGGAGCCCCACCCATGTCCACCAACTCTCCCGACGACCGACCGGAGCGCGAGCCGCGTCGCCGGGACAGCGGTGACCAGGGCGGATTCCGCAGTGGTCGTGACAATCGGTCCAGTGGTCCGAGCCGGGACAACAACGACCGTGGTGGCTTCCGTCGTGACGACAACCGCGGTGGCAGCAGTGGCAGTCGAGGCAGTGGCGCCGGTGCTGGTGGATTCCGTGGTGGTCGTGACGACCGCTCCTCCAGTGGCCCGCGCCGGGACGACCGTGGCGGGCGCCCGGCGGGTGGCGGTTTCCGTGGTGGTCGTGATGACCGGCCGTCGGGTCCCCGTCGTGATGACGACCGGGGTGGACGACCCGGCAGCGCCGGTGGATACCGCGGTGGCCAGCGTGACGACCGTGGCGGCCGCCCTTCCAGTGGTGACCGTGGTGGGCGTCCGGGCGGCAGCGGCGGTGGGTTCGCCCGCCGTGATGACCGGCCGTCCTTCCGTCGTGACGACAGTCGTGGTGCCCGCCGTGACGATCGTCGTGACGACAGTCGTGGTGGGCGTCCCAGCAGTGGTGGCGGTTTTGAGCGCCGCGACGACCGGGGCGGTGACCGTGGTGGGCGCCCCTCCGGCGGTGACCGCGGTGGGTTCCGCGGCGGTCGCGACGACCGTTCCTTCGGCGCCCCGCGCCGTGATGACCGCTCTTCCGGTGGCCCGCGTCGGGACGATGAGCGGGGCGGTGGCTTCCGCCGTGACGACCGCTCCAGCGGTGGCGGGTACGGCCGGCGCGACGACCGGGGCAGCGACCGTGGTGGGTTCCGCGGCGGCCGTGATGACCGGCCGTCCGGTGGTCCGCGCCGTGACGACGACCGTGGTGGGCGTCCGGGCGGCAGCGGTGGCGGGTTCCGTCGTGATGACCGGCCGTCCTTCCGTCGTGACGACAGTCGTGGTGACCGCCGTGACGATCGTCGTGACGACAGCCGTGGGCGTCCCAGCAGTGGTGGCGGTTTTGAGCGCCGCGACGACCGGGGCGGTGACCGTGGTGGCCGTCCCTCCGGCGGTGACCGCGGTGGGTTCCGCGGCGGCCGTGACGACCGTTCCTCCGGCGCCCCGCGCCGTGATGATGAGCGGGGTGGCGGTTTCCGCCGTGACGACCGTCCCAGCGGTGTCGGGTACGGTCGGCGCGACGACCGGGGCGGTGACCGCGGTGGCCGCCCCTCCGGCGGTGACCGTGGCGGGTTCCGCGGCGGCCGTGACGACCGGGACCGCGGTGGATACCGCGGTGGTCAGCGTGACGAGCGCGGGGGCGGATTCCAGCGTGACGACCGTGACCGGGACCGCGAGCCCGTCAAGCGGCTTCCCATTCCTGAGGATGTCACCGGCCAGGAGATCGACAAGGACGTACGGCAGGAGCTCATGAGCCTGCCCAAGACCCTCGCCGAGGATGTCGCCAAGAACCTGGTGATGGTCGCCCGGCTGATCGACGAGGACCCCGACGAGGCGTACGAGTACTCGCGTATCGCTCTTCGGCTGGCCTCCCGGGTCGCCGCTGTGCGTGAGGCGGCCGGGTTCGCCGCGTACGCGACGCAGAAGTACACGGAGGCACTCGCCGAGTTCCGCGCCACGAAGCGGATGACCGGCACGGTCGACCTCTGGCCCGTCATGGCTGACTGCGAGCGCGGTCTGGGCCGGCCCGAGCGGGCGATGGCGATGGCCGGAGAGCCCGAGGTGCAGAGGCTCGACAAGGCCGGACAGGTCGAGATGCGACTGGTCGCCGCCGGTGCGCGCCGCGACATGGGGCAGATCGACGCGGCGATCGTCACGCTGCAGAGCCCGGAGCTGGCGTCCAACTCCGTACAGCCGTGGACCGCGCGGCTGCGCTACGCGTACGCCGACGCGCTCCTCGCCGCGGGGCGCGAGGACGAGGCGCGTGAGTGGTTCGCCAAGACCATCGAGTCCGACAAGGACGGCTCGACGGACGCCTCGGACCGGCTCGCCGAGCTGGAGGGCGTCGAGTTCGTCGACGTCGAGGACGAGTCGGACGACGACTCACACGAGTCCGGAGAGCACCGGGGCGAAGTGCCGGACCGGGGCGCGGGCGATCGCAGCACGGACGACGACCGGGACTGACCCCGCAAGCCGGTTCTGGCCGGTCAACGAGAAGGGCCGTACCCCGGGAAAGCCGGGGTACGGTCCTTCTTCGCGTGGGGCGGGCTCCGTGCGGTCTCAGTCGATGGTGAGGCTGCGCAGCACCAGCCCGGTCGCCGGTTTCGGGCCGAACGACGTCGACTTGCGCGGCATCGTCACTCCTTGGCGGGCCAGCTCCCGGACGACCTCCTCGCGTACCGGATGCATCAGGACTGCTGTGCCGCCATGCCGCTCCGCCTGTTCGACGGCCGCGTCCGTGGCGTGGATGTACGCGATGTGCTCAGGCGCGTCGGGGACCGACCAGACCTTGTCCAGCAGCGTGTGGTGCAGGACGGTCGCGTCGAGGGTCTGCCAGGCCGCGGGATGGTCCGTGGGGACCGTACGGGCCAGCAGTTCCTCCGACGGACGGTCGATGAGATGGAACCGGCCGTCTCCGGCGAGCAGGAAGGTGTTGCCCTCGGCCGCCGCGTCGGTGAGGGCGGCCAGAGCCTCCGGGAGCGCGTCGATAGTGCGGACCTGGAAGGCGCCGTCGAGTGCCGTCAGCGCCTCGTGGACCGGCAGCCGGCGCAGTACCCGGTGGATCGCCCGGACCTGGAGCGGATAGTGGACCGTGTCGATGAGGAGTACCAGGCCGTACCCCCATGGGCCAGGCCCCGGATGTTCGCCGCGCAGCCGGAGATATGTCGCCCACCGGTGGTGCCCGTCGGCGATCAGTGCCTGGCGGTCGGCCAGGTCCGCCTGCGCCTCCGTGATCTCCGCCGGGTCGGTGACGGCCCACAGCCGGTGGCTGAAGCCGTCCTCGGTGGTCGTCGCGAGCAGAGGAGGGCCGGTTATGGTCCGTTCGATGACAGCCCCCGCGCCCGCTGTGTCCGCTGTCCCCGTCGCGCCGCCGCCGCTGCGGTAGGTGAGCAGGAGCGGCTCGAAGTTGACGGCTGTGGTCCGCATCAGCGCCGCCCGGTCCGCGACGATGTCGGCCATCACATCCTCGTGCGGAAGGACCACGCCCTCCTCGGGTGTGGAGAGGGCCAGCGCGCCGATGAGACCGCGCTGGAGCACAGCGCCCTTGCGCTGCTCGTACACATACAGGGCGGCCTCGGGGTCGGCGGCCAGGATGCCGTCGCTGAGCCAGTCCGAGAGGGTCGCCGCGGCCTTCTCGTTGCGGGCGGCCGGAGTGTCGGCCTGCGGCAGGATCAGCCGCACGATGTTGTGCGGATCGGCGGACTCCAGGTGCAGCAGCCCGTCCGGCCTGACGACGACGTCGTACGGCGGAGACGTGACCGCTGCGAGGCTGCCGATGCGTTCGGGAACGTAGCGCACTCCTCGGAAAGGGAAAAGACGCAGCCCGTTGTCCGCATGCCGACTACTTGAAGTCATTGGTGCATGGTATGTGGGGATCCGTCATACGGGATGATCGGGAGAGAACAGCTATCGAGGAGTGCGATGACCCGGCAGACCAGGACCAGCCCCGACGGTATGAGGACAGCGCTGAGTGAGACCTACGACACAGCCCTGCTCGATCTGGACGGGGTGGTGTACGCGGGGGGTGCGGCGATCGTCCACGCTGTCGCCTCACTCGGGACCGCGCGGGACGGCGGGATGCACCTCGCGTATGTCACCAACAACGCGCTGCGGACGCCGGATGCGGTGGCACTGCACCTCACCGAGCTGGGGGTCCCCGCCGAGGCCGCCGATGTCATCACCTCGGCCCAGGCGGTGTCCCGGCTGATCGCCGATCAGGTCCCGCGAGGAGCCAGGGTGCTGGTCGTCGGCGGTGAGGGGCTGCGGGTCGCGCTGCGCGAACGCGGTCTGGAACCGGTGGACTCCGCCGAGGACTCCCCGGTGGCGGTGGCCCAGGGGTACGGCGGTCCCGATATGGCCTGGGCGCGGCTGGCCGAGGCCGGGTACGCGATCAACAGCGGTCTGCCATGGTTCGTTTCCAATACGGATCTGACCATTCCCAGCGCCCGGGGGATCGCCCCCGGAAACGGCGCCGCGGTCGAGGTCGTCCGGATCGCCACCGGGGCCGAGCCGCAGGTGGCCGGGAAGCCGCTGCCCCCCATGCACCGGGAGACCGTACTGCGGACCGGAGCCCAGCGGCCGCTGGTCGTCGGGGACCGGCTGGACACCGACATCGAGGGCGCGTTCAACGGCGGCGTGGACTCGCTGCTCGTACTGACCGGGGTGACGGACGCGGCGCAGCTGCTGGCCGCGCCGCCCGAGCACCGGCCGAACTATGTGGACGCGGATCTGCGCGGGTTGCTCACCGGCCAGCCCGAAGTGACAGGCGAGGGCGGTGCGTTCAGCTGCGGCGGCTGGACCGCGTCGGTGCGGGACGGGGAGCTGGCCGTGGACGGTGAAGGGGGTGCGCTGGACGGGCTGCGGGCGCTGTGCGCAGCGGCCTGGACAGAGGCGGGCGACGGTACGTACGGTCTGGACGCGGGCAAGGTGATCTCCCGCATCGGGCTCTGAACGCCCGACGGCGCCCGCTCCCCGGCGCCTCCCGGTCGAGGGATTGCCAGGGTAGGCTAACCTAACCTCGTGTTGGTCGAGAGTCCCTCCAGACAGAGCGCGGAACAAGCTCCCGCGCCCCCCAAGCGCAACTCGGCGCGCGCCGCCGGGCTGCTGCTGTCGCTCGGATTGCTGCTCCTGGTCGTCGTAGCGAGCATCGCGCTCGGAGCCAAGGCGATGCCGCTCGGCGATGTGTGGCACGGCCTGGCGCACAGTTCGGGCACCGCCGACGACGTTCTGATCCGGGACGTGCGCATACCGCGCACCCTGCTGGGGGTCCTCGTCGGAGCCGCGCTCGGGGTCGCGGGAGCGGTGATGCAGGCGCTCACCCGCAATCCGCTCGCCGAGCCCGGCATCCTCGGTGTCAACGCGGGTGCCTCAGCCGCCGTGGTCTCCGCGATGAGCTTTCTCGGCGTCAGCTCCTTCACCGGCTATGTGTGGTTCGCGTTCGCGGGCGCCGCGGTGGTCTCGGTGCTCGTCTACGTACTGAGCGGGAGCCGTGGCGCCACCCCGGTACGGCTCGCGCTCGCCGGCACGGCCGCCACGTACGCGATGTTCGGATACGTCAACGCCGTGGAGCTGCTGAACTCGGCCGCGCTGGACAAGATGCGCTTCTGGACGGTCGGTTCGCTCGCGTCGGCGACGTCCGGGACGGTCTCGCAGGTGTGGCCGTTCGTGGCGGCCGGTCTGCTGGTCGCGCTGCTGCTCGGCCGCCCCCTCAACGCCATGGCCCTCGGCGATGACACGGCCAGGTCGCTCGGCACGCGTCTGACGCGCACCCGGGTGCTCGCGATGACCGCCGTCACCCTGCTCTGCGGTTCGGCGACCGCCGCCTGCGGGCCGATCGTCTTCATCGGGCTGATGGTTCCGCACATCGTCCGGGCCGTCACCGGGCCCGACATGCGCTGGACGCTGCCGTACGCGGCGGTCCTCTCGCCCGTCCTGCTGCTGGGCGCCGACGTCGTCGGCCGGATCGTCGCCCGGCCCGCCGAACTCCAGGTCGGCATCGTGACCGCGCTCATCGGGGGCCCCATCTTCATCTTTCTCGTACGCCGCCGGAGGATGACGCAGCTGTGAAAGCGATCCACGCGATACGGACCCCGGGCGGGCTCTCCCTGCGGGTCGAGGTCAGGACCGCGGTCGTCGTCGTACTGCTGGCCGTGGTCGCCCTCGCGGCGGCCGTCGTGCTCATCGGGAGCGGCGACTACCCGATCGCACCCGCGGACGTGGTCCGGACCCTGCTGGGCAGCGGCACCACCGCCCAGGAGTTCATCGTCAACGACCTGCGGCTGCCGAGAGCGCTCGTCGGCCTCCTCGTGGGGGCGGCGCTGGGCGTCGGGGGAGCGGTCTTCCAGTCCATCTCCCGTAATCCGCTGGGCAGTCCGGACGTGATCGGCTTCGGGCAGGGGGCCAGTGTCGGCGCGCTCGCGGTGATCGTGCTGTTCCACGGCGGGGCGACCGCGGTGGCCGGCGGGGCGATCGCCGGCGGTCTGGCCACCGGCATCGCCGTGTACACGCTGGCGTGGAAGCGCGGTGTGCACGGCTACCGGCTGGTCCTCGTCGGCATCGGCGCAGCCGCCATGCTCACCGCCTGCAACAGCTATCTGATCACCAAGGCCAATCTGGCCGACGCGACCCGCGCCGTCGTCTGGATGACCGGCTCGCTCGACGGCCGCGACTGGTCGCAGGTCTGGCCGCTGCTGGTCGCCTGTGTGGTCCTGATGCCGGTCGTCCTGGGGTACGGGCGCAACCTCAGGATGCTGGAGATGGGCGACGACGCCGCGTACGCCCTGGGCGTACGGGTCGAGCGGACCAGGCTGGTCCTGATGCTGGCCGCGGTCCTGCTCACCGCGGTGGCCACCGCGGCAGCGGGGCCGATCGCCTTCGTGGCGCTCAGCGCGCCCCAGCTGGCCCGGCGGCTGACCCGCTCACCCGGCGCCAACCTCGTCCCGTCGGCCCTCATGGGCGCGGCCCTGCTGGTGGTCGCCGACTGGATCGCCCAGCGGGCCTTCGGGGACCGGCAACTGCCGGTGGGAGTCGTGACGGGGGTGCTCGGCGGCTGCTATCTGCTGTGGCTGCTGGTCTCCGAACGCAAGGCAGGACGGATCTGATGACAACCAGGAGCACCCCCATGCAGCGACTCACCGCCGAATCGGTCACCCTCGGCTACGAGCAGCGGGTCATCGCCGAGAACCTCTCGGTCGAGATCCCCGACAACTCCTTTTCCGTCATCGTCGGACCCAACGCCTGCGGCAAGTCGACGCTGCTGCGCGCCCTGTCGCGCATGCTGAAGCCCTCGCAGGGGCGGGTACTCCTCGACGGGCAGGCGATCGGTTCGATGCCGGCCAAGAAGGTGGCCAGGACGCTGGGGCTCCTTCCGCAGTCCTCCATCGCCCCCGACGGCATCACGGTCGCCGACCTGGTGGCCCGCGGCCGCTACCCGCACCAGGGCCTGCTGCGCCAGTGGTCGCCCGAGGACGAGCGCATCGTCGATGAGGCGATGGCCGCCACGCGGATCGGCGAGCTCGGCGACCGCTATGTGGACGAGCTCTCCGGCGGCCAGCGCCAGCGCGTGTGGATCGCGATGGCGCTCGCCCAGCAGACCCCGCTGCTGCTCCTCGACGAGCCGACCACCTTCCTCGACATCCAGCACCAGATCGACGTACTCGACCTCTGCGCCGAACTGCACGAGACGCAGGGGCGCACGCTGGTGGCCGTACTGCACGACCTCAACCACGCCGCGCGCTACGCGACCCACCTCATCGCCATGCGGGACGGCGAGATCGTCGCCGAGGGACCGCCCGCCGACGTGGTCACGGCCGCTCTTGTGGAGAAGGTGTTCGGGCTGCGCTGCCAGATCATCGACGACCCCGAGTCGGGGACACCGCTGGTGGTGCCCGCCGGGCGCCGGGCGCGTGCCGCGGGGGCGGCTACAGCAGTGTCCTGAGGCGCAGCAGGTCGCGGAAGCCCGCTTCGAGCCGAACCCGGCCCGAGCCCCAGGCCTTCGCGAAGTTCAGCTCGCCCGCGACCAGGGCCACCAGGTCGTCGCCCTTCATCGCGAGCCGGATCTCCGCCTTCGCGGGCGGCGGCCCTTCGACGGTGTCGAGCACCTGGATCCGGCCATCCACCAGACGCCCGGTGAAGGTGATGTCCAGGTCGGTGATGTGGCAGCTCAGCGAGCGGTCCAGTGCCGCCGCGCTGCGTACCCGGCTGTTCGCCTCTGTCATGTTGTCCGAGAGCCTGTCGAGGGCGCTGCGGCACTCTTCTGTCGTCGCCATCGTGATCGACCGTACCGCAGCGCTTCGGGGTAGCGTCTGGGCATGAGTGACGCGATGCCGGAGCCCTCCGGGGCGCAGACCGGGAGCCAGGACGGTACGGAACATGCCCCGGCGCCGCTGGGAGTCGTCCGCACGCCCACCGGGAACGACGGGGTGGACCGGGTGCTCGGCCGGCTGGCCGACGCCGACCACCTCGCTGCCGACGGACATGTCGAGGTGTACGAAGATGTACACCGTGGGCTGCGTGAGGCGCTGGACGCGCTGGACGCACCGCCCGGACCTCCGGTCCCGGCCCGTGGCCCCGCCCCTCACGACGTCCTTCATAACGTCCCTCACAACAGCAGGAGCTGAACCGAACGTGGCAGGAGTGGCACGCCGGCGTCTCGACGCCGAGCTGGTCCGCCGGAGTCTCGCCCGCTCGCGGGAGCACGCGAGCCAGCTGATCGCGGCAGGGCGGGTGACCGTCAAGGGCGCCACCGCGACCAAGGCGGCCACCCAGGTCGAGACGAGCGCCGCCGTCGTCGTACGCAAGGACGACACGGACCCCGACTACGTCTCGCGCGGCGGGCACAAGCTCGCGGGCGCATTCGCGGCCTTCACACCGCTCGGCCTGCGCGTCGAGGGGCGGCGGGCGCTGGACGCGGGCGCGTCGACCGGCGGCTTCACCGACGTCCTGCTGCGGGCGGGCGCCGCACAGGTCGTCGCGGTGGACGTCGGGTACGGGCAGCTCGCCTGGTCGCTGCAGAGCGATGACCGCGTCACCGTCAAGGACCGTACGAACGTACGCGAGTTGACGCTGGAGGACATCGGCGGAACACCCGTGGACCTGGTGGTCGGAGACCTCTCGTTCATCGCGCTGGGTCTGGTGCTGCCCGCTCTCGCGCGGTGCGCGGGGCCCGGCGCCGACCTGGTGCTCATGGTCAAACCGCAGTTCGAGATCGGCAAGGACCGGCTGGGCAGCGGAGGCGTGGTCCGCAGCCCCCAGCTGCGGGCGGAGACCGTGCGGACCGTGGCCGGGCAGGCGGCCGGGCTCGGACTCGGCGTACGGGGTGTCACCGCCAGTCCGCTGCCGGGGCCATCGGGAAACGTCGAGTACTTTCTGTGGCTGCGGGCCGACGCGCCCGCGCTCGATCCGGCGGATGTGGAGCGTGCAGTGGCGGAGGGGCCGCAGTGACGGAAACAGCATCACCAACGGCAGTCGGCTCAGCGGCACGGCCGGTGGCACCGGCCGTGGCGGCGGGACCGGCAGTGGAAGGGGCGGCGGAACCCGCGGCGCCGCCCCCTGCGGACCGTACGGTCTTCCTGCTCGCGCACACCGGGCGGCCCGCCGCCATCCGCAGCGCCGAGCGCGTTGTGGAGGGCCTGCTGAAGAACGGCCTGCGCGTCCGGGTCCTGGCGGCGGAGGCGGCCGACCTGCCGGTGCCGCCCTCGGTCGAACTCGTCGCCGAGGCGACACCCGCCTGCCTGGACGGCTGTGAGCTGCTGATCGTTCTCGGCGGCGACGGAACGCTGCTGCGCGGTGCCGAGTTCGCCCGCGCGTCCGGGGTGCCGATGCTCGGCGTCAACCTCGGCAGGGTCGGCTTCCTCGCCGAGGCCGAGCGCGACGACCTCGACAAGGTCGTCGACCGGGTGGTCACCCGTTCGTACGAGGTCGAGGAGCGGATGACCGTCGACGTCCTCGTGCACAACAACGGCGACATCGTGCACCGGGACTGGGCGCTCAACGAGGCCGCGGTGCAGAAGACCGAGCCCGAACGGATGCTGGAGGTCGTCCTGGAGATCGACGGCCGTCCGGTCACCGGCTTCGGCTGCGACGGCGTCGTCTGTGCGACCCCGACCGGTTCGACCGCGTACGCCTTCTCGGCCGGCGGGCCGGTGATCTGGCCGGAGGTGGAGGCGCTGCTGATGGTCCCCATCGGCGCACACGCGCTGTTCGCCAAGCCGCTGGTGACCTCGCCCGCCTCCGTCCTCGCGGTCGAGGTACAGCCGCACACCCCGCAAGGCGTCCTGTGGTGTGACGGGCGCCGCTGGGTGGGGCTGCCCGCGGGGGCCCGGGTCGAGGTCCGCCGGGGGGCCGTGCCCGTACGGCTGGCGCGGCTGCACCACGCGTCGTTCACCGACCGCCTGGTGGCCAAGTTCGCACTGCCCGTGGCGGGCTGGCGCGGCGCTCCGCACTGAGCTCCCGACCCCCGGCCGGTGACCTCTCCGGCCGGGGCACGTCGCACGGGGCCCGGGAAACCTCGTATGGTCGTGTGCGTGTTGGAGGAGATGCGGATACGGTCGCTCGGAGTCATCGACGACGCCGTGGTGGAGCTTTCACCCGGTTTCACCGCGGTGACGGGTGAGACGGGCGCGGGCAAGACCATGGTCGTGACCAGCCTCGGGCTGCTGCTCGGCGGGCGCGCCGACGCCGCGCTGGTGCGGCTCGGTGCCAAGTCGGCGATGGTCGAAGGGCGGATCACGCTGCCCGCGGGCTCGCCGGCCGCGGTACGGGCCGAGGAAGCGGGCGCCGAACTCGACGAGGGCGCGCTGCTCATCAGCCGGACGGTCTCGGCCGAAGGGCGCTCACGGGCCCACATCGGCGGACGTTCCGTACCGGTCGGGCTGCTCGCCGAGATCGCCGACGAACTGGTCGCCGTGCACGGGCAGACCGACCAGCAGGGGCTGCTGCGCCCGGCCAGGCAGCGCCAGGCCCTCGACCGGTACGCCGGTGAGGCGGTGGGGGGCCCGCACACCAAGTACGCGGCTGCCTACAAGCGGCTGCGTGCCGTCGCCGCCGAGCTGGACGAACTGACCACCCGGGCGCGGGAACGGGCCCAGGAGGCCGACCTGCTCCGTTTCGGGCTCGACGAGATCGCCGCGGTCGAGCCGCTGCCCGGCGAGGACGCCGAACTCGCAGCCGAGGCCGAGCGGCTGGGCCACGCCGAAGCGCTCGCGTCCGCCGCGTCCGCGGCGCACACCGCGCTCGTCGGCAACCCGGAGGACCCCGAAGGGATCGACGCGACGACCCTGGTCGGCGGGTCGGGGCGGGCGCTCGACGCGGTACGCAGCCACGACCCGGCGCTGGCCGCGCTCGCCGAACGGATCGGCGAGATCGGCATCCTGCTCGCCGACGTGTCGGGGGAGCTGGCCGGTTACGCGGACAACCTCGACGCCGATCCGTTGCGGCTCGCCGCCGTGGAGGAGCGCAGGGCCGCGCTGACCCAGCTGACACGCAAGTACGGCGAGGACATCGCGGCCGTACTGGCCTGGGCCGAGGAGGGCGCGGCCCGCCTCACCGAGCTGGAGGGCGACGACGACCGGATCGGCGAACTGACGGCGGAGCACGAGGCGCTGCGCTCGGAGCTGTCCGGCCTCGCGCAGACGCTCACCGACGCGCGTACGGAGGCGGCCGAACGCTTCGCCGGCGCCGTCACCGCCGAACTCGCCTCGCTCGCCATGCCGCACGCCCGGGTGACGATCGACATCCGGCAGACCGACGACCCCGCAGGAGTGGAGGTCGGCGGGCGGACCGTCGCCTACGGCCCGCTCGGCGCCGACGAGGTGGAACTGCTGCTCGCCCCGCACCCCGGGGCGGCCGCCCGGCCCATCTCCAAGGGGGCGTCGGGCGGTGAGCTCTCCCGGGTGATGCTCGCGGTCGAGGTCGTCTTCGCGGGATCCGATCCCGTACCGACGTATCTCTTCGACGAGGTCGACGCCGGGGTCGGCGGCAAGGCCGCCGTCGAGGTGGGCCGGCGGCTCGCCAGGCTCGCCAGGTCCGCGCAGGTCGTGGTCGTGACCCATCTGCCGCAGGTGGCCGCATTCGCCGACCGGCAGCTGCTCGTCGAGAAGACCAACGACGGTTCGGTGACCAGCAGCGGCGTCACGGTCCTGGAGGGCGAGGACCGGGTACGGGAGCTGTCACGGATGCTCGCGGGCCAGGAGGACTCGGAGACGGCCCGGGCGCACGCGGAGGAACTGCTTGCCACGGCACGGGCGGACGGCTGAACGGACAGCGGGGCAGCGGGGGAGCAGGGAAGCAGACGGCCGGGCGGTGACCGTGATCGGCCGCTGCGGGGCCGGCCTCCCGCCCCCGACGAACGTTGCCTGCCGCGGCACTAGGCTGGACCGCATGACCAGACACGGCGCCCGGACCACCGCACTCCTCGCCTCGTTCGGCGCGACCCGCGCCGCCGCGACGGGGCTGCGCCGCCGGCTTCCGGGCGGCGCGGCGCGCTGGGAACGCACCAACTACGCCGAGCGCACGGTCGATCTCTGCGCCGGTCCTGCCACCACCGTCGGCGCGGCGCTCGGCGCGGTCGTCGGCACCCTTCCGCCCCGGCAGCGCGGGGCGGCAGCCCTGGCCGTGCTCACCGCCGGGGCCTGCGGGGCCTACGACGACACGGCCGGCGCGGGCGATCCGCGCCGCGGATTCCGTGCCCACCTCGGCGCGCTGAGCCGCGGTGAGATCACCAGCGGCACGGTGAAGCTCCTGGGCATCGGCGCGGCAGGTCTCGCCGTGGGCGCGATGCTCAAGGAGCGCCCGGCCGACCGGGTTCTCGCCGGGGTCGTCGTCGCGGGCGCCGCCCACTTCGTCAACCTGGTGGACATGCGCCCGGGGCGGGCCGCCGTCGCGGTGCTCGGTCTCGCGGCGCCCGGCCTGCTGCGGCGTGGCCCGGGCGGGGCGCTCGCCGCCGCACCGATCGGAGCCGCGGCCGCGGTCCTCATCGACGACCTGGCCGAACAGACCATGCTCGGCGACGCGGGAGCGCACGCGCTCGGTGCCGCCCTCGGCGTGGCGATCGTCGCGGGCAACGGGCGGGCCGGACTCGCCGCGCACGCGGCAGCGGTGGTCGCCGCCGCCGCGTACGGTGACAAGGTGAGCCGCGCGGCAGCCGGTTGAACCGCAGCTCACCCATGCGGGTGACAGCTCAGGCGCGTTGACGCGAGCGCACCGGGGCTCGGTCCCCCGGAGAGTGCCGGAACCCGTGCGCGGGCTGGCATCCTGGGGCCGCACACATCCGTCCGACGCCGACTCAGGAGCTCCGGTCAGTGAGCAGCACCCAGGTCCCGCGGTACGGCCGTTCACCTCTCTGCGCCGTCCAGGTGCTGGGCGGCGGCAGCGCCGGCAGCAGCGCACATGTCCGGTCGCTCACCGGGGGCCTGGTCGAGCGGGGCGTGCACGTTACCGTGTGCGCCCCCGCCGAACTGGAGCGGACGTACGGCTTCAGCGAGGCGGGCGCGCACTTCGTGCCCGTACCCCGGCGCAGCGATCCGTCGTCCGTCGCCGCGCTGCGCGCTGCCTGTCTGAGGGCCGACATCGTCCACGCGCACGGGCTGAACGCCGCCGTGCGGACCTCGCTGGCGCTCGGCGGACTGCGGCGGCCGCTCGTGGTCACCTGGCACACCCGCCCGCACGCCGAAGGCGCGCGGAGTCGGCTGCTGCGGCTGATGGAGCGAAGGGCCGTTCGTGCGGCGGAAGTTGTGCTCGGTACGTCGTCAGAACTGGTCGACAGGGCACGGAGCCGGGGGGCGCGCGACGCTCGGCTCGCGCCGGTCGCTTTCCCCGCGCCGCGAGTGGCCGCGACCGGCACCGAGAGCAAGGCACGCGCGGAACTGGGCGCGGTGGACAGGCCGTTGGTGATGACTGTGGGCAGCCTCGTCGCGCACCACGGTTACGGGAAGCTGCTGGACGCGGCCCGTCTCTGGCAGCATCTCGACCCGGTTCCGCTGCTGGTGATCGCGGGCGAGGGCCCGGAGCGTGCCGCACTGCAGAGCCGGATCGCGGCCGACGCGCTCGCGGTCCGGCTCATCGGCAGCCGCGAGGATGTCACCGAACTGCTGGCGGCCGCCGATGTCGCCGTGCTGTCCAGCCGTTGGGAGGCGCGGTCCCTGCTGGCGCAGGAGGCGCTGTGGCTGGGGGTGCCCCTGGTCGCCATGGCGGTCGGCGGGGTGCCCGAGCTGGTGGGCGAAGCGGCCGAACTCGTTCCGTACGGCGATCCGGAGGCGCTGGCCGCAACAGTGACCGCGCTGCTGGCCGACCCCGCCCGCCGGGACGGACTCGCCGCGGCGGGCCGGGCCCAGGCCGCGAACTGGCCGACCGAGGACGAGACGGTGGCACAAGTGCTCAGCGTCTACGACGAGTTGACCGAGTCCGCTGGGGGCCGCTGACAGCACGCCGCCGGCGGCCCTGTCACGGGGTGTGCCTGCGGGCCCGCAGCGCCAGGCTCAGGGCGAGCACCGTCTGCGGGTCGTCCAGGTCAGTACCGAGGAGCTCGGCGATCCGTGCCAGCCGGTTGTAGAGCGTCTGGCGGTTGAGGTGCAGCTCGCGTGCCGTCTCGGCCTTGCGGCCCGCGTGGGCAAGGTAGGTCTGGAGCGTGGGGAGCAGCGCGGGCCGCGAGGCGCGGTCGTGCTCGCGCAGCGGGCCGATCGCCCGGTCCACGAAGGCCGCCAGGTCCGGCTGGTCGCGCAGCCGCCAGAGCAGCAGGTCGATGTCAAGACGCCGCGCGTCGTACCAGGGCCGGTCCGGCAGCCCCTGCGCGGCGGTCGCCGTCTCGGCGGCGTGTCGCAGCCCGGCCGATGCCGCGGCCCAGCCGCCCGCCACCCCCACCACGACGATCGGCGGATGCGCGCCGGCCCGCTCCAGGCCGGCGCGGGCCACCCCGGCCCGCAGCGCGACGGCCACCCGGTCGGCCACGGTGGTCCGTTCCGACTCCGTACGCAGAGCGAGCAGCAGCGGGACCCGGCCCTCCACCGGGCGTACGCCCAGCAGCACCGGCACCCCGACGGAGCTCAGCTCCTCCAGGACGGCGCGGGCCAGCACCGCCCAGTTGCCCGACGGCGACAGCTCGGCCGCCAGTCGCATCACCACGGGCAGCAGCGGACCCTCGCCCGGCCGGAAGCCGAGGACCCGGGCCTGGGCAGGCGCGTCGTGGGCGGAGACCCGCCCCTCGGCCAGATCGGTCAGGAAGTCACCGCGCCCGCGAGCTGCCAGCTCCTCCTCCTGCCGGGCCTGCATCAGCACGACGGCGAGGATCCCGGCGGTCCGCTCGGCGGCCATCCGGTGTACCTGGGCCAGCGGCGCCGACACCGGGAGGAGCGCCAGTCTGGCCCGTACCGAACCGGTGCCCGAGCCGCCGCCCGCCACGTCCACCAGGACCGCGCCCGCCGGGCGGTGTCCGCGCAGCCCCTCCCACACCTGGAGCGGCTCGCCCTCGCCCGCGGCGTACAGCAGCTGTCCGTCGGGGGTCTCCAGGAAGACCGGGTTCGCGGTGAACTCCGCCAGGATCGAGAGCACTTGAGGCACCCCGCCACCGCCGAGCAGCGCCTGGGTGCACCGCCGGTGCACCTCGTCGGCGCGCTGCACCAGGGCGTAGTGACCGTTGACGATCTCAGTGTGGACCTCCTCCGTCACCGAGACGAAGGGCACCTCGCGGTGCAGCTGGACCAGCGGCAGTCCGGCCGCCCGCGCGGTCTCCACGAGCGTCGACGGCAGCCGTGAGAAGCGCGGGCCCAGCTCCACCACGAGGGCGGCGATCCCGCGGTCGGCGAGCCGGCGGACGAACGCCCGCTGCTCGGCGGGGCGGGTGCCCAGACCAAGCCCGGTGGTGAGCAGCAACTCGCCGCCCTTGAGCAGGGAGGCGATGTTCGGCACCTCACCGGCGTGCACCCACCGGACGGTGCGGCTGAGCCGGTCGCCGCCCGCGACGACCTCGGGCAGCCCCCCGCGCAGCCCCGGCAGCTCAAGCGCCCGCTGCACTGTGATTCCGCCCTGGTTCTCCATGAGGCCGGACGCTACCCGAAGCCGTCGGCGCAGGTTTCCGTGAGCCGGGTCGTGAAGCGCGTCGCACCGCGGATTCGTGAGGTAATCCCGGGACTGTGCCATCGGGGCCGTCCGTTCATCGTGTCGTTCTCCCCGGGACAGGTACGTGTCCGGTCGCGGGTGGACAGGGAAATCGAGCGTGATCTGTTCCGGCCCGGCGCGTCATCCTGGTCACGAACCCGGACTGCTGCCCCCCCCCAGGCTCAGCGGCTCGGTCAACGGTCTGCCGTACGGCATGGCATGGACCTGCGCCGGTTTGTTCGCTGCGATGGAGGCGTTCATCCTGTACCGCAGGCTGCGGCGTCGCACCTTAGAAGGACGGTCGGGAAGGGAATCCATGGCATTCGGCAGGAAACGAGGGGCGGAGCCGCCGTCCTTTGAACCAGTGCACTGGGACAGCGTCGGACAGTTCACGGTCGGCACTGCTCTGCGGCCGCCGTCCCTCCGGGGGAAAGCCGCGCCGGGGCCGCACGCGATCCGGGTCCAGAAAAGCCGGGGAAACGACATCTATCTGGTCCCAGCTGTCTATGTCGTTCCTGTTGAAGGGAGTACAGGGAGTGTCTCGGCGGCCAAGTCAGGATTCCGGCTGTACGAGGACGAGAGCGCCCAGCGGCTCCTCTGCTCCGTCACACCGGACCCCTCGACGCAGAAGGACAATTCCCGGCGATACCGTGTGCGCGACGGGCAGGCGTCGGACATTGGATGCGTCCTCCGTGCTCCGTCGGCCAAGCGTGTGGTGCAGCACCTCTGGTGGCTCGAACAGCCTGGCCATCCGGAGATCGTCGCCCGTTATCACTGGGCCACGGGGAGCCCTGGGGAGATTGTGGGGCGCGGCGCGGGCAAGGCCATCGGCAGCGTTGTCGGTTCAGTACTGAGTCTCGGGGCGGACGACAGCAGTAACGGTCCCTCCAAGCCCGTGACCTGGAAGGCGGCAGACCAGGTGGCGCTGACCTCCGCGCCCGTCGGAGACGTCAGGTGGTACTTGGCACAGGCGAGCTGGCTGGACCGGCGGCTGGCCTTCTCGCTTGCGGTACTGCGCGAGGCATGAGGTACGGGCGGTCGGCAGCGGGACCGTTCCCGCTGCCGACCGGGACAGCTCCAGGTCAGAACCAGTTGGCCGGATTCGCCTTTTTCGCAAGGCTCTTCGCACCGTGGGCGATCCCGGACCCGACCTTGGATGCCTTGCTGCCGACCCAGTCCGCCGCTTTCCCCGCACCCTTCTTGATGTCGTCCCAGTGCTCGACGACCTTCGCGCCACCGTAGATGAGCCCGGTGCCGACAGCGAGACCGATCGTGATGGGGTTGGGCGCGATCATGGCTGCGGTCATCGAGGCGTTGAAACCCACCTCGGCGACGTCCGCGACATACCCGGCGCCGTTCCTCTTGAACGCCTCGACCGGGTTGCCCTGGGAGATGACGTTCGCGGCGCTGAGACCCGTCGAGGCGACACCACCGACGATGCCGGCCCCGCGGAGGAAACCCGCTGTCCTGGCCGCGGTGCCCAGGCCCGTACGGAAGGCAGAAGCACCCTCCACCGCATTGGGGAGGCTGTTCGTGAACCGCTGTACGTTGCTCGCCTTCGAGAACACCTTTACCAGGCTCGCGCCCCCCGCGCGTGTGACGGCTTGGCCGGAGTGGGAGAACCCGCCGTAGGTCTTGGCCAGCTCATCCGATCCGACCAGGAAGTCGATGACCCCGTTGGCGCCCATACCGCGGACCATACGAGTCGATCGGAACGTGTTCCAGGCCTCGCCGAAGAGGTCCCCTCGGACCCCCGTCGTCAGGGGAATCCGGGAGGCGCTCTGATAGATCGAGCTCCGCGAGAGGAGGTTCCCGAGCTGTCCGGGCAGCCAGCTGCCGGGCGCGCTGAGGGAACGAATCTTCGGCGCCCACTTGATGAGGGCGTTTCCTCCCTTGCGCAGCAGAGCGTTGTTCGAAGCGCGGAGCATGGTGCCTGCGCGGATCTTCCACGCCCTGACGGCACCCTTCTGCAGGTTGTTCCCGACGAGCACCTTGGTCAGGGACGAACCCTGGATCGTGACGACTGCCGTGGCCGCGGTAATGGAAGTCCAGTCGCCGAACAGGCCGAGAAGCGTGTCGACGGTCGCTTCGTGCGGCTGAAGTCCCGGAATTCTCGATAGGGCATGAGACTCAAGGCGCTGAATCCAGTCGTTGAGGGATTCGTCCCTCTGCCTCTTGAACTCGAAAGCCTTCGGATCGGTGCTGGCCGCCATCGAGTTGGCCAGCAGGAGAGTGTCCGGATTGAGTCCTTCGCCCTGATATTTCTTGAGGTCCCGGGGGCTGAATCCGGCCCACCGCAGCCCAGCTTCGGGGTCCCCGTTCTCCAGCCGACCGATTGTGGCCCGCTTGCGGAGGTCGGGTGCCGTGTCGGAAACCCAGGAGCGCAGAGGCCTGAGGGACGTCAGATGGCTCGTCACGCCCAGCTGCGAAGCTCGCGTGAAAGCTTCGTCGACTTTGTCATGGACCCCGCCCCGGCCGTCGAGCAGCTTGGCGAGATTATCCATGTCATCCGGATTGACTGTTCTCAAGATGCGCTCCCCCCGGGGCGAATGGGCGCTCCATTCTAGGCATCCCGTCCAGGCAGCCCGACATCGTTTTCTTGAAGAGGCAGGCGCGGACGATGTCGCCGATCCGGCCGGGGCTGAGCGTGACGTGCCGGAACGCCCGCTGATGGACTGCCCCGGCCGTAAGCGTTGATGACGACCGGGGAGATCCGATACGCAAAGGGTGAGCCGTTGGCAGGGGGCAAGAATCCCGCTATCGCGTCATGAACGCCACGCCGACGACACCACGGCGTGGCGCGGGATACGACACGGAAGACGGGACCCTGCCGTCCGGCCGCAGGTCACCCTCCGTAGGCCCCCGAGGCCGTGAGCCGCAGCGCGGTGTCGATCAGCGGCACGTGGCTGAAGGCCTGCGGGAAGTTGCCCACCTGGCGCTGGAGCCTGGGATCCCACTCCTCGGCGAGCAGCCCGAGGTCGTTGCGGAGCCCGAGCAGCTTCTCGAAGAGCTTGCGCGCCTCGTCCACCCGCCCGATCATCGCCAGGTCGTCGGCGAGCCAGAACGAGCAGGCCAGGAAGGCCCCCTCGTCGCCCTCCAGGCCGTCGACGCCCGCGGCGCCGCCCGTGGTCGGATAGCGCAGGACGAAACCGTCCGGGGTGGACAGTTCGCGCTGGATGGCCTCGACGGTGCCGATCACGCGCTTGTCGTCCGGCGGCAGGAACCCCATCTGCGGGATGAGCAGCAGGGACGCGTCCAGCTCCTTCGAGCCGTAGGACTGCGTGAAGGTGTTGCGTTCCTTGTCGTAGCCACGCTCGCAGACATCGCGGTGGATGTCGTCGCGCAGCTCGCGCCAGCGATCGAGGGGCCCGTCGGCGTCCCCGGACTCGATCAGCTTGATGGTCCGGTCGACGGCGACCCAGGCCATCACCTTGGAGTGCACGAAGTGGCGGCGCGGTCCGCGCACCTCCCAGATGCCCTCGTCAGGCTGGTCCCAGTGGCCCTCCAGATACCGGATCAGCTTGATCTGGAGCAGCGACGCGTAGTCGCTGCGGGCGAGCCCCGTCATATGGGCGAGATGGAGGGCCTCGGTGACTTCGCCGTACACATCCAGCTGGAGCTGTCCGGCCGCGCCGTTGCCCACCCGGACGGGGGTGGAGTTCTCGTACCCCGGCAGCCAGTCCAGCTCCGCCTCGCCGAGCTCGCGCTCCCCGGCGATCCCGTACATGATCTGCAGGTTCTCCGGGTCGCCCGCGACGGCTCGCAGCAGCCACTCGCGCCAGGCGCGGGCCTCCTCGCGGTAGCCGGTGCGCAGCAGCGAGGAGAGCGTGATCGCCGCGTCGCGGAGCCAGGTGTAGCGGTAGTCCCAGTTGCGGGAGCCGCCGATGTCCTCGGGCAGTGAGGTCGTCGGCGCGGCGACGATGCCGCCGGTCGGCGCGTAGGTGAGTGCCTTGAGGGTGATCAGTGAGCGGACCACGGCCTCGCGGTAGGGGCCGTGGTACGTGCACTGCTCGACCCAGTCGCGCCAGAAGTCCTCGGTCGCCACCAGCGAGTTCTCGGGCTCGGGCAGCGCGGGCGGGGCCTTGTGCGAGGGCTCCCAGCTGATGGTGAAGGCGATCCTGTCACCCGGTCCGACGGTGAAGTCGGAGTACGTCGTGAGGTCCTCGCCGTAGGTGTCGGCCGAGGTGTCCAGCCACACCGAGTCGGGCCCCGCGACCGCGACCGTGCGCCCGTCCACCTTGTGGACCCAGGGCGTCACCCGCCCGTAGCTGAACCGCATCCGGAGTGCGGAGCGCATCGGGACGCGCCCGCTCACCCCTTCCACGATCCGGATCAGCTGGGGGGCGCCGTCACGCGGCGGCATGAAATCCGTCACGCGGACGGTGCCGCGTGGCGTGTCCCACTCCGATTCGAGGATCAGTGAATCCCCGCGGTAGCGGCGCCGGTCCGCGACCGGCGGACATGCCGAAGGGGCATGTGCGGGTCCCAGCCGCCAGAAACCGTTTTCCTCGGTTCCCAGCAGTCCGGCAAAGACGGCGTGCGAGTCGAAGCGGGGCAGGCACAGCCAGTCGGCCGTGCCGTCCCGGCAGACCAGGGCGGCGGTCTGCATGTCTCCGATGAGTGCGTAATCCTCGATGCGCCCGGCCACGTGCAATCTCCAGTCGAACGGCCACGTCGCCCCTCGGGGCGCTTGTGTTGCAGTCAGGGGCTCTTTGAACAGCGCTGACGAGCGCCGGCGGGCGCAAGTTCCGGAGAACGGGCGGGGGTGTGCCGGCTTCCGGCCGTCTCGGCAGCGAGTGTCCGAGCAGGATACGACGCACTCAGGTGATCTGCATGACCTGCCGGGCACCGTGGCGGGACCGAACGGGTGAGTGTTGGATGACCGGGTTGCGGTCATCCTGTGAAGGTTGAGCTGTGTGTGGCGGAGACGGTGCTGTGCGTGGCCGGAAGCAGTCTCCCGCCGTCGCTGATACCCTGGTGGCCCGTGGACCGGTGGTCATTACGCCCCGAACCGCAGCGACGGCACCCCCGGAAATCTCCGGGCTCCGTGTCGGCACGCACTCCAGATCGCGACCACGGGAGCCCCCTCTTGGCCATGCAGGCCCGCAACTCAACATCCGCGACGACCAAGCACATCTTCGTCACCGGGGGTGTCGCCTCCTCCCTCGGCAAGGGTCTGACCGCCTCCAGTCTCGGTGCGCTCCTCAAGGCCCGCGGCCTGCGGGTCACGATGCAGAAGCTCGACCCGTACCTGAACGTCGACCCGGGCACGATGAACCCGTTCCAGCACGGTGAGGTGTTCGTCACCAACGACGGCGCCGAGACCGACCTGGACATCGGCCACTACGAGCGTTTCCTCGACGTGGACCTCGACGGCTCCGCCAACGTCACGACGGGCCAGGTCTACTCGACGGTCATCGCCAAGGAGCGGCGCGGCGAGTACCTCGGTGACACGGTGCAGGTCATCCCGCACATCACCAACGAGATCAAGCACCGCATCCGCCGGATGGCCACGGACGACGTCGACGTCGTCATCACCGAGGTCGGCGGCACGGTCGGCGACATCGAGTCGCTGCCGTTCCTGGAGACCGTCCGCCAGGTCCGCCACGAGGTCGGCCGGGACAACGTCTTCGTGGTGCACATCTCGCTGCTGCCCTACATCGGCCCCTCGGGCGAGCTGAAGACCAAGCCCACCCAGCACTCCGTCGCCGCCCTGCGCAACATCGGTATCCAGCCCGACGCGATCGTGCTGCGCGCCGACCGCGACGTACCGACCGCCATCAAGCGCAAGATCTCGCTGATGTGCGATGTCGACGAGGACGCCGTGGTGGCCTGCGTCGACGCCAAGTCGATCTACGACATCCCGAAGGTGCTGCACACCGAGGGACTGGACGCGTACGTCGTCCGCAAGCTCGACCTGCCGTTCCGCGACGTCGACTGGTCCACCTGGGACGACCTGCTGGACCGCGTCCACAACCCCGACCACGAGGTCACCGTCGCGCTGGTCGGCAAGTACATCGACCTGCCGGACGCCTATCTCTCGGTCACCGAGGCCATCCGGGCGGGCGGCTTCGCCAACCGGGCCCGGGTCAAGGTCAAGTGGGTCACGTCCGACGACTGCCGGACGCCGGCCGCCGCGAAGAAGCAGCTCGGTGACGTCGACGCGATCTGCATCCCGGGCGGCTTCGGCGAGCGCGGGGTCGACGGCAAGGTCGGCGCGATCCAGTACGCCCGCGAGAACCGGATCCCGCTGCTCGGCCTCTGCCTGGGCCTGCAGTGCATCGTCATCGAAGCGGCACGGAACGTCGCGGGCATCCCCGACGCCAACTCCACCGAGTTCGACGCGGCCACCGGCCACCCGGTGATCTCCACGATGGAGGAGCAGCTGGCCTACGTCGAGGGCGCCGGCGACCTGGGCGGCACCATGCGGCTCGGCCTCTACCCGGCGAAGCTCGCCGATGGCTCGCTCGTCCGCGAGGCGTACGACGACCAGCCGTACGTCGAGGAGCGCCACCGCCACCGCTACGAGGTCAACAACACCTACCGCGCCGAGCTGGAGACGAAGGCCGGCCTGGTCTTCTCGGGCACGTCCCCCGACAACAAGCTCGTCGAGTACGTCGAGTACCCCCGCGAGGTGCACCCCTACCTCGTCGCCACCCAGGCCCACCCGGAGCTGCGCTCCCGGCCCACCCGGCCGCACCCGCTCTTCGCGGGCCTGGTGAAGGCCGCTGTGGCGCGCAAGACCGGCAAGTAGCACGCGGGCACGGGCGTTACGGTTGACCGGGGCGGGGTTCTCATGAGCCCCCGCCCCGGTTTCCGCTTTTGAGAGGACGCTTCCATGGCCATCAGGGACACCGCAGAGGAATGGCAGGTCACCGCGACCACCACCCCCTTCACCGGGAACAAGACCAGCGTCCGCACCGACGACGTGGTGATGCCCGACGGGACCGTCGTACACCGCGACTACCAGGTCCACCCCGGCTCGGTTGCCGTCCTCGCCCTGGACGACGACGGCAAGGTCATCGTCCTGCGCCAGTACCGCCATCCCGTACGGCAGAAGCTCTGGGAGATCCCGGCGGGGCTGCTCGACGTCCCCGGCGAGAACCCGCTGCACGCCGCGCAGCGCGAGCTCTACGAAGAGGCGCACGTCAAGGCCGAGGACTGGCGGGTGCTCGCCGATGTGTACCCGACGCCGGGCGGCTGCGACGAAGCCGTACGGATCTTCCTCGCCCGTGAGGTCTCCGAGGCCGAGGGCGCGCGCTTCGAGGTCTCCGAGGAGGAGGCGGACATGGAGCACGCCCGGGTCGAGCCCGCGGAGCTCGTACGGGGCGCACTTGCCGGAGAGCTGCACAACACCTGTCTGGTCGTGGGGGCCCTGGCGCTCACCGCCGCCCTCAACGGCGACGGCCTGGACGCCCTTCGCCCCGCCGACGCTCCCTGGCCCGCCCGGCCCTTCGAGGCGTAGCACCGTGGAACCCGGTACTGAGCAGGAGTTCTTCGGCTGCTGATCTGATGATCTGTTGATCCGATTGAGGGACATGCCTACTGTGCTCGCCCCGCCCCGCCTGGTTCGTCTGGATACGTGAACTACGCTCGGCACCGTCCCGTCCGGGCCCCCGGCGGGCCGGTGCGCAGGCGGACGGAGCGAGCCCGTGACGGATCAGGCGGTGGACGCGGTCGACCGGGTCACGACATCGGACGCCGACCGGACGACCGGTCACTTCTTCGGCAGGCAGCGGGAGTTGAAGGCGCTGCGCGCCGACATCGAGCGGGCAGGTCTGGACACCATGGCCGGCCGCAAGGGCGCCCGCCCCCGGGTGCTGCTCATCGCGGGAAAACCGGGGTCGGGGCGGAGCGCACTCGCCGCCGAACTGGCCGGACAGCTCACCGCCGACTACCCGGACGGGGTGCTGAGCGTCCGGCTCACCACACCCGGCGGCGAGCGGGTGCCCGACGGGGACACCGCACGCCGGCTGCTCGGCGCGCTCGGCGTCCCGGCTCCCGCGGGCGCCGCCGACGACGACCTCACCGAGCTGGTACGCGAGGCACTGGCCGTCCGTCGTGTCCTGCTCGTCCTGGACGACGCGGCCGACGCCGGACAGGTCGATCCCTTCCTCCCCGACGTCTCGGACTCGCTGGTGGTGGCCGTCTCCACCGGCCCGCTGACCGGTATCCCCGACGTCAGGCCCTGCACGCTCGGCGGTCTGGACACCGGGTCCGCCGTCGGGCTGCTGGGAGATTTCACGGGCGCGGTCCGCATCACCGTGGACCCGCGGACCGCCGAGGCGCTGTCCGAGGAGTGCGGCGGGCAGCCCGCGGCACTGGTGCTGCTCGGCGGCTGGCTCGCCGCCAGGCCCAAGCTGTCGGTCGCGGACGTCGCCCAGCAGTTCCGGAACCTGCCCGACGAAGCCGACGAGCCGGCCGCCGCCCGACCGCTGGCCCGTGCCTTCCGGTTCGTGTACGGCTCGCTCCCGCAGCCGGCCGCCCGGATACTGCGGCTGCTCACCCTCGCCCCCGCCGGACTGGCCGACGCGCACACGGCGTCCGCGCTGGCCGGCTGCTCGGTGTCCGCCGCCCGGTCCACTCTGGAGGACTTCGCCGGGCTCGGCCTGCTGCGCGCCTGTCCGGAGGGGCAGTTCGAGGTGCCGGGCTGCCTCGCCCCGCTGCTCCGCGGGCTGATGGAGGCCCAGGACCGGCCCGCCGAGGTGCAGCTGGCCAGGGCGCGGCTGCTGGAGCGGACCGTGCGGCTGCTCCAGTCCTGCCGTGCGGTCACCGACCCGGACGGCTCGCCGTCCCGTAAGAAGCTGGCCGGGCTGCCCCGCACACTGCGCTTCGCGAACGCCCCGGCCGCCGCCGAGTGGCTCCGGCTGCGGGAGCCCGCGCTGCTCGCGAGCGCACGGCTGGCCGTCGCGGACGGCGAGCTGGACACGCTGGCCAGACGGCTGGTCGCCGCGTTCGTACGGGCCCTGACCGCGCACCGGGGCGCCGAGGCGGCCGCAGCCGAGCTGTACGGGCTCCACCAGCTGGTCCTGGGCGTCGCCGAGCGGCGCGGACTGCACCGGGAGCAGGCGGCGGCGCTGCTGAACCTCGCCGATCTCGACGCGCGGACCGGCCGCACCCACGACGCCCTGACCCGCTACCGGGCCGCGCTGGACGCCGGACGGGCGGCAAATGACCCGTACGCGATCGGCCGGGCGACGGAATCCGTCGGCGGCGCCTACCAGGAGCTGGGGGACTGGCAGCGGGCCTGTGACTGGTACGGGCGAGCGCTCTCCCAGCGGCAGGCGCGAGGAGAGCCGGCGGACGAGTCCCGGCTCCACGGACGGCTCGGCGCCGTGCACACGTACGCGGGCCACTACACCGACGCGCTGCGCAGCTGGCGGGCCGCCGTGGCCGGATACCGCAGGGCGGGAGACCTGCCGGCCCAGGCGCGGGCGCTCAGCGAGGTGGCCCGGGTGCAGGAGTACGCGGGGCGCCCGGACGAGTCGCTCCGTACCTGCACGGAGGCGATGGAGTGGGCCTGCCGCGCCGATGACGTGCGGCTTCAGGCGGCACTGCATCTGCGGCTCGCCGACACCCTGGAGCGGCTGGGCGACTCGGCGGCGGCACAGCTGCACCGCGGTTCGGCTGAGAGATTGCTGGCCGATTAGGGATTTGCCTACGAAATCCGTGGTCGCTCGACTGCAGATTATTGCTTTGAAAGGCTAGACAGCGCGAAGTCCTTCATTAACACTGGTTTTGTCGCGTCCATCCGGGATGCCTCCAGCTCTGCTGTGCACCGCCGGATATGTGCGTCATCTCCCGAACGTCACCCCCCAGATTCAAGGACCGTGATCGACGTGCTGGTCGGCATCCCCCGCGAGGTCAAGAACAACGAGTTCCGGGTGGCCATCACCCCGGCAGGCGTGCACGAGCTGGTGCGCCATGGACATCAGGTCGTCATCGAGCAGAGCGCGGGCCTCGGCTCTGCGATCACCGACGAGGAGTACGTGGCCGCAGGCGCGCGCATCCTCCCCACCGCCGACGAGGTGTGGGCCGCCGCTGATCTGCTGCTGAAGGTCAAGGAGCCGATCGCCGAGGAGTACCACCGCCTCCGCAAGGACCAGACGCTCTTCACCTACCTGCACCTCGCCGCTTCCCGCGCGTGCACGGACGCCCTGCTGGAGTCCGGCACCACCGCCATCGCGTACGAGACGGTCGAGACGGCGAACCGCCAGCTGCCGCTGCTCGCCCCGATGTCGGAGGTGGCCGGCCGGCTCGCCCCGCAGGTCGGCGCGTACCACCTGATGCGCTCGGCGGGCGGCCGTGGTGTGCTGCCCGGCGGTGTGCCCGGTACGGCGGCGGGCGAGGCTGTCGTCATCGGCGGCGGCGTCTCCGGCTGGAACGCCACGCAGATCGCCATCGGCATGGGCTTCCACGTCACCCTGCTGGACAAGGACATCAACAAGCTCCGCGAGGCGGACCGGATCTTCGGCACCAAGGTGCAGACGATCGTCTCGAACGCCTTCGAGCTGGAGAAGGCTGTCGTCGCCGCCGACCTCGTCATCGGCGCCGTGCTCATCCCCGGGGCCAAGGCGCCGAAGCTCGTCACCAACGCGCTCGTCGCCAAGATGAAGCCCGGAAGTGTACTTGTCGACATTGCGATTGATCAGGGCGGCTGCTTCGAGGACTCCCGTCCGACCACGCACGCCGAGCCGACCTTCCAGGTCCACAACTCGGTGTTCTACTGTGTGGCGAATATGCCGGGCGCGGTGCCGAGTACGTCGACTTATGCCCTCACCAACGCCACGCTCCCGTACATCGTGGAGCTCGCCAACCGGGGCTGGGAGGACGCCCTGCGCCGTGACCCCGCGCTCGCGCTGGGCCTCAACACGCATGACGGGCAGGTCGTTTACCGCTCGGTCGCCGAGGACCTCGGTCTTCCGCACATCGAACTGAGCACCTTGCTCGGCTGACCCGTCAACACGCGTCGTCAATCTCACGCAACCGGCCGGACCTTGCTCGCCGAGGTCCGGCCGGTTGCGCGTCTGCCCTCTTTGCGCCCCTCGTTCAACTCGCCGTGAACGTAACCCTTTAGCCGTTTCGTACACCCGTGAAACCCGCCGAGTGATCCCTGTACGCCCTTGACACCGGGGTGTTCCGTTGCCGACACATCGGGCCGGGTCCGGCGGATTGTGTTGCTGAGGACCGGTGACACGCCATAGAGTCGCCCATCGTCGGCATGGTGCCACGCTGACCTATCGATAAAGTTTCCTGGTCACGTCCAAGGAGGTAAGACGACTTGTGAATGAGTCGACATTTACTCCCGGGGGTGGTCGATCAGGAACGCCTGCTCGGGGCCACGGCCCTGCGGGGCACGAGGCTGTCGGCTCCGTCGCTGTCCGTGCCTCCGTGAGCCACCAGACCCACCCGCACATGACGACAGCCCACCAGAGTATGGACGGCCTACACGTGAACGCCAGGGCCGGCGACCGGAGTGGCGATACGACCACCCATCTCGCCGTCTACAACGAGGTACCCGAGGGTCACTTCTACGACCCCGACGCCGAGTACGAGCCCGACCCGGAGTACGCGGCCACGCTCGCCCCGGACGCTGCCCGCCAGCGCCGCGAGCGGATCGGCCCGACCGGACGGCCGCTGCCGTACTTCCCGATCCCAGGACCGCTGACCGATCACGGTCCCGCCAAGATCATCGCGATGTGCAACCAGAAGGGCGGCGTGGGCAAGACCACGTCGACCATCAACCTGGGCGCCGCCCTCGCGGAGTACGGACGGCGGGTGCTGCTGGTCGACTTCGACCCGCAGGGCGCGCTCTCCGTCGGTCTCGGTGTGAACCCGATGGAGCTCGACCTCACCGTCTACAACCTGCTCATGGAGCGGGGCATGGCGGCGGACGACGTCCTGCTCAAGACCGCAGTGCCCAATATGGACCTGCTGCCCAGCAACATCGACCTGTCGGCCGCCGAAGTGCAGCTCGTCAGCGAGGTGGCCCGGGAGTCCACGCTCCAGCGCGCGCTCAAGCCGCTGATGCAGGACTACGACTACATCGTGATCGACTGCCAGCCGTCGCTCGGTCTGCTGACCGTGAACGCGCTGACGGCCGCGCACAAGGTCATCGTGCCGCTGGAGTGCGAGTTCTTCGCGCTGCGCGGGGTGGCCCTGCTGACCGAGACCATCGAGAAGGTCCAGGAGCGGCTCAACCCCGACCTGGAGCTCGACGGGATCCTGGCCACGATGTACGACTCCCGTACGGTGCACAGCCGCGAAGTGCTCGCCCGTGTCGTCGAAGCCTTCGACAACCACGTGTACCACACAGTCATCGGCCGGACCGTGCGCTTCCCGGAGACCACGGTCGCCGGTGAGCCCATCACGACGTACGCCTCCAACTCGGTCGGCGCGGCCGCCTATCGTCAGCTCGCCAGGGAGGTGCTCGCCCGGTGTCACGCCGAGTGAGTCTGCCGGGGGCCGACGAACTGTTCCGTACGACCGGGGGGATGGCGCTCCAGTCGTCGTCCCCGCGGCGGCCGGTCAACGGCGAGGCGCGGATCCCCGGACCCGCGGGCGAGAGCGACCCGGCCGCGCCGTCCGCCGAGCGGGCCGAGTCCGCGGCGGGGGAGCACTCCGCCGCCGCGGCGGAGACCACCGAGTCCCGCACCAGGACCGCCGAGGCGGAGGCGGCCGCGGCCCGCAGACCGCAGGAGGCGCGGCCCATGACCACGCCGGTGGCCCCGGCCGGCCAGCAGCGCCGCCGGGGCGGCGGCAGGGGGGCCAACCGGCGTCCCACCGGGCGTGAGCGGCACGACGAGAAGATCACGGTCTATGTCTCGGCCGAGGAGCTGATGGACCTCGAACACGCGCGTCTGGTGCTGCGCGGCGAACACGGCCTCGCCGTGGACCGCGGGCGCATCGTCCGTGAGGCTGTCGCCGTGGTGCTCGCCGATCTGGAGTCGCGCGGCGACGCCAGCATTCTCGTACGGCGGCTGCGCGGGCGCTGAGCCGATATGACCGCCCCGCGCGGGCGCTGAGCGGCTGCGCGCCGGTGGCCTTCCCGCGCCCGTACTTCCGTACCCTGGACCGCAATGCCTGCCGCCGACGATTCAGCCCCGACCCGCCGCCGCGCCCTGGGGCGCGGCCCGGGGGCCCCTTCCGTGGGGCAGGGGCCGTCCGAGCCCGGCGGGGCCGTGGCGGCAGCGGCGGGGGACGTCCAGGAGGCGCCCGTATGCGCGCCGGATCCCGATCGCCATTCCGTGCTTACGCAGTCGCCCGTACTTGATCCAGTGCCGGTTCCAGGGCCCGAACCGGAGCCCGCGCCTGAGCCGGCGCCGGTTCCAGTGCCCGGGCCGGATCCCGCTCCTGATCCCGGTCCCGTACTCCCGCCCGCTCCGGCTTCCGTTCAGCCGGCGGCCGGTGAGCCCGACGAGCCGCGTGACGGCCGGTTCACAGTGCGGCTCACCAACTTCGAGGGGCCCTTCGACCTCCTCCTCCAGCTGATCTCCAAACACAAGCTCGACATCACCGAGATCGCTCTCTCGAAGGTCACCGACGAGTTCATGGCGCACATCCGGGCCATGGGCGCGGAGTGGGATCTGGACCAGACAACGGAGTTCCTGGTGGTCGCCGCGACTCTGCTCGACCTGAAGGCGGCGCGGCTGCTGCCCGCGGCCGAGATCGAGGACGAGGCCGACCTCGCGCTGCTCGAAGCGCGGGACCTGCTCTTCGCCCGGCTGCTCCAGTACCGCGCGTACAAGCAGATCGCCGATATCTTCAGCGACCGGTTCGAGGCCGAGGGCAAGCGGTATCCGCGGACCGTGGGCCTGGAGCCGCACCACGCGGCGCTGCTGCCCGAGGTTGTCATCAGCATCGGCCCCGACGGCTTCGCGAAGCTCGCGGTGAAGGCGATGCAGCCGAAGGCCGCACCGCAGATCTTCATCGACCACATCCACGCCCCGCTTGTCTCCGTACAGGAGCAGGCCGAGATCGTGGTGGCCCGGCTGCGCTCGTGCGGCGAGGTGAGTTTCCACACCCTCACCGAGGACGCGGCGGACACCCTCACCGTCGTCGCCCGCTTCCTGGCCCTGCTGGAGCTCTACCGCGAGAAGGCGGTCGCCCTCGACCAGCCGGAGGCGCTCGGCGAACTGCTGGTGCGCTGGACCGGCGGTGACGGCGTGGAGCCCCTGGTGACCGACGAATTCGATCAAGTGGTGGAGGAGACGGCATGAGTGATCTCAAGCCCGAACTCGAGGCGGTCCTGATGGTCGTCGACGAGCCGGCCACCGAAGAACACCTGGCCAAGGTCCTGGACCGGTCCAGACGCGAGATCGCCGACGCGCTGCGGGCCCTGTCCGACGAGTACACCGTCCAGGGCCGGGGCTTCGACCTGCGGCTGGTCGCGGGCGGCTGGCGGTTCTACACCCGTCCCGAGTACGCGGCGGCCGTCGAGAGCTTCGTCCTGGACGGGCAGCAGGCCCGGCTCACCCAGGCCGCGCTGGAGACCCTCGCGGTGGTCGCCTACCGCCAGCCGGTCAGCAGGTCCCGGGTCTCCGCGGTCCGCGGAGTCAACTGTGACGGGGTCATGCGGACCCTCCTGCAGAGGGGTCTGGTGGAGGAGGCGGGCGCGGAACCCGAAACAGGTGCGATCCTGTACAGGACGACGAACTACTTTCTGGAGCGGATGGGCCTGCGAGGCCTGGACGAGCTCCCGGAGCTCGCGCCCTTCCTTCCGGAGGCGGATGCGATCGAGGCCGAGACACAAGAAGGTGTGCCGTCGTTCGATCCGGATGCACCGTACGGTCCGGACACCGACGCAGACGACAAGACGGAACTTTGATGCGAAGCAACGGCAGGAACAGCGGAACCGGCAGCCGGGACAACCGGGGTGCGGGCGGGAAGCCGCCCCGTCGGACGTCCGGCGGTGCCGGCGGGGCCGGCGGGGGGCGCGGCGACAAGCAGGAGGAGCGTCCGCGCCGGCCCCGCCCCGAGGAGCGGCGTTACGACGTCGGCACGGGTTCCTCCGACGACCAGGGCCGCAAGCCCGCGGGCGGCGGCCGGGGCCGCCCCGCCACCGGCGGCAAGCCCGGCGGCAAGCCTGGAGGCAAGACCGCGGGCAGCCGGGGTGCCGCCGCGCGCGGCGGCGCCAAGGGCGGCCCGAAGAAGAGCCCGCAGAGCCAGCCCCCGCGCCGCGGCCCGCACGGCCAGCGGGAGCCCTCCAGGCCGCGCGAGCTCGACGCCAAGATCGAGGAGCGCAACCGGGAGCGGCACAACAAGCCGCAGGTGAAGACCCCCAAGACCTTCCCCGGTGCCGAGGAGGAGGGCGAGCGCCTGCAGAAGGTGCTGGCCAGGGCCGGTATGGGCTCGCGCCGCGCCTGCGAGGAGCTGATCGACCAGGCCAGGGTCGAGATCAACGGCGAGATCGTCATGGAGCAGGGCCGCCGGGTCCTGCCGAAGGACGAGATCAAGGTCGACGGCCTGACCGTCGCCACCCAGTCGTACCTCTTCTTCGCGCTGAACAAGCCGGCCGGTGTCGTCTCCTCGATGGAGGACCCGGACGGCCGCCAGAACCTGGGCGATTACGTCAACAACCGCGAGACACGGCTCTTCCACGTGGGCCGTCTCGACACGGAGACCGAGGGCATCATCCTGCTCACCAACCACGGCGAGCTGGCCCACCGGCTGACCCACCCCCGGTACGGCGTGAAGAAGACCTATCTCGCCGCGATCCAGGGCCCGTTGCCGCGCGACCTCGGCAAGCGGCTGAAGGACGGCATCGAGCTGGAGGACGGCTACGCACGCGCCGACCACTTCCGCGTCGTCGAGAACACCGGCAAGAACTACCTGGTCGAGGTGACCCTCCACGAGGGCCGCAAGCACATCGTCCGCCGGATGCTGTCCGAGGCCGGCTTCCCGGTCGAGAAGCTGGTGCGGGTCAGCTTCGGCCCGATCGCGCTGGGCGACCAGAAGTCGGGCTGGCTGCGCCGCCTCACCAACACCGAGGTCGGCATGCTGATGAAGGAAGTAGGCCTGTAACAGCGGCCGCAGACGCACCCGGAACCCGGTCCCCGCTCCGTGCGGGGGCCGGGTTCCGTCTTGTCACGCCCCAGCCCGCTGCTTTATAGTCATGGTGACCATAAAGAGGGCGGGCGCGCGGCCGCCCGGTGGACCGGGCCCACGGGGGTGGACCGGAACCCGGGAGGCCGCGCCCCGGCAGTGCCGGAGGGGGCGCACATGGCGGCACACCAGTCCAGCGCCCCGTACGACCCCTATGCCTTCACGCCGTTCGCGGTCGCCGTCGACCTGGCCGTCTTCACGGTCCGGGAGGGTGCGCTGCACGTCCTGCTGATACGGCGTGGTGAGCAGCCGTACCTGGGCGCCTGGGCGCTCCCCGGCGGGTTCGTCCTGCCGGACGAGTCGGCCGAGGAGGCCGCCAGGCGCGAACTGGCCGAGGAGACCGGGCTGTCCGGGGAGACCGCCGCCGCCCTCCACCTGGAGCAGGTGCGGACGTACAGCGAGCCGGGCCGCGACCCCAGGATGCGGGTCGTCTCCGTCGCGTACGCCGCGCTCGTACCGGATCTGCCGGAGCCCCGGGGCGGCGGCGACGCGGCCCACGCCCAGTGGATGGCCGCCGGCACGGAGCGTGCTCTCGCCTTCGACCACACCCGGATCCTGGCCGACGCGCACCGCCGGATCGGCGCCAGGATCGAGTACAGCTGCCTCGCGACCTCGTTCTGCCCGCCCGAGTTCACCCTCGGCGAGCTCCAGCAGGTGTACGAGACGGTCTGGGGCGCCGTGCTCGACCGTCCCAACTTCCGCCGCAAGGTCCTCGCCAGCCCGGGTTTCGTCGAACCGGTGCCAGGGGCCGCGCGTCTGACGGGTGGCCGGGGCAAACCGGCCGCCCTCTACCGGGCGGGCCCCGCCACCGCCTTGCACCCACCTCTGCTGCGCCCGGAAGGACGATCCGAATGAGCCCTGTCAGCCGTACCAGCCGAAGCCCCGTCAGCCGTACGGGCACCGTCACCGGCCAGGCCGCCACGGGCGCCCTCATCGGGCTCGCCCTCGGGGACGCACTCGGCTACCCCACCGAGTTCGACGACATTCCGGTGATCCTCGCCAAGTACGGCCCCTGGCGGCAGTTGGAGCTGCCCCGCCGGGCGCTCGTCAGCGACGACACCCAGATGACGCTGGCTCTGGGGCGGGCCCTGCGGACCGTGATGGACCGCGGGCTCCTCGAACCGTCGGCGATGGCCACGGCGGCCCGGCAGGAGTTCATCGGCTGGTACCACTCGCCGGAGAACAACCGCGCACCCGGACGTACCTGCCTGACCGCCTGCGGGCTCCTCGACAGCGACCGGCCCTGGCAGCGGGCGAGCCAGCTGCAGTCCAAGGGGTGCGGGGCCAATATGCGGGTCGCGCCGCTCGGCCTCGTACCCGGACTGAGCGCCGAACAGCGCGCGGGGGCCGCCCAGTTGCAGTCCGCGCTCACCCACGGCCACCCCACGGCCCTGGCCGCGAGTGACCTGACGGCGCACGCGGTGTTCCTGCTGGCGCACGGGGCCGAGCCGACGGGTCTCGTGGGCCGGCTGCGCTCGTACGCCGTCGAGAACCGCACGCGCTACCACGAGCGGTGGCTCGGCGACCTCTGGACGTACGCGGGAGACGCCGGGGGCGCCACCCCGGCCCACTTCATGGCGCGCGGCTGGGACGACTGCCTCGCCGCCCTGGACCGGCTCGTCGACGCGCTGCGCGCACCCTCGCCCGAGACGGACCCCTGCCTGGCCACAGGTGACGGCTGGATCGCGGAGGAGGCCCTGGCCACCGCGCTGCTCTGCTTCCTGCTCTTCCCGGACGAACCGCTCCTGGCGCTGCGCAGGGCGGCCTGCACCAAGGGTGACTCGGACTCGATCGCCTGTCTGGCGGGCGCCTTCGCCGGTGCACGCCTCGGCCCCGGCGCCTGGCCGCGGGAGTGGGCGGAGCGGATCGAGTACCACGGCGAACTGCTGGCGCTCGGGGCGCTCTGGGACGCTTGAGCCATGACAGCGCTCCAGATTGCCGAAGGCCTCGATCTCTCCTCCGTGGTCGCGGAACAGCCCGACCCGCTCCTCTTCGCCACGGTCTCCGGTGCGCATCTCTACGGCTTCCCCTCCCGGGACTCGGACGTGGATCTGCGCGGCGTCCATCTGCTGCCGGTGGAAGCCCTGGTGGGCCTGCGCGAGCCGGAGGAGACCCGGTCGCGGATGTGGGACCAGGACGGCGTGGAGATGGACCTGGTCACCCACGACCTGCGCAAGTTCGTCACGCTGATGCTCCGCCGCAACGGCTATGTCCTGGAGCAGCTGCTCTCGCCGCTCGTGGTGCACACGTCGGACGCGCACGCGGAGCTGACGGTGCTCGCGCCCCGGGTGCTGACGAGCCACCACGCCCACCACTACCGGGGGTTCGCACAGACACAGTGGCGGCTGTTCGAGAAGACCGGCGAGCTGAAGCCGCTGCTCTACACGTTCCGGGTGCTGCTCACCGGGATCCATCTGATGCGCAGCGGCGAGGTGCTGGCCGATCTGCCCACCCTGCTGGAGCTGGTCGGCGCCCCCGCGTACGTGGCCGGGCTCATCGAGGCCAAGGCGGCCGCCGAGCACGCCCCCGCCGAAGGCCCCGGCCGGGAACGGCTCCGTACGGACGTCGACGCGCTGCGGGCCGTCCTGGACACGGCGCAGGCCGGCTCACGCCTGCCCGCCACCGCCTCGGCCCACGACGCGCTCCACGACCTCGTCGTACGGACCCGACTGGAGCGCTGAGTGCCGGCGGGCCCGGAAGAGGAAGTCCTCGACCCGGGCGCTGTCCGGCTCCGGCGGCAGCGGGGTGCGGGCGGAGGCCTCGTCGGCCTCGTCGGCCAGGCGGGACATCCACCGCTCGATATCCGGCCAGGCCACCTCGCCGCGTCTCACGGCGAGCAGCGGCTCCCGTGCGTCGCCGACGTTGATCACCAGCTCGCCGGTACGCAGCAGATCGCGGCAGGCGGCCATCAGCCGCAGCAGATGCATCGCGTGCTTCCAGCGCGGAGCGCCGTACTGCCGCACGTCCGCAGCCAATTTCCGCCGCTGGCTCAGCGCGTACCGGCTGAAGGTGCGGTGGACCGCCCGGGACAGAAACGCTTCGCGCAGGGAAAGGAGCTCACGGCCCGTGGCGTCGGCGTGCTCGACGAACGGGGAGTGCAGGCACTCCAGGATGTTGGGGTTGGCGCGCAGGGCCAGCTCGCAGAAGCGCTCCAGCTCCCAGGAGAACTGCTCGTCCGCCGGGCCCTCCACATGCGTCGGCGGCTTCCCGAAGCCCCAGAACAGCGGGGTCGGGACGAGGAAGACCCCGCGGCGGTCCGTGTCACTGGCCCCGGTGGCCAGACCGAAGGCACGTGAGCCCATGACGCAGGAGTAGACGGTGTGGTCACGGACCAGGGCGCCGGGGGTGAGCCGCATGCCGAGAGGTTACGCCGGGCCCGGCGGCCCAACGGCGCCCGGCCCCGTCTCGCAGGACGGGCGCGGGGGCCGGATCTCCGTACGGCTGACTACTCTGGACGGAGCCGGCGCGGCAGACGCGCGGCGGGCGTTTCACGGGAGCAAGGAGCAGGACGTGGCGGTACGAGCGGTCAGGGGAGCGGTCCAGCTGGAGCGGGACGAGGCCGGACACCTGGAGGACCAGGTCGCCGCCCTCCTCACGGCCATCCTGGAGCGCAACGGCCTCGCCGTCGACGACCTGATCAGTATCTGGTTCACCGCCACCCCCGATCTGCACAGCGCCTTCCCGGCGGCTGCCGCGCGCGGCCTCGGCATTGTGGACGTCCCGCTGATCTGCGCCCAGGAACTGGACATCGCCGGGGCCATGCCGCGCGTCGTGCGGATCCTCGCGCACATCGAGAGCGACCTGCCCAGGTCCGGGATCACGCACGTCTACCTCGGCGCCGCCGGGGCCCTGCGCAAGGACATCGCCCAGTGAGAACCGCCCTCGTGATCGGGACCGGGCTGGTCGGCACCTCCGCGGCCCTCGCACTCGCCGGCCGGGGGATCACGGTCCACCTCGTCGACCGCGACGAGGCCCAGGCCCGTACCGCGGCCGCGCTCGGCGCCGGAACCGACGAACCGCTCGAAGGACGGGCCGACCTCGCGATCATCGCCGTACCGCCCGCCCACGTGGCCACCACGCTGGCCGACGCGATGCGGCGCGGGGCCGCCCGGGCCTACCTCGACGTGGCCAGCGTGAAGGGCGGGCCGCGCCGCGAGCTGGAGGAGATGGGCTGCGACCTGGCCCCGTACATCGGTACGCATCCGATGGCGGGCAAGGAGCGCTCGGGCCCGCTGGCCGCGACCGCCGACCTCTTCGAGGGGCGGCCCTGGGTGCTCACCCCGACCCGGGACACCGAGACCGAGGTGCTGAACCTGGCCCTGGAGCTGGTCGCGCTCTGCCGGGCGGTGCCCGTGGTGATGGACGCCGAGGCGCACGACCGGGCCGTGGCCCTGGTCTCGCACACCCCGCAGCTGATCTCCTCGATGGTCGCCGCCCGCCTGGAGCAGGCCGACGAGACGGTCGTACGGCTCTGCGGCCAGGGCATCAGGGACGTGACCCGGATCGCCGCATCGGACCCCCGGATGTGGGTGGAGATCCTCTCGGCCAACCCCGGTCCTGTGGCGGACGTCCTGACCGGCGTCGCCGAGGACCTGGACGAGACAGTACGGGCACTGCGCGCCCTGCAGTCCGCCGACGAGGAGAAGCGGTTCACCGGGGTGGCGGGCATCGAGGACGTGCTGAAGCGGGGCAACGCGGGCCGGGTCCGGGTGCCGGGCAAGCACGGGGCCGCACCGGCCGCGTACGAGGTCGTGGCGGTCCTCATCAGCGACCAGCCGGGCGAGCTGGCCAGGATCTTCGCGGACGCCGGCCGGGCCGGGGTCAACATCGAGGACGTGCGGATCGAGCACGCGACCGGACAGCAGGCCGGCCTGGTGCAGCTGATGGTGGAGCCGAGCGTGGCCCCCGCCCTGGCCGCCGCGCTCCAGGAGCACGGCTGGGCGCTGCGCCAGTAGCCCCCGCGCAGCAGCGCCCGGGGGCCGGGCGCGGCGCCGCCGCCGGACGGCGTAACGGGACGGCCGCCCCAGCCAGTAACCTTGTGCGGGGCGCACCGGCGTCCCGCACATACCGCCCGTGAAGCAGGAAGGTGTCCGTCACCGTGGAAACCGCCGCCCGGAAGACTCCGGCAGCAGTGATCGTCGCCATCGACGGCCCCTCCGGCACGGGCAAGTCCAGCACGTCGAAGGCCGTCGCCGCCAAGCTCGGGCTGAGCTACCTGGACACGGGCGCCCAGTACCGCGCGATCACCTGGTGGATGATCAGCAACGGGGTGGACGTGCAGGACGCCGCCGCCGTCGCGAACGCCTCGGCCAAGCCCGACATCGTCTCGGGCACCGACCCGGCCGCCCCGACGATCACCGTCGACGGCGCCGACGCCTCGGGGCCCATCCGCACCCAGGAGGTCACCGCAAAGGTCAGCGCGGTGAGCGCGGTCGCCGAGGTGCGGACCCGGATCACGGAGCTCCAGCGGGAGATCGCCGCCGCGGCCGAGGGCGGCATCGTCGTCGAGGGCCGCGACATAGGGACGACCGTCCTCCCGGACGCGGACCTCAAGGTCTTCCTGACCGCTTCCCCCGAGGCACGGGCCGCCCGCCGCAGCGGCGAGCTCAAGGGCAGCCAGGCCGCCGCCGGTCTCGCCGCCACCAGGGACGCCCTCGTCAAGCGGGACGCGGCCGACACCAGCCGTAAGACATCGCCCCTCGCCAAGGCGGACGACGCGGTCGAGGTGGACACCACGGAGCTGACCCTTCAGCAGGTCATCGAGTGCGTCGTCACCCTCGTCGAGGAGAAGCGGGCCGCCAGGTGACACCACCCGGGCCACGCGGTGCCGCGGTCGGGCGGGGCATCGGCATCGGGCTGATGTACGGCCTGTGGCGGCCCCGCGTCCTCGGCGCGTGGCAGGTCCCGGCGAGCGGGCCGGTCATCATGGCCGTGAACCACTCGCACAACATCGACGGGCCCATGCTGATGGGGACGGCGCCCCGGCCGGTGCACTTCCTGATCAAGAAGGAGGCGTTCACCGGTCCTCTCGACCCGTTCCTGCGTGGCATCGGGCAGCTGAAAGTGGACCGCGCGACGCCCGACCGGACAGCGGTCACGGATGCCCTCGGAGTACTCGCCGGCGGGGGTGTGCTCGGGATCTTCCCCGAGGGCACCAGGGGCGAGGGCGACTTCGCCTCGCTGCGCGCGGGGCTCGCGTACTTCGCGCTGCGGGCGGGGGCGCCGATCGTCCCGGTCGCCGTCCTGGGCAGCACCGGGCGCGGCGGACGCCTCGTCAGGGCGCTGCCACCGCTGCGCACCCGGGTCGACGTGGTGTTCGGCGAGCCCTTCGACGCGGGGGACGGCAGCGGACGGCGCACGCGAAAGGCGCTGGACGAGGCCACCGTACGGATCCAGCAGCGGCTCACCGGCCACCTGGAAAGTGCCAGGCGCCTCACCGGGCGCTGAGCGAGACTTGAGTAGTGGACCGCGCAACCGCGGTCCATCGATGACGCAACAGAGGAACGGACTTCATGAACGACCAGCACGACCACGGAGCACTCGGCGACGCCGAGTACGCGGAGTTCATGGAGCTCGCCGCGGAGGAGGGCTTCGACGTCGAGGACGTCGAAGGCGCCCTTGAGGAGGCCTCGCACGGCCCGCTGCCCGTCCTCGCCGTCGTCGGCCGGCCGAATGTCGGCAAGTCGACCCTGGTGAACCGCATCATCGGCCGCCGCGAGGCAGTCGTCCAGGACAAGCCCGGTGTCACCCGCGACCGCGTCACGTACGAGGCCGAGTGGGCCGGCCGCCGCTTCAAGGTCGTCGACACCGGCGGCTGGGAGCAGGACGTCCTGGGCCTGGACGCCTCGGTCGCCGCACAGGCCGAGTACGCGATCGAGGCGGCCGACGCCGTGGTCTTCGTGGTCGACTCGACGGTCGGCGCGACCGACACCGACGAGGCCGTCGTCAAGCTGCTGCGCCGGGCGAACAAGCCCGTGGTGCTCTGCGCCAACAAGGTCGACGGGCAGAGCGGCGAGGCCGACGCCAGCACGCTCTGGTCGCTCGGCCTCGGCGAGCCGCACCCCGTCTCCTCGCTGCACGGCCGCGGCACCGGCGACATGCTGGACGCCGTACTCGAAGCGCTCCCCGAGGCGCCGGCGCAGACCTTCGGCAACACCGTCGGCGGCCCGCGCCGGATCGCGCTCATCGGCCGTCCGAACGTGGGCAAGTCCTCGCTGCTCAACAAGGTCGCGAACGAGGACCGTGTCGTCGTCAACGAGATGGCGGGCACCACCCGCGACCCGGTCGACGAGCTGATCAAGCTCGGCGGCATCGTCTGGAAGTTCATCGACACGGCGGGCATCCGCCGCCGGGTGCACCTCCAGGAGGGCGCGGACTACTACGCCTCGCTGCGTACCGCCGCCGCCGTGGAGAAGGCCGAGGTCGCGGTCGTCCTGATCGACGCCACCGAGTCCATCAGCGTCCAGGACCAGCGCATCATCACCATGGCCGTCGAGGCGGGGCGGGCGATGGTCATCGCGTTCAACAAGTGGGACAACCTCGACGAGGAGCGCCGCTACTACCTGGAGCGGGAGATCGAGACCGAACTCGGTCAGGTCGCCTGGGCGCCCCGGGTGAATGTCTCCGCCCGCACCGGGCGCCACATGGAGAAGCTGGTCCCGGCGATCGAGACGGCCATCAAGGGCTGGGAGACCCGGATCCCGACGGGCAGGCTCAACGCCTTCCTCGGTGAGATCGTCGCCGCGCACCCGCACCCGGTCCGCGGTGGAAAGCAGCCGCGCATCCTCTTCGGTACCCAGGCCGGCACGATGCCGCCGCGGTTCGTCCTCTTCGCATCAGGCTTCCTGGAGGCCGGTTACCGGCGCTTCATCGAACGCCGGCTGCGCGAGGAGTTCGGCTTCGACGGCACACCGATCCACATCTCGGTCCGGGTGCGCGAGAAGCGCGGCCGCAAGAAGTAACAGCCGCCGGGCCGGTGGACGCCACCGGCCCGGCAGCTGTCACATGCCCCGGCGCGGGCCCGGCGGCAGCGCGGGCCGCGCCTGCCCGCCGTTGTACTGGCGCTGCCAGGCCCCGGGGTTCTCCGCCGGACGCTGCGCGCCGCCGCCCGTGTGCATCCCGCCACCGTGCATACCCGGGCCATGTGCACCCGAGCCATGCGCACCCGAGCCGGGCATCCCGGTGCCGAAAGCCGTGAAGCCGGTGTGCTCCTCATTGTTCCGGTCGCCGGGGAGCGTACGGAACGATCTGCGGTACTCGGAGTAGAGCGCGTCGTAGATCGGTGTGGCGGAACGGTTCCTCGCCGGATCCTGCGACGGGCGCATCGCGGGAATCGGAGTCTGATACGGCTGGCGGCTCGGCTCATATGGGTGCACACAGGGGCCAACGACCCCGGGCCTCATCGGATGCGGGTCGGAAGTAACGGAATTTCCCCTGCAAACATGCCGGTAACCCCCAAACCGGAAAGGCTGGGGGTTTTACCGGCATCCGGTCATCCGGGCTCTCAGGTGCCGGCCAGGGGCAGAGCGGCGGCCACCAGCGCGCCCCGCATCGCCGCCCGCTCCAGAGCGTCACGCAGCAGGTCCTCGCGGCCCTGCTGGCCGATCGAGCCCGCCGGAGCCGCGTAGACCAGTACCGTGTGCGACTTGTTGGCCGCCGTGCGCCAGCCGTCGGTGACATGGAGCGGCTGGTGCGCCTGCCACCAGGAGACGGGACTGCCGCCGCCCGTACCCGGCTGGAGGATGGCGTGCAGCTGTCCCATGGCGAGCAGTACGGACCAGCCCGGCAGAGCGCCCGGCATCTGCTCCAGACCGGCCACGGGCCGGAACCCCTGCTCGGTGAGGAGCTCCAGGAAGTCGTCGCCGGTGCCGGTGGAGCCGGGCCGGACGACCGGCGCGGTCGGCTCGACGACCAGCGCAGGGCACAGCTCGCCCTGGATCAGCACGAGACCGCTGGTGATGCCCAGCACGGCCTGCTCCGGACCTGCCGCGGTCGGCGGGGCCTGCTGCGCGTCGGCGCTCTCGCCCGTGATGCTCCGTACGGCGCCCTGGAGCTGTGTCTCGGAGACCTTGACGACCTGCGAGGGGATGCAGGTGGCGTGGGCGAAGGCGAGCACGGCGGTCTCGTCGCCGACGAACAGGACCGTGCTGGTGCGCTCCTGCTCGGAGTCTCCGGGGGTGCGGCAGGAGGTGCAGTCGTAGCTGCCCGGGGCGTTGTCCCCGGCGAGCAGGAGATCGGCTTCTTCGTCGCCGATCTCGGCACGTACGTCCTGGCTGACGTCGAGCATGCGCGGCACGGGTGGCTCCTCGAACTCGGTTCGTGCGCCGGGCAGTTCCCGGCCGACAAGAGAACAACGGGAGACCGGCTTCCGGGGTCACGCGTAAAGGCGGACAGAAATAGCCAGGGGCAGGGGGACGGGGGGGCGGGGAGCGAGGCGCCCGGGAGGGGAAGGGCGCGCGGTCCGCCGGCCGGGTGGGACGGCCGACGCCCGACGCGCGGCACGATCATCATCTGATCCGGTCCGCTTAGCGTGGCCCGATGCCGACCCCTCGTCTGTGGCCCGCCGTCCTGCTGGCCTTGTTCATCGCCCTGGCCCCGCCGGGTGCGCAGGCCGCGGCGCCGCGCGTCGCCGCGACCCCCGCCGGGGCTCCGGGCCCGGAGCCGGTGGCCTGCACCGGTGACCAGCGGCCCTGGGGGTGCATCGCCGAGTGCGAGAGCGGCGGCCACTGGGACGCCAACACCGGCAACTCCTTCTACGGCGGGCTGCAGATCCTCCAGTCGACCTGGGTCGAGTACGGCGGCCTCGCGTACGCCCCGCGGGCCGATCTGGCCACCCGTGAGCAGCAGATCACCGTCGCGGAGCGGATCCTCGCCGCCCAGGGCTGGGGGGCCTGGCCGGTCTGCTCCAAGCGGTACGGCTTCGACGGGCCCGACGGCCGGGTCCATGTCGTGACCTCAGGCGAGACCCTCAGCTCCATCGCCAGGCGCTACGGGGTCAAGGGCGGCTGGTCCGCGCTCTACCGGACCAACGCCCGCTCCGTCGGCGCGCACCCGGACCGGCTCGCCGTCGGCACCAGGCTGGCCCTGCCGGCCACGGCCCGGGCCTCCGGCTGAGGGTCCCGCGGGCGCCGAGTAGAGTCCCTTCGCACGGCAGTCACGGGTGGATATCCGGGACACCGGGGCGCCGGGGTGCCGCGGCCCCGGGCATACGGCGGCAACGCGGGGGACACGACGGCGACATGCACATTACCTTCATGCTCCACAACGCCTACGGCATCGGCGGCACGATCCGGACCACCTTCACGCTGGCCGGGACGCTGGCCCAGCAGCACGACGTGGAGATCGTCTCCGTCTTCCGGCACCTCGACCGCCCGACGCTGGGTGCTCCCGAAGGCGTACGGATGAACCACCTCCTCGATATGCGCAAGGGCAGCGGGGACTACGCCGGGGACGATCCGGACCATGCCAGGCCGGCCACCGTCTTTCCCCGGGGCGACAACCGGTACCGCCAGTACAGCCGGCTCACGGACACCCGGATCGCCGGATATCTGAAGTCCCTTGAGGCCGACGTGATCGTCGGCACCCGTCCGGGGCTCAATGTGCAGATCGCCCGCCAGGCGCGGCGCGGACCGGTGCGGGTCGGCCAGGAGCACCTCACGCTCGGCAGCCACAACGCCCTGCTGCGCCGCGAGATCCGGTACCGCTACGGCCTGCTGGACGCGGTCACCACCGTCTCCGAGGCAGACGCACACGCGTACCGCACCGGGCTGGCCCTCCCCGGCCTGCGGATCGACGCCATCCCCAACAGCGTTCCCGCGCCGCTTCTCCCGGTCTCCGACACCACGGCGAAGTGGGTCGTGGCGGCGGGCCGGCTGACCGAGACCAAGCGGTTCGACCTGCTGATCCGGGCCTTCGGCCAGGTGGTGGAGGTCCGTCCGGACTGGCGGCTGCGGATCTATGGCAGCGGCGACGCCAGCGGCAACGAGAAGAAGGCCCTGCGCGCCCTGATCGATGAACTCGGTCTGTACAACCACGTGTTCCTGATGGGCCCGGCCAACCCGATCGAGTCCGAGTGGGTCAAGGGCTCCGTGGCCGCCGTCACTTCGCGTCTGGAGTCCTTCGGCATGTCGCTCGTCGAGGCGATGCGCTCCGGGCTGCCGGTGGTCTCCACCGACTGCCCGCACGGTCCCCGCGAGATCATCAGCGACGGCGTCGACGGGCGGCTGGTGCCCGTGGGCGACACGAAGGCCATCGCGTCGGCCCTGCTCGAACTGATCGAGGACGACGCCCTGCGCGCTGCGATGGGCAGGGCGGCGCGCGACAGCTCCGCGCGCTTCGATCCGGCGCCGGTCGCGGCACGGCACGAGGCGCTCTTCACCGAACTGGCCGCCGGGCACGGCGGCGGGCCGTCCCGCGGCGCGCTGGGCGAAGGACTGCTGCGCGCCCGCGGCACGGCCGGTAGCAGGGCGTACGGACTGCGGCACCGGATCTCCGGTGCGGTGCGAAGGAGGAGGGCCGCATGACGGGGACCAGCGAGGACCGGCTGCCGTACGCCGTCGACTGCACGGCCGAAGCCGACGGAACCATCCGCTTCGCCGTCGAGGCGGCCGGCCCGACCGGACTGGTACTGAAGCGGCGCAAGTCCGGCGACCGCGTCCGGCTGGCGCTCACGGAGGCTCCGGACGGCCGCCCTTCCGCGGTCCTGGAGGCCGCCGCTGAGCTCGCTGAGGGGCGCTGGGACGTCTTCACGGAGGGCGGACCGGCCGGCGAGCAGCGCGTCGAACCGGGCCTCAGGGACCTGCGGAAGCTGATCGATCGCACACCGCCGCCGACGGCCACGACGGTGGTCGCCCGCGTCCCGTACCGCACGGCCGACGGGACGCTCGCGATCCGCAGCTGGTCCCGCTCACCGCACGCGGAAGCCGGTGAGCTCACCGGGCGGGCGGGTGCGCTGACCGTACGGGCGCAGCTGTACGGGGCGGCGCTCGGCGCGGACGCGATGGTCGAGGCGAGGCTGCGTGGTGCACCGGGGCAGGTGCACCGGGAGCCCGCGCGGACCGGCGCGGACGGAGCGTTCAGCTGCACGCTGCGTTACGGGCCACTGGCAGCCGGGGACGGTGAAGGGGCCCGGCTCTGGGACCTGTGGCTGCTGCCGGAGGGTGTGGAGGGGGGCGTTCCGGGCGTTCGGATCAGCCGGATCCTCGACGACATCGCCGACCGTAAGTCCGTCTTCGTCTACCCCGGTTCGCCGTGCGGCGACGGCGCGGTGCGGGCTGCCACGGCCACGCCGTACTACACGGTGGACAACGACCTCAGCGTGCGGATCGACGCGCCGAAGAGCTGAGGGGGCAAGCATCCAGGTGGTGCGGATTCTGTAGGGAATTCGTGAATCAAGCACGTTCCTGCTATTTTTCTCCCCGCTCTATTCACTGGGAATTCTCCGCCCGTGTGCGGCCCGGTTCCCGCTGAATTCCGGGACGGTAATCCGTCCGCGGTTCACTTTGAGTGCAATGAAGATTCGGCATGTACGGAACACCCCTTCGGGTGACGGGCCGCGGCCGAACAGGTGTGTTGGCGCTGTGACAGAAATGTGACAGCGGGCGGATGCCGGCGTGGTCCGGACACCGGCCCCGCCGGCCTTCCTCCGCCCCGGCCCGGGGCCTACGGTGGGTCCCATGGCACCCATTCCGACCCCTCCCGTGCAGCCCGACGACGCCCCGGACAGCTATGTGGGCCTCGATGAGGAGCACGCCGTGCAACTGGCCAGGGAACGCGGCTGGTCCCCCGTGAGAGCGCTGCCCACGGGCACGGTCATCACCATGGAGTTCCTGTCGGGCCGGCTCAACTTCGAGGTCGACGGGGGGAAGGTCGTCCGCTGCTGGCCGGGCTGATCCCCCCCGCCGGGCGAGGCGCCACCCGCGTCCGCACGTACGAAGGCCCCGGCCCGGGAGAGAATCCCGGGCCGGGGCCTTCGTGCTGCGGGGGAGTCCGTGCGTACCGCCTCCGCTGTCAGGTGGAGCCGCCTGGGACCGGCCGTGTCTGGCCGGTGCGCGGGGTGCGGTCGGCGTGCGGGGGACGGCGGCTGCCGGCCGGCGTGACAGGTGTGCGGTCCGAGCGGGGAGCGTGCGCCCGCTGGAGCGAGGTGGGGTGTGTGGTGCTCCTGGGCGTACCGGCGGAGCGTCCCGCGATGCCCACCGGCTCCAGCGGCTGGCTCTCCTCTTCGGAGCCCTCGGTCCGCGGGTGGCCGTGCGGGAACAGCGCGGGCTGGACGTCGACCGGTACGGGCGCGGGGGCGGCGGGCCTGCGGCGGGCGGCGCGCACCTTCTCGCGCACCGCGAAGACCGCGGCCTCGGTGCGGCCGATCAGCGGCTCGAACCAGGGGAGGCCCAGCAGGACCAGCAGCCCGGCGGCCCAGCCGAGCAGTACATCGCTCAGCCAGTGCGTACCGAGGTAGACCGTGGTGGCCCCGACGCCGAGGGCGAGCGCGGCCGAACCCACCGAGAGCCAGCGCCTGGCCAGCGGGGTGGTGGCCAGATAGGCCAGGATTCCCCAGGTCACGACGGCATTGGCGGTGTGACCCGAAGGAAATATATCGCCGCCGGCGAAGAGCTCGGCCGAGCCGATCTGGGTGGCGTAGTGCGGGCCGAGGCGGCCGAGGCCGAGCTTGACCGCGCCCACCGTGATGTTCAGCAGCAGCAGAGCCGCGCCGAGGGTCAGCAGGGGTCTGAGGGTGTGCTGCCGCCAGGAGCGCCAGCCGAGCCAGGCCGCGACCATCACCGCGGTGGGTCCGCGCTGGCCGAGCACCACGAAGTAGTCGAGGAAGGCATGCAGCTGGGGCCACTGCTGGTACGGCCGGAAGAGCATGACCTTCCAGTCCAGTCCCACGAGCCAGGACGTGGACAGCACTGCGACGACGATGGCCAGGTAGAAGGCCAGCGTCGAACCGAGCAGGGCGATCCGGGTCCGGCTCATCCGCGGGATCTCTAGCTTCGGCGGTTCCGGCTCCCGGTCCAGGCGGGTAAAGATTCGGTCGATACGCACTCAATCGACGTTACAGCGAGTGAGTGACAAGGCTGGCCGATCCGGTCTCTTTGTGATGACGATGTGATGTGGACTATGTCTCACCCGCTTGTTTATTCCGACGGAATGTCGAATAGCGGTTCGTGAGTCTCGTTATATGCAAGAAGGCCCTTACGCTCGTGTTATCGGCCCTCTGGTAAAGAGTTTTGCGGTATGCGTTCGGTATTTCCTTCCGGCCGCCGCTGCCGCGCCGGCGTCCTCGGAAGATCATTTGAGCGGGTGCGGCGGGGCGCGGACCCAGTGCGCCGGGAGGTGAGATGGGCCACGTGACACGCGCGAGGTCTCGCGTACTCTGACGGCTCACTCGCCCGTCGAAGCCGGGCCCCGGAGGCGTACACCCCCGGATCCGCCGAACGCGAGGGACACACTGTTGTGGGAGGTACGCGCATGTCAGGGACGTCCACAGTCGGCAGGCGCCCCCGCGTCGCCGTCGCGGCCGGTGCCAACCGCTGGATCGTTCTCGTCGTCCTGTGCGTCAGCCTGCTGCTCGTGGCCCTTGACGCGACCGTCCTGCATGTCGCGGTCCCCGCGCTCACCGAGGACCTGCGACCCGGAGCAGTCCAGCTGCTCTGGATCGTCGACGCCTACCCGCTGGTCTGCGCCGCGCTGCTCATCCTCTTCGGCACGCTCGGCGACCGGGTGGGCCGCCGCCGCGTCCTGCTGATCGGATACGGGCTGTTCGGCGCGGCCTCGGCCGTCGCGGCATTCTCCGCCACCCCCGGGGTCCTGATCGGGGCCCGCGCCCTGCTCGGCATCGGCGGCGCGATGATCATGCCCGCGACGCTGTCGGTCCTCCGGGCCGTCTTCCCGGACCGCCGTGAACGCGCCGTCGCGATCGGGGTCTGGACCGCGGTGGCCGCGGTCGGCGCCGCCATCGGCCCGGTCCTCGGCGGGTTCCTCGTGGAGCACTTCTGGTGGGGCTCGGTCTTCCTGATCAACCTCCCGCTGATGGCGGTGCTGCTGCCGCTGGCCCGCTGGGTGCTGCCCGAGTCGCGGGGCGGCACGGACGGTCCGTGGGATGTGCTCGGCGCGCTGATGGCGGCCGCCGGCGTACTCGGCGTGGTCTTCGGCGTGAAGCGCATCGGCGGCGGCGAAGGGGCCATCGGCGTTGAGACGCTCGCGCCGCTGGTGGCGGGCGCCGTGCTGCTGGTGCTCTTCGTCCGGCGGCAGCGGAGCCGGAAGCATCCGCTCATCGACATCCGGATGTTCTCCCGGCCCACCTTCACCACCGCGGTCGGCTGCATCGTCCTGGCCATGCTGGCCCTGGTCGGCCTGGAGCTGATCGCCGTCCAGTACCTCCAGCTGGTGCTCGGCCTCAGCCCGCTGGCGACCGGCCTGCGGCTGCTCCCGCTCACCTTCGCCGCCATCACCGCCGGGGCGATGGGCTCCTCCGTGCTGCGCCGCGTCGGACCGCGCCGGATGGTCGGCTCCGGGTTCGTGCTGACCGCGGTCGCCGTGCTCTGCCTGGTCGGAATGGGAGCCCACGACGATCCGCTGCTGCTGACCGTCGCCTTCGTACTGCTCGGCTTCGGACTGCAGGCCACGCTCTTCGGGGCGTACGAGTCGATGCTCAGCGAGGCGCCTGCCGACCGCGCGGGCGGTGCGGCCGCGATCGGTGAGACCTCGTACCAGCTGGGCGCCGGTATGGGCATAGCGTTGCTCGGCAGTGTCATGAACGCGGCCTACGGGCCCTCGCTCCGTTCGGTGCCCGGGGTCCCGGCGGGGGCGAGCCACCAGGCCGCCAACTCGCTGGGGGAGGCGTACCAGGTGGCCGCCCGGCTGGGCGGTCCCGCCGGGTGGGCGCTGCGCAGCGCCGCCCGTGACGCCTTCGTCCACGGGCTGCACGTCACCCTGCTGGTCAGCGCCGGACTGCTGCTGCTCGGCGCGGTCGCCGCGCTGCGGCTGCCCCGGGTGATGGAGTGCGCGGAGCTGCCCGGCGAGCGGGAGTGCACCGACGGGCCACGCACGCCGCAGGCGGGACGACCGGCACAGGGGGGAGAGGGCCGGGCGGCCGTCGGGCAGCCGTCGGACGGGCGGGCCCGGGAGGCCCTGCCGAGGGTGTCCGCCCCCGCCCTGGCGCGCCCGGTGTCCGCCGATGCGGCCGGGTCTGGACGAGCGGGACGCTGAGCCGTAACGTCAGCGGCACTCCGTAACTAACGCTGCTAGTTTTATCCGTTGTCCGTGCGAGCCGCCGGAGGCACCCCCCATGTCCGCACCGTCCAAGCTGCCGCCCTTCGACCCCGCCGACCCCATCGGCCTGGACGACCTGCTCGGCGACGAGGATCTCGCGATCCGCGGCACCGTCCGCGCCTGGGCGGCCGACCGGGTCCTGCCGCACATCGCGGAGTGGTACGAGAAGGGGGAGCTGCCCGGCATCCGTGAGCTGGCCCGCGAACTGGGCTCTCTCGGCGCGCTGGGCATGTCCCTGGAGGGGTACGGCTGCGCGGGCGCCACCGCCGTCCAGTACGGCCTCGCCTGCCTGGAGCTGGAGGCCGCCGACTCCGGCATCCGCTCGCTGGTCTCCGTACAGGGGTCCCTCGCGATGTACGCGATCCACCGTTTCGGCTCAGAGGAGCAGAAGCAGCGGTGGCTGCCCGGCATGGCGGCCGGTGAGGTCATCGGGTGTTTCGGCCTCACAGAGCCCGACCACGGCTCGGACCCGGCCGGAATGCTGACGTACGCGAAGCGGAGCGGCAGCGACTGGGTGCTGACCGGGCGCAAGATGTGGATCACCAATGGCTCGGTGGCGGCTGTCGCCGTGGTCTGGGCGCAGACGGACGACGGTGTCCGCGGCTTCGTCGTCCCCACGGACACCGCCGGGTTCTCGGCCCCCGAGATCAAGCACAAGTGGTCGCTGCGTGCCTCGGTCACCAGTGAGCTCGTCCTCGACGAGGTCCGGCTCCCGGCCGACGCGGTGCTGCCCGGTGCCACCGGGCTCAAGGGCCCGCTGAGCTGTCTGAGCCACGCCAGGTACGGAATCGTCTGGGGCGCGATGGGCGCCGCCCGGGCCAGCTTCGAGGCCGCGCTCGACTACTCCAGGACGCGCGAGCAGTTCGGCAGGCCGATCGGCGGCTTCCAGCTGACCCAGGCCAAGCTGGCCGACATGGCGGTCGAACTGCACAAGGGCATCCTGCTCGCGCACCACATCGGTCGGCGGATGGACGCCGGGAAGCTCCGGCCCGAACAGGTCAGCTTCGGGAAGCTCAACAACGTCCGCGAGGCGATCGAGATCTGCCGCACCTCGCGGACGATCCTGGGCGCCAACGGGATCTCGCTGGAGTACCCGGTGATGCGGCACGCGACCAACCTGGAGTCGGTGCTGACGTACGAGGGCACCGTCGAGATGCACCAGCTGGTGCTGGGCAAGGCGCTCACCGGCCTCGACGCGTTCCGGTAGGTCCGGGCCCGCCGGCGGCCCCGCCCGGACCGGGTCGCTCCGTGCTCCGGGGGTGCCCCCCGGAGCACCGCCGGGTCCCGTCCCGGCTCAGCTCTGGTTGAAGAAGCCGCCCTCGGTGGACCGGCCGCCGGCCTCGCCGCTCACGATCTGGGTGTCGGACGGGGTCAGCAGGAAGACCCGGTTGGCCACGCGGTCGATGGAGCCGCGCAGCCCGAAGATCAGCCCGGCGGCGAAGTCCACCACCCGCTTGGCGTCGGCGGGCTCCATGGACGTGAGGTTGACGATCACCGGGACACCGTCCCGGAACATCTCGCCGATGCCGCGGGCGTCCCGGAAGCTGTCCGGCGTGATCGTCGCGATCCGCCGGCTCCTCGCCTGCCCCGCTTCGGCGGCGACCCTGACCCTGGGGTCGGTCACCCATGCCTCGGCCGGTGCCGGGGACTCGGCGCCCTCCGTGTAATCGTCGTCGTAGTAGCGGTCTTCGTTGTCCTCGACGAGCCCCAGCCAGGCACTCGCCTTGCGTACCGATCCCATGGACGCCTCCTTTCGCCGCGGTCCTTCTGCGTTCCGCACCCCTATCGTCGTCCATGATGCGGATCGTTCGCCAAGTGGATAGTCGGCGTGCAGGGCATTCGTGACGCTACTGGTGCAGAAGTTGTGGCGGTTCGTCAGGATTATTCCTACGTACGACTGCTGACAGAATGAAAATAGGATGTGTCCAGCCGTACGGGTGACGGTGGGGTCGTACGGGTGAAAGGGCCGCTCGCTACGATGCCGGAGGCGCCGTCACACACCGTCCGGCACCGGTGAACGAGGCTCGGGGGAGCACTGTGTTCGGAATCGTCAGGCCCTCTACGCACCGTCTCTCCGAGGGCCTGAAAGCGGAGTGGATGGCACATCTCTGCGGGCTCTGCCTGGCGCTGCGCGGCGATCACGGCCAGTTCGCGCGGATCGCCACCAACTACGACGGCCTGATCGTCTCGGTGCTGACGGAGGCTCAGGCGGAGCGGTCCAGCGGACAGCGGCGCACCGCGGGCCCCTGTCCGCTGCGCGGGATGCGCACCGCGCCTGTCGCGCGGGGCGAGGGGGCCCGGCTCGCGGCAGCCGTATCCCTGGTGCTGGCATCGGCGAAGATGCGGGACCATGTCGCCGACCGCGACGGGCTCCTGGCGCGCAGGCCGGTCGCCGCGGCGGCCCGCCGCGTCGCCGCCCGCTGGGACCGCGCCGGTGCGCGCACCGGCGCCGATCTCGGGTTCGACACCGCGCTCCTGGTCGACGCCGTCGACCGGCAGAGCGGTATCGAGGCGCTCGCCGGGCCCGGCACACCCCTGCTCACCGTCACCGAGCCGACCGAGACGGCCACCGCTGCGGCCTTCGCGCACACCGCCGTGCTCGCCGGACGCCCGCGGAACGGGCCGCCGCTCGCCGAGGCCGGCCGGCTCTTCGGGAGGCTGGCCCATCTGCTGGACGCCGTGGAGGACAGGGAAGCTGACGCCACGTCGGGTGCCTGGAACCCGCTGACCGCGACCGGCACCTCCATCGAAGAGGCCCGCAGGCTGTGCGAGGACGCCCTGCACGGGATACGGCTCGCGCTGCGGGACGCCGAATTCGCGGACGGCCGGCTGGCCCATGTGCTGCTCGCTCATGAACTCAGGCGCTCGGTGGACCGGGCGTTCGGCGGGAGCTGCGTTCATCAGACGCCAGGACCGTTCGGCCCGCCACCGCCGGGATTCGACCCCGGTGCGCCGGAACACGGCGACCGGGGCGGACCCGACGGCCACGACGGATACGGTCACGGCGGGCACGCCCACCAGGGCGGGCCCAAGCGGGGCTTCCTGGCGGGGTGCGCCGTCGCCGCCGGACTCTGCTGCACCTGCCGGGTCTGCTGCTCCTCCGAGTTCGAGGGCCCCTGGTCGGGCCGCAAGCGCGAGGGCTGCTGCAACGACTGCGACTGCGACTGCGACTGCAGTGGATGTGACTGCGGTGGGTGTGACTGCAGCGGCTGTGACTGTGATGGCTGTGACTGCTGCTGCCCCTGCGACGGCTGCTGACCCCGGCCAGTAGTGAGGGCGCCAGCAGTGAGGGGTCGTCAGCAGTGAGGTGCCGGCAGTGGTGAGGGCGGCCGGTAGCGAGGGCCGTCAGCGGCGGGGCGCGGCTACTTGATCTCGGGCGGTGAGATCCGCGACTCCTTGATCCCGGACGGTACGGTGCCCCACTTCTGCAGGATGCGCCGGTACGTACCGTCCTTGATCAGCTGATTCACCGCCGCCCGGAACGCAGGCGCCAGCGGCGTCCCCTTCTTGAAAGCGAATCCGACATCGAGGCGGTGGAACTCATTGAGGAACCTCAGCCCCGGCTGCTGCTCGACGGCGAAGCGCAGGCCGTTGATCGTCGACATCACCACATCGCTGCGGCCCTGCTGGAGCGAGCCCCAGAGCGCGGCGGAGTCCGCGTACGTCTGGACCTGGTAATCCTTCTTCCCCGCCGCGGCGCACCGCTTCTTCGCCACGTCGAGTGTCGCCTCGAACGTGGTGCCGGCGCCGGTCGCCACCTTCAGGCCGCACAGCTGCGTCAGATCGCTGACCTTGCCCAGCGCGCTGTCCTTGCGTACGGCGAAGCCCTGGCCGTCATTGATGTACGTGACGAAGTCGATCACTTTGCGGCGCTCGTCGGTCACGCCGAAATTGCCCACACCCAGGTCGAATTTGCCGCTGTCGAGCGCGGGCAGAATCGTCTCGAAACCGGCGGCCTGGTGTTTCAGCTTCAGACCGAGCGTCCTCGCGGCGGCCTCCGCGAAGTCGATGTCCTGGCCCACGAGGGTCCTGCCGTCGGGCAGGTAACTGGTGCCCGGCGGGGCTCCGCCCACGGCGGTCGCCAGGGTGAGCGTGCCCCCTTTCCGTACGTCGGCGGGGAGCAGCGCGACGGCCGCCCGGTCGGGGCGGACGTGCGACACCACGTCCCGGGTCGGAAGTGCGGCCGACTTCGCCACGGACTTCGAACCGCCGCCGGTGGTCGCCGGGTCGCCCGATCCGCAGGCCGTCAGTGTCAGGGCGGCCGCGGTGATCAGGGCGGAGGCAACGCCTCTTCGGGTCTTGCTCATGACGTCGGATTCTCCAGATGCGCACGGCACGACCGCCGTACCCGGCCTGGTCCGCCGCGGACCCGCGCAGGACGGATCCACGAAATCACAGGCGCGACAGGGCAGGAGGGAACGGCGGAGGGGCCCACAGGGAAAGGTGGACAGGACGAAACGCGAGGGGAGTGGTGAGGAAAACGCTGCGCGGGTGAAGGCGTGAGGGATCAGCGCGATGCCGCGGCGCGGGCGCGGGACGAGATCGCGTGAAGGAGGCCCGGAAAGGGCGCGGAGGTGAGATGCGGAGGCGATACGCGGAAGAGACACGCGCAGCGAGAAAGTGCGGGGGTCAGCTCAACAGGAAGAGGACCACACTCGACCGAAGTCGATGTGGGAGCGCGTGACCAGCCACTGCTGCGGATGCATGGCCCAAGTGGAACAGGCATTCGTTACCCCGTCAACTGCCGTCGGACGTAACGCCCACAGTGTGGACACCCTTGACAGCGTACGGAACCAGCACCGTAGCCTCGGCGGCGGACCGTGCTGAGGGGCTCGGTCCGCCGCTGCACCGCGTGAAGGCATCACCGTGTTCGATCTCTGTATCCACGGAGCCTTCTCATGTCCGCGTCGTCAGACACCCTTCCCCCGTTCTCCCAGGCATCACAGCTCTCCCAGGCACCACCGGCAGACGAGGGCCCGGTGCCGCGCATCGTGCCGGTCCGCCGCACCGGTCAGTGGGCGGCGGCCGCCGTGGTGCTGGTGCTGCTCGCCGGCGCCCTCACCTCCGTCGTCCGCAACGAGGCCTTCCAGTGGGGCGTCGTCGGTGACTACTTCGCCACCACCGCCGTACTGCGCGGACTCGGCCTGACCCTCTGGCTCACCGCCGCCGTCATGGTGCTCGGCTTCACCCTCGGCACCCTGATCGCCGTGGCGCGGATGTCCGCCAACCCCGTTCTGCGCGCGGTCGGCTGGGGATACATCTGGCTCTTCCGGTCGACACCGGTCCTGGTGCAGCTCCTGTTCTGGTTCAACATCGGAGCGCTCTACCCGCAGATCCTGGGTGTCAGGACCGTCAACCTCCTCGGCCCGGTCACCGTCGCCATCGTCGGACTGACGCTGCACGAGGCGGCGTACGCGGCCGAGGTCGTACGCGGCGGCATCCTCTCCGTAGGACGCGGCCAGACCGAGGCGGCCGGGTCGCTGGGGCTCGGCCGTTGGCGCAGACTGCGGCGGATCGTACTGCCGCAGGCCATGCGGTCGATCGTGCCGCCCGCGGGGAACATGCTCATCGGCACGCTCAAGGGCACGTCGATCGTCTCCGTCATCGCCGTCCAGGACCTGCTCTACTCCGTGCAGCTCGTCTACCACCGCACGTACCAGGTCATCCCGCTGCTGCTGGTCGCCACCGTCTGGTACGCGCTCGTCACCTCGGTGCTCAGCGCGGGCCAGCACCACATCGAGCGGTACTACGCGCGCGGTGCCCGGTGAGGGCGTCCGTTGCGGTGGTCGGAGCAGGTCCGCGCGGCACCGGATTCCTGGAGCGGCTCGCCGCCAACGCCCCCTCGCTGTACGGGAACCGGCCGCTCGACATCCATCTGATCGACCCGTACCCGCCGGGCGGCGGGCGCATCTGGCGCGAGGACCAGTCCCCGCTGCTGTGGATGAACTCCATGGCGGCCGACGTCACCATGTTCACCGACGCGTCCGCGCAGCCCCTGGAGGGCCCGGTACGTCCGGGCCCCGACTTCGCCGAGTGGTCCGGGGCCGACCCGCGGTCCTTCCCCACCCGGCAGGCGCAGAGCGGCTATCTGCGCTGGGTCTACGAGGAGGCCGTGGCCGCGCTGCCGCCGGGCTCAGCCGTGCGCCGGCACCGGACGCGCGCAACCCGGATCAGCGGCCCGGCCGACGGCCGCCAGCAGGTGTGGCTGGAGGGGGAGGCCGAGCCGGTCATCGCCGATCTGGTGGTGCTGACCATCGGCCACCTCGACGCGGACCCCGACGGGGAACAGCGGGAACTGGCCCGGTTCGCCCGTCGGTACGGGCTCGTACATCTGCCGCCCGCCTTCACCGCGGACAGCGACCTGTCGGTGCTCGGCGCCGGTGAGCCGGTCGTCGTCCGCGGCTTCGGCCTCGCCTTCATCGACCTGATGGTGCTCCTCACTGAGGGGCGTGGCGGCCGGTACGACGCACGGGGGGAGTACCTGCCCTCCGGCCGGGAGCCGGTCCTGTACGTCGGATCGCGGCGTGGAGTGCCGTACCACGCGAAGATCGGCTACACCTGGGCCGGCGAACGCCCGCCGCTGCCACGGTTCTTCGGACCCGAGCAGGTGGACGAGCTGCTCGCCGGACCCGGGCCGGTCGACTTCGACCGCCACATACGGCCGCTCATCGACCGGGAGCTCGGATTCGCCCACTACCACCGGCTCTTCACCGCGCACCCCGGCCGCACCACCGTCGACTGGCCGGTCTTCGAGGAGAAGTACGCCGCGGCCGCCGCCGCGCCGGAACTGGCCGCGCTGACCGAGGACGCCGTCCCCGACCCGGCCGACCGCTTCGACCCCGAGGCGCTCGACCGGCCGCTGGACGGCGTACGCCATGACTCCTTCGACGCGCTCCAGGAGAGCCTGCGCTACCGCATCGAGGCCGACATCACCCGCCGCCACGACCCGGCGTACAGCCCGGATCTGGCGGTGTTCCTCGGACTGCTCTCGGTTTACGGGCAGTTGACCCGCCTCGGCGACACCGGTGAGGGCGGCGCCCGCTGGCACGGGTTCTTCAGCTTTCTGGCTTCCGGCCCGCCCGGGCCGAGGCTGCGGCAGCTCCTCGCCCTGTCCCGCGCCGGTGTGGTGCGGTTCCTCGGCGCGGGCATCACCGTCACTGCCGACGAGAGCCGCGGGGTGTTCAGTGCGGGCAGCGCGAGCGTTCCGGGGGAGCGCGTCGAAGCACGCGCCCTGGTCGAGGCGAGGCTGCCCGCGCCCTCGCCGGCCCGCACCCGGAGCGCACTGCTGAACGCGCTGTACGAGGACGGGGCACGGTCCAGCGCGGCGGGACTGCTCGTCGTGGACCCGGCCGACGGGCGGGTCGTGGAGCGCGGCACGGGTCCGCATCCGCGGCGTTTCGCACTCGGCCCGCACACCACGGCCCGTTCGGCCGGCGCCTTCGCCAGGCCGCATACGAACGCCCCAGCATTCCGGCAGAACGACGCCACCGCGCGCGCCGCCCTCACGTTGCTCAAGGAGTCCGCACGATGACAGCGAGCCCGATGAAGACCGGCCTGACCGGTCCGAGGAAGACCGGCACTGCGAAGACCGGCTCGACGGAGGAAGCCCCGGCCCACACCGGCCCGGTGTCGAAAAGCCTGAAAGAGACCAGCCTGGCGAACGCGTCCGACCAGGCGGCCCCCGCCATGGTCGAGATCAGGTCCGTGCACAAGAGCTTCGGCCCTCTCCAGGTGCTGCGGGGGATCGACCTGACGGTCCGCACCGGTGAGGTGACCGTCGTACTCGGCCCGTCGGGTTCGGGGAAGTCGACCCTGCTGCGGACCATCAACCACCTGGAGAAGGTGGACCGCGGCTGGATCAGCGTGGACGGGGCCCTGGTCGGCTACCGCCGCTCCGGCGACCGCCTCCACGAACTGCCCGAGCGCGAGGTGCTCAAGCAGCGCACCCGGATCGGCTTCGTCTTCCAGAACTTCCATCTCTTCCCGCACCTGACCGTGCTGGAGAACATCACCGAAGCCCCGGTGGCCGCCCTCGGGAGGCCACGGAAGCAGGCGGAGGCGGCCGCGGCGGAGCTGCTGGCCCGGGTCGGACTCGCCGACAAGGCGTCCGCCTACCCGGGCAGGCTCTCCGGCGGACAGCAGCAGCGGGTGGCCATCGCCCGCGCGCTCGCCCTGGAGCCCAGTCTGCTCCTTTTCGACGAGCCCACATCGGCTCTCGACCCCGAACTCGTCGGTGAAGTCCTCGATGTCATCAAGGACTTGGCCGCACAGGGCACCACGATGATCGTCGTCACCCATGAGATCGGCTTCGCCCGGGAGGCCGCCGACACGGTCGTCTTCATGGACGAGGGCCGGATCGTCGAGCAGGGCCCGCCCGCCGCCGTGCTCGACCACCCGGAGCACGAGCGGACCCGCGCCTTCCTCTCCAAGGTCCTGTGAAAGGACTCCTGACCATGACCGTGTCCCGACCCCTCCACCTCGCCGCCGAGATCGGCGGACGGCCGCAGTACGACGCCGGGTACTACACCGGCCTCGCGCTCCTCGCCGAGCGCGGCACCCTCGACTTCATCACCCTCGACGACTCCTTCGCCCGGCCGGGACCCGACGCGCCGGCCGTGCTCGCCCGCGTCGCGCCGGACACCGGGCGGATCGGCCTCGTACCGGCCGTGACCACCACCCACACCGAGCCGTTCCATGTCTCGTCGGCCGTCGCCACCCTGGACTGGGTCAGCCGCGGCCGGGCCGGCTGGAGCCCGGCGGTGTCGGAAACCGCGGCCGAGGCCGCCCTCTTCGGACGGCGTGACGCCGCGCCCCGCGCCGACCTCTGGCACGAGGCGGGTGAAGTCGCCGACGTGGCGGCCAGACTGTGGGACAGCTGGGACGACGACGCGGAGATCCGCGATGTGGCCACCGGCCGTTTCATCGACCGCGACCGGCTGCACTACACCGACTTCACCGGCCGTACGTTCTCCGTACGGGGGCCAGCCATCGTGCCCAGGCCGCCCCAGGGCCACCCCGTCACCGTGGTCGACGGCACCGGCGCGGCGGCCCGTGAGGCGGCCGTCCGGCACGCCGATGTCGTACTCGTACGCGCCGACGACCCGCTCACCGCCCGTACGTTCAGGGAGGAGATCAGAAACCGGGCGGCCGCCCACGGCCGCAGCCCCGACCAGCTGCGTGTCCTGGTCTCGCTCCCGGTCGAACTGCACACCGGCGCCGACGCGGTGGGTCTCGCCCGGCTGATCGCCGACTGGTACGAGCAGGACGCGGCGGACGGCTTCCATCTGCTCCCCGCCGATGTGGAGCGCGACCTCCCGCTGATCGTCGACGGCACGGTCCCCGTGCTCCAGCACCACTGCCTGCTGCGCCGCTTCTATCCGGGCGCGACGCTCCGGGAGCATCTGGGCCTGGCCCGTCCCGCGGGCCGCTACGCGCAGAACCCCGGGGGACGGCCGTGACCGCACAGCAGAAGCAGATGCATCTCGCCGCCCACTTCCCGGGCGTCAACAGCACCACCGTGTGGACCGATCCCCGCTCGCGGAGCCAGATCGAGTTCTCCTCCTTCGAGCATCTCGCCCGGACCGCCGAGCGCGGCAGGTTCGACTTCTTCTTCCTCGCCGAGGGGCTGCGGCTGCGTGAGCACCGGGGGCGCATCCACGACCTGGACGTGGTCGGCAGACCCGAGTCGATCACCCTGCTCAACGCGCTGGCAGCCGTCACCGACCGGCTCGGTCTGGCCGCGACCGTGAACGCCACCTTCAACGAGCCGTACGAACTCGCCCGCAGGCTCGCCACCCTCGACCACCTCAGCGCAGGCCGGGCCGCCTGGAACGTGGTCACCTCGTCCGACGCCTTCACCGGCGAGAACTTCCGGCGCGGCGGCTATCTCGACCGGGCCGACCGCTACACCCGCGCCGCCGAGTTCGTCGCGACGGCGCGTGAACTCTGGGACTCCTGGAGCCCCGACGGCAACCCGCGGCCCTTCGCGCACAGGGGCCGGCACTTCGACATCGCGGGCGAGTTCACCGTCCCACGCTCCCCGCAGGGCCATCCTGTCGTCATCCAGGCAGGCGACTCGGACGAGGGCCGGGAGTTCGCGGCGTCGTCCGCCGACGTGATCTTCACCCGGCACGGCACCCTCGACGCGGGCCGCGCGTTCTACGCCGACACCAAGCGGCGGCTGGCCAAGTACGGCCGTGAGCCGTCGGAGCTGAAGATCATGCCGGGGGTCAGCTACGTCCTGGGCGACACCGCGGCCGATGCGGAGGAACGGGCGGCGGTCATCCGCGAGCAGCAGGTCTCCCCGCAGAACGCGATCCTCGCCCTGGAGCAGATCTGGGGCCGGGACCTCTCCTCGTACGATCCGGACGGGCCGCTGCCCGAGATCGACCCCGATCCCGGATCGGACGTCGCCCAGGGGCGGGTCAGGGTGGCCGATCCGGCGGCCGTCGCCGCGAAGTGGCGGGCGCTCTCGCAGCAGAAGGGCCTCTCCATCCGGCAGACGGTCATCGAGACCACCGCGCGTCAGTCCTTCATCGGCACCCCGGACGCGGTGGCCGCCGAACTGCACGAGTTCGTACGGACGGACGCGGCCGACGGGTTCATCCTCGTCCCGCATCTCACCCCGGGCGGACTCGACGACTTCGTCGGCCGGGTCGTACCGCTGCTCCAGGAGCGCGGGGTGTTCCGCACCGAGTACACCGGCCCGACGCTCCGCTCCCACCTCGGTCTCGCCGAGCCGGTATGGAAGGGTTGATCCCATGACAGAAGGAACGGGCAGTACCCGTGACGCCGCGTCCAGGGCCGCCGGGGAAGAAGCGGCCACGGGACCGGACAGCTGGCGGGCGTGGCACGAAGAGCGCATGGCGACGGTCTCCGCGCCCTACGGTCCGCTGGCTCTGACCGGAACCCACTGGCTCGACGACGCGCCGGACGGACGGATTCCGGGCGTGGCGGGCCACTGGGAGGCGGCCGGCGACGAGGTGGTGCTGACGGCCACCGCCGGTGACGGGCTCTCCCTCGACGGGAAGCCGTTCACCGGACGGGCCGCGCTCACCGCCGACCACGCCCCGCCCGCGATGGCCCGCACCGCCCAGGGCGAGCGGCGTCTGGTCGTGGTGCGCAGGGAGGGGCTCTGGGCGGTCCGGGTCTGGGACCCGGACTCCGCGAACCGGCGGGCGTTCGCCGGGATCGAGGCCACGCCGTACCACCCGGAGTGGGCACTTCCCGGCCTCTACCGGCCCTACGGCGCGAGCCGAACCGTCCAGGTGCCCAACGCCGACGGCCGCGACCGTGGTCTCGGCCTCTCCGGCGAACTCGCCTTCCACCTGGCGGGCGACGAGCACACCCTCCAGGTCGCGCAGGAGGAGGACGGTTCGCTGTGGGCGGTCTTCGCCGACACCACCAGCGGGACGAGCAGTTACCGGTTCCGCTTCCTGCGGCCGTCCGCACCGGCGGCCGACGGCACGGTGAGGGTGGACTTCAACCGCACGCTGCTGCCGCCCTGCGCCTTCGCCGAGCACTTCATCTGCCCCTTCCCGCCGCCGGGCAACACCCTCCCGGTCGCGATCACGGCGGGTGAACGCAGAGCGCGTACACGCTGACCCGGCCTGATCCAGTCGGAAGACCCCCGCAGCGACCGTGCCCGGCCGGGAGGCCCTCTTGCGCCCGGTGGCCGGGTCGCGTTGTACTCCGGGCAGCGCGTTTGTCAGGGACACGGCGGGAGCGTTCCGCCGTGCCCCGGCCTGCGCCTCATGGGTCCCCCCACCGAAAAGGACCCGCGGATTCTCTTCCGGAGGAACTGATATGAGGATCAAGCGCACCACCCCCCACAACGGCCCCGCGAGACGCGGCCGGCTGATCGCCGTGGCGTCCGGCCTGCTGGTCGCGGCCGCACTCACGGTCCCGACCGCCCACGCCGAGCAGGCCACGGCGTACAGCCCCCGGCAGCTGACAGCCGCGAGCAACGCCGTGCAGGGCGCGGATGTCCCGGGCACCGCCTGGTACGTCGACAAGGCGACCGGCACCCTTGTCGTCACCGCGGACAGCACGGTCTCATCGGCGGAGATCAGCCGGATCAAGCAGCGGAGCGGGGCCAACGCGGGCGCGATCCGCGTCGAGCGCACCGCCGGCACCTTCAGTAAGCTCCTCAAGGGCGGTGACGCCATCTACACCTCGCAGTGGCGCTGCTCCGTCGGCTTCAACGTACGCAGTGGGTCGACCTATTACTTCCTCACCGCCGGTCACTGCACCGAGGGTTCCCCCGCCTGGTACACCAACTCGTCGGACACCACGAGCATCGGCCCGACGGCCGGCACCAGCTTCCCGGGCAACGACTACGGCATCGTCAAGTACACCAACTCCGCCGTGCCGCACGCCGGCACCGCCGGCAGCCAGGACATCACCAGCGCGGGCAACCCGACGGTGGGCCAGACCGTGACCAGGACCGGCTCCACCAGCGGCACCCACAGCGGCAAGGTCACCGCGCTGAACGCCACCGTCAACTACGGCGGCGGGGACGTCGTCTCCGGACTCATCCAGACGACGGTCTGCGCCGAGCCCGGTGACAGCGGCGGCCCGCTCTACGCGGGCTCCAAGGCCCTGGGTCTCACCTCGGGCGGCAGCGGTGACTGCACATCGGGCGGTACGACCTTCTTCCAGCCCGTCACCGAGGCGCTGAGCGCCTACGGGGTCAGCGTCTACTGACCGGGCCCCCTCGGGTGGCCGCCGCCGCCCCGCCGACACAGCGGCGCAAGAGCCTTCGTCCGGGATTCCGGGCGGGGGCTCTTGCGTACTTTTGAGAGGATGTCAGGGGGAGCGGGGAGCTCACAGAAGGCGGGGGCGTATGAAGCGCATCGGAGTGACCGGACACCGCAGTATTCCGCCCGACGCCATCGCCCATGTGCGGGAGGCGCTGCGCACCCTGCTCGGCGGCCATCAGGGGCCCCTGGAGGTCCTCTCCAGCCTGGCCGCGGGGGCCGACCAGCTCTTCGCGTGCATCGCGCTCGAATACGGCGCCGAGCTGACCGCGGTCATCCCCAGCGGGGACTACGAACTGGGCTTCCGCGACGCGGGCGAGCTGGCCGGCTACCGCCGGCTCAGAGGCAGGGCGACCCAGGAGGTCCGGATGGACTTCCCGCACTCGACGGACGAGGCCTACTACGCGGCCGGCGCCTATATCGCAGACAACTGCGACCGTCTGGTGGCCGTCTGGGACGGTCTGCCCTCCCGCGGCCTCGGCGGTACGGGCGACATCGTCGGCTACGCCCTGGACGCGGGCAAGCCGGTGACCGTCATCTGGCGGGAGGGCGTGAAACGTGACTGAAAACGATCGCTGCCTCGGGTCCGCGGGGCGTTGAACGTGCGACGTTGAGTCAACCGCCGGTCAGCCGGCTCAACTGCCGTGCCGTGCGAGCCAGTCGGTGTACTGCGGTGAGACGACCCGCTCGGTCTCGTACACCGCGGCCGACCACTGCTTCTCGGTGAGGGGGCTCTCCATCTCCAGATGCAGCGCCTTGAGTTTCTCCTCCACCAGCGCGTGCGCCGCTATCAGCGGCTGGTGCCGGCGGAATTCGCTCCAGGCCACACCGGAGGCCGCGGCGGCCGACACCACCGCGGCGACCTCGGTGTTCTCGCTGATGGAGAGGGCGCGCAGCACCCCGAAGGCCAGGGCGACCAGGGTGAGCAGCGCGAAGGCGCTGGACCACAGGAGGGTGGCGCCGCGGGAGACCTCCTGCTTGCGCCGGTACCAGTTGCGCTGCTCGATCAGCCGGTCCCGTACGTAGGTCTCCTTGCGGACCTCGAACGACCTGGCCCGCAGCGAACGCATCCCGGGGGTGATCAGGTCGGTGCCGGGCGTCTCCTGGTCCCAGCCCACCGTGCGCAGTTCCTCCAGCTGCTCCCCGACGCGGCCGATGAACAACTCGTCCACATCGGCCGACCCGGCGTCGAAGGGGGCGCCGTGCACGGCGTAGCGCCAGCACATCGACTTGATGAAGTCGGCTGCCGAGCGGTTGAGTTGCCACTGTGCCTTGGCCTTGCGGCGGGAGGTGCTGAAGGTCAGCAGCAGCACCCCGGCGTAGGCCAGCGTGCTTAGTACGCCGATGGCCTGGAAGCCGCCCCCGAGCTCCGCTCGCCAGGGCAGGGACGCCGTCGCGGCACCCACCACCAGGAGCACCAGCTGGGCCCGGGTGGAGCCCACGGCCTCGCCCTGCCTGGCGATGGCGTGGGCGTCGGCCCGGTGGAACAGCCCGGGCAGATCGGCGCTCCGGAAGACCATGCTGTGTTCTGGGTTCCGCTCTGGACCGGGAAACGCCGTCACATGAACCCCCGTCTGCGACTTCTGTCTTCACTCTTTAGGTGGAATGGCGTGTTCCGGAATTCTGGAGCACACTCTGTGCGACGTTCTTCCGAGCGTCCGGTCGCGCTCAGTTGCCTTCGGTCTGGTTGAGGGTAAAGTCGACCCGCCGACACTGCAACGGTGCAAGTATCGGCATTCCTGCCCATGTCCAGAAAACATCCCTCAAGGCGGCCTCATCATGTCCGTAACTTCAGCCTCTTCCGCCGCTGTAAAGAAGCCGCGTGTCCCCCTGGCCGAGATCGATGTGCGCGGTACCGAGGCTGTCAAGCAGCTCGGCCGGGTTCTCTCCGCTTCGACCGGTCGCTCGATGAGGGCATCGACCTTCAATTCGGCGCTCTAGACTGGCGGAATGACAGGACCCCTGGTCCCATTCCGCGAGATCGTCCTCAAGGTCCACAGCAGATGCGATCTTGCCTGTGACCACTGCTATGTCTACGAACATGCCGACCAGAGCTGGCGCACGCGGCCCAAGGCCATCTCTGACGAGGCGGTCCACTGGACAGCTCTGCGACTGGCGGAGCACGCCAGGACCCATGACCTGCCCTCCGTGTCAGTGATCCTGCACGGAGGGGAGCCACTGCTGGCAGGCCCCGCACGACTGCGCCGCGTCTGTGAGGAGCTCACCGGGGCCCTCGAAGGGACCGCCGGGCTCGACCTCCGGATCCACACCAACGGCCTCCAGCTCAGCCCCCGGTACCTCGACCTGTTCGACGAGTTCAACGTCCGGGTCGGCATCTCCCTCGACGGGGACCGCGCCTCCAACGACAGGCACCGCCGCTTCGCCGACGGCCGCACCAGCCATCCACTGGTACTCAGGGCCGTCGAGCTGCTCCGCCAGGACCGGTACGCCCATCTCGACCTCGGTCTGCTCTGCACCATCGACGTGCTGAACGACCCGGTCGCCGTCTACGACGCGCTGACCGAGCTCGCCCCGCCGCGCATCGACTTCCTGCTGCCGCACGCGACCTGGGACGACCCCCCGCACCGGCCGGCCGGAGCGCCGACCGCCTACGCCGACTGGATCCTGACGGTCTTCGACCGCTGGGACGCGCAGGGGCGGAAGATCCCCGTACGGCTCTTCGAGTCGGTCATCTCCACGCTGGGCGGCGGTCCGAGCCTCACCGAGTCACTGGGCCTGGCCCCCACCGACCTGGTCGTCGTGGAGACCGACGGCACGCTGGAGCAGGTCGACTCCCTCAAGAGCGCCTACGAGGGCGCGGCGTTCACCGGGTTCGACGTCTTCAGCCACGCCTTCGACGAGGTGGCCGCCCACCCCGGGGTCCGCGCCCGCCAGCTCGGCCTGGCCGGTGTCGGCGAGAAGTGCCGGGAGTGCCCCGTCGTGCGGTCCTGCGGGGGCGGTCTCTACACCCACCGCTACCGCGCGGGCTCCTTCGACCAGGAGAGCGTCTACTGCACCGATCTGGAGGCACTGGTCCGCGGCATCGAGACGCGCACCGCGCCGGCCGCCACCTCGCCCGCGCTCACCGATCCGCGGGAACTGGCCGCCGGACAGCAGGAGCTGACCCGCACTCTGCTCGCCGCGCTGCACACGGAACTGGCCGGCCGCGGCGGCGAGGAGTGGGCGCGGGCCTGGGAGCTGGCGGGCGAGGTCGAGCAGCGGTCCGACGGGCTCGACACGGTGCTCGCCCACCCCTACGCCCGCAGCTGGCTGCTCAGCTGCCTGGACGCCCTGCGCCTGGGCCGGTCCGGCACCCCCGGCAGGCTGGCCGCCCATGTCGCCGCTGGGGCCCTGCGAGGCGGGCTCGATCTGCCCGTCACCGTGGCGTACTCCGGTGGTCTGCTGCACCTGCCGACCTACGGGGCGTTACGTCTCACCGGGTCCGCCGCGAGCGGCAGCGCCGAGGTCCGCCGCGCCGAGAAGGGCTTCCTGGTCAGAAGCGCGGGCGCCGAACTGCGCGTTCCGCGCCCGGACGAGGCCACCGCCGACTGGCAGCCGCTGCGCAGGACCGACTGCGACGGGGCCCCCGATCTCGCGCTGGACGACCTCGACCCGTACCGCGACTGCTTCGGTACGCCCGTCGGGGAGCGCCTCACCCTGGCAGGCGCCGCCGACTGGAGCCGGCGCTTCGCGCGCACCTGGTCCGCGCTGCGGGCCGCCGTCCCCGTGCACGCCGAGGACGCCGCCGCCCGGCTCACCACGGTGACCCCGCTGACCGCGGGCGAGCCGGCGGTCGGCCGGCACGGGCACGGAGCCATCGGTGTCTCCCTGCCCGGCCTCACCCCCGGGGGCCTGCTGCGCGCCGTGCGCCGGGGGAAGCTGCGCGCGCTCCTCGATGTCACCGATCTCTACGCCGAGGACGGCTCCTGGCCGCACCGGGTGCCCTGGCGGCAGGAGCCGGTGCCGGTCTCGGAGGTGCTGGCCGGCGCCTATGAGGGCGTGGCGCTCGCCGCGTACCCGGGAGAGAACCGTGCGCGCACCCTGGCGCACACCCGGCAGGCGCTGGAAGCTCTGGAGGGCGCGGCCGAACTGACCATCAGCGGCAGGAGCCTGGTCGCCGCCCTGTGGGACGAGTGGGAGGAGGCAGCCCGTGGCCGGTGAGGCCGGGCCGGCCGCCGAGCTGAGAGCGCTCGGGGTCACGGAGGGGATGACGCTGCTGGTGCACTCCGCGCTCGGTGGTACGGGGCTGGACGCGCGGACGCTGCGGGACGCGCTCCTCGGCGTCCTGGGCGAGGGGGGGACGCTGGTGGTCCCGGCCTTCACCCCGGAGAACTCCACGACATCGGCGGCCCATCTGCGGCAGACCGCCGGACTCACCGAGGACGCCAGGGCTCGCTTCCTCGCCTCGATGCCCGCCTTCGACCCCGCCCGTACGCCGTGTCCCGGGATGGGCCGGCTGGCTGAATGTGTCCGGCTCTCTCCGGGCGCGGTACGCAGCAGCCACCCCCAGACCTCGTTCGCCGCGCTGGGCGCGCGCGCCGAAGAGCTGGTAAAGGACCATCCCGCCGACTGCCACCTCGGTGAGGATTCCCCGCTGGGCAGACTCGCCGCCGCCGGCGCGCGGGAATTGATGATCAATGTGGGATTCGGTGTGTGCACCTCATTCCATCTCGCTGAATACCGGCTGGCTGAATACAAGATTCCGGATATCCCGACGCGGCTGTACCGCTGCGTGGTCGGTACGGGTGGCCGGCGTGAGTGGTTCGAATACCGGGACATCGAACTCGACGACAGTGATTTCGAACTGATCGGTGCGGATTTCCCCCGCGTGAGCCTGCGAGAGGGGAAGCTGGGGAACGCGGCCGCCATGGCGTTCCCGATCAAGGAAGCTGTGGCGCACGCGATGAAGTGGATGACCGAAAAACGACGTTGATTGACCGAACGTCGACGGGGTGGGGACTCTTCGCTCCGGAATGATGTCTTCATGGACGACGGGGGGCCGAGTTGGCAGCATCGGAACAGCCGAGAGCGGCGAACCACAGGCCGTATTTTTTTCTCAGCTATGCGCACACTCCGAAACACGGAGCCGTCGGGCCCGACCCGGACATGTGGGTCGAGCGGCTCTTCCGTGACCTCTGCGCCCATGTGATGGCCATGACCAATCTGCCCGCGGGAGCGCCCGCGGGCTTCATAGACCGGGAGCTGCGCTCGGGGGAGGGCTGGTCGGAGCGGCTCGGCGAAGTCCTCGCCACCTGCCGGGTCTTCGTACCGCTCTTCTCGCCCCGCTATTTCGGCAGCGAGATGTGCGGCAAGGAGTGGTACGCCTTCGCCCAGCGCGCCATTCAGGAACAGGTCCGCAGCAACCGCACGGCCGACGCGATAGTCCCCGCCCTCTGGGTCCCCGTGCCGCCGCACCAACTGCCGGGCCCGGCAGCGCGGTTGCAGTTCAACCACCGTGCTTTCGGCGAGCGCTATGTGACCGACGGGCTCTACGGTCTCGTCAAACTGCGGATATTCGCCGAGGAGTACGAGCGGGCAGTCTACGAACTGGCCAAACGCATTGTGAGCGTCGCCGACGCATCGGACGTCGGCCCGTGCCGCCCCGTCGACTACCGGGCCATACCCAGCGCCTTCGGCCCGCCCAGCGCGGGCCCGCGCCCGATGAAACTGACCGTCGCAGCGCCCACCCGCCACGACCTTCCCGACGGCCGGCATTCCGAGTACTACGGGGACACCCCGCTGGACTGGAATCCGTACCACCCCGTCTCCGCGCAGCCGCTGTCCCGGCTGGCCGAGGACCTGGTCCGCTCGCTCAACTACCAGGCCACCGTCACCTCGTTCGACGAGGAAGTACTCCACCTCGACGGGAAGCAGCCTCCGTCACGTCCCGAGGTCCTGCTCGTCGACCGCTGGGCCCTGCACGACGACGAGCGGCGCCAGCGGCTCGCCGCCTTCGACTCCGAGCACCGCCCCTGGGTGAGTGTGGTGGTCCCCTGGAACCGCGACGACCACCAGAGCAGAGCCTCCGAGGCCGAGCTCACCGGCCGTCTTGAGGACACCATGCCGTCCAAGATGCGGGAGGGGCGCGCCGCGTCGAGAGCCGCGGCCAAGGGCGTCCCGAGCATGGAGGCCTTCGGCCAGATCCTCCCCCAGGTGGTGGAGGCCGCCGCCCAGCAGTATCTGAAGCACGCAGCCGTCTACCCGCCGGGCGGCGGCGGCCACCACGAACGGCCCCGGCTCATCGGCCCGATGGCGACCGAGCAGGCCGCCACCCGCTACATACCGGCAACTCAGGATCTCGCGCTCGATGCGGAGGACACGGATGACGGCAGGTCGTGACGGACGCATCGTCACCTTCTACTCGTACAAGGGAGGTACCGGCCGGACCATGGCCCTGGCCAACACCGCCTGGATCCTGGCCGCCAACGGCAGACGCGTCCTCGCGGTCGACTGGGACCTGGAGGCACCGGGCCTCTACCGCTTCTTCCACCCCTTCCTCGACCCGTCCACGCTCGGCGCCACCACCGGGATCATCGACCTGATCACCGAGTACGCCTGGGCGGCCACCAGCCCCGTCCCGCGCCCCGACGACTGGCACCGGGACTACGCCCGTATCCAGCAGCACGCCGTCTCGCTGACACCGGAGACGCTGGGCTGGGAGTTCCCCGACGGCGGCACGCTCGACTTCGTGTCGGCCGGCCGGCAGAACCGCGAGTACTCCGCCACCGTCTCCACCTTCGACTGGGACAACTTCTACGACCGGCTCGGCGGCGGCCACTTCTTCGACGCGCTGCGCGACGACATGAAGGCCAACTACGACTACGTCCTCATCGACAGCAGGACCGGGCTCAGCGACATCGCCGACATCTGCACCGTCCATCTGCCCGACGCGCTCGTCGACTGCTTCACCCTCAGCGACCAGTCCATCGACGGCGCCGCCGCCGTGGCCCGCCAGATCGACAAGCACGACGGCGGCCGGGGCATCCAGATCCTGCCCGTCCCGATGCGGATCGACGAGGGCGAGAAGGAGAAGGCGGACGCGGGACGGGCCCTGGCCAGGCTCCGGTTCGACGGGCTGCCGCGCGGGCTCACGGGCGAGGAGCTCACCGCGTACTGGGGAGCGGTCGAGATCCCGTACCGCCCCTACTACGCCTACGAGGAGACCCTGGCCACCTTCGGCGACGAGGCAGGGCTCACCAACTCGCTGCTCTCCGCCTTCGAACGGCTCGCCTCCGTCGTCACCGACCGGCAGATCACCTCGATGCCGCAGATCCCCGAAGAGGTCAGGCTGCGCATCAGGGACGCCTTCACCCGCCGCCGCCCCGCGCTCCCCGCCGATCTGCTGCTCAGCTATGTGGCCGAGAACCGGATGTGGGCGGACTGGATCGAGTCAGTGCTCACCCGCGCCGGATTCCGGGTGGTGCCGCGCGACGTGTCGGCCGAGGCGCCACCGTCCGACGCGGAGACCGCGGCGGCCGACGGCGCGGCCCGTACCGTCGTCGTGCTGTCCAGCGCCTATCTCAAGTCGGCCCGCGCGGTGGAGGTCTGGCAGCGCTCGGCCGCCGAGGACCCCTCCGGGACCCGCAGGCATCTGCTGCCGCTGCGCGTCGGTGACGTACGGCTGACCACGCCCTACATCGACCGCAACCCGGTCGACCTGTTCCGGCTCGACGAGGTGCACGCCACCGCTGCGCTGCTGCGGGCGGTGGACCGGCCGGGCCAGGCGGTCGACGGGGTGGCGCCGGGGCCGCGGTTCCCCGGCACCGTCCCGAAGATCTGGAACGCCCCGGCCCGCAACTCCGGCTTCACCGGGCGCTCCCTGGTACTGGAGCGGATGCGCGACCAGCTCGGCGGCGGGATGGCCGTGGTCCTGCCGCAGCCCCAGACGCTGTACGGCCTCGGCGGCGTCGGCAAGACCCAGGTGGCCCTGGAGTACGTACACCGCTTCATGGCCGACTACGACCTGGTCTGGTGGATCTCCGCCGAACAGACCGACGACGTGATCGCCGGCCTCGCCGAACTCGCCGTCCGTCTTGGCACCCAGGGCGCCGACGACATGGCGTCCGCCTCGCAGGAGGCCATCGATCTGCTGCGCCGCGGGGTGCCCACCTCGCGTTGGCTGCTGGTCTTCGACAACGCGGACGATCCCGAGCAGCTCAAGCGCTTCTTCCCGCCGGGCGGCCCCGGCCATGTGCTGGTGACCTCGCGGAACCAGACCTGGTCGCAGTACGGGGACGCGCTGCCCGTCGACGTCTTCATGCGGGAGGAGTCCGTCGAGCACATCCAGCGCCGGGCGCCGGGGCTCTCCGCCGACGACGCGGCCCGGGTCGCCGAGGCGGTGGGCGATCTGCCGCTCGCCGTCGAGCAGGCGGCGGCCTGGATCGCCGAGACCGCCACCCCCGTCGACACCTATCTGGAACAGCTGGCCCAGGAGGCCGAGAGCGTCCTCGCCCTCAACCAGCCCGCCGGGTACCCCGAACCGGTGGCCGCCACCTGGAACGTGTCCATCGCCCGCCTCAAGGAGCGCTCGCCCGCCGCGGTCCGGCTGCTCCAGCTCTGCGCCTTCTTCGCGCCGGAACCGATCTCGGCCAAGCTCCTCTACAGCCGGGAGATGATCGACGCGCTCAAGCCGTACGACGCGACGCTCCAGGAGAAGCTGGTGCTCGGCCGGGTCATCCGGGAGATCGGCCGCTTCGCGCTCGCCAAGGTGGACCCGGTGGGCGGCTCCATCCAGGTGCACCGCCTGGTGCAGGCCGTGATCAAGGCACAGCTCAGCCACGCGGAGCGGGACGACGCACGGCACGCCGTCCATATGATCCTCGCGGGCGCCAGGCCCGACGGTGACGAGCCGATAGACAATCCCGGCACCTGGCCCGACTTCGCCCCCATCTGGCCGCACCTGGGCCCGTCGGAGGCCAGGCTCTGCAAGGAGCCGGAGACCCGCCGGCTGATGATCGACCGGGTGCGCTACCTGTGGAAGCGCGGTGACTTCGTCACGGCGGCAGCCCTCGCCGGCGAGCTGCGCGAGGTGTGGCGCGAACGCCTCGGCAACAACGACCTCCAGTACCTCTACCTCCGCTTCCACCTCTCCAACATCCTCCGCTCGCGCGGTCGTTACGTGGAGGCCATGGAGCTGGACGAGGAGACCCTGCGGCGCCAGCGCGAGCAGCTCCCGGAGCTCGGCCCTTCGCATCCGCACACCTACATGACCACCAGCGCCCTGGCCATGGACCTGGGTGCGGTCGGTGAGTACAGCAGGGCCATGACGCTGGCGACCGAGGCGTACGAGGGGTTCAAGGAGATCTTCGACGAGTCGCATCCGAGGACCCTGGCCGCGGCCAACAACCTGGCGCTGAACCTGCGGATCGCCGGCCAGTACGCCCGCGCGCGCGAGATGGACCAGGACGTCTACGACCGCCGCACCGAAGTGCTCGGCCCGGAGCATCCGTACACCCTCTCGTCCGCGCAGAACCTCGCCCGCGACCTGCGCGAGGTCGGCCGGTACGAGGACTCCGTCGTGCTGCTCTCGCGGACGTACCAGATCTTCAAGGAGCAGCTGGGCCGGGCCTTCCCCGGTACGCTCGCGGCGGCCAAGAGCCTGGCCGTCTCGCTGCGCAGGGCCGGCCGCCCGGAGGACGCCAGGCGGCTGACCTCGGCCACCCGGGACCGGTACCGCATCAAGTACACGGTGGCGAACCCGGACTGGCTGGCCTGCGACCTGAACTTCGCGGCCGACCTGTTCGCCGCCGGGGACGCGGTGGGGGCGCGGGACACCGCGCAGGCGGTGGTCGACCAGTACATGAAGATGCCGGGGGAGCGGCATCCGTACACCCTCACCGCCATGAACAACCTCGGTATCTTCCAGGGGGCCTGCGGTGCGCTGGACACCGCCGAATCGGTGCTCGCCAGCACGATCAGGGCGATGAGCGACGTACTGAACCCCCGTCATCCGCATGTGCTGTTCGCGACCGTCAACCTCGCCAATGTGACGGCCGAGCTGGGCGATCTCCCGAAGGCCCTGGAGATCGAGCGCCGGGTGGTCGCGGCGCTGCGCGAGGTCGTCGGCGCCCATCATCCGGAGACCCTGGCCTGTGCGTCCAACATGTCGGTGACGCTGGACGCACTCGGGCGCAAGGAGGAGGCGCAGCTGCTGAGGGCGGAGACCGTCACCGAGCTGCAGCGGCAGCTCGGTGACGACCACGACTACGTGGGGATCGCGGGCGACGCGCGGCGGTTCAGCCGGGACCTGGAGCCGCTCGTGGTGTGACGGGCCGGAGCGCTGCCGCGTGCCCCGGTCCTCACTCGTCCAGCAGCCAGTTGAGGATGCGGGGGAGCGCGTGCAGCGCGTCGAAGTGCGCGGCGGCCGGTTCGAGTACGGCCGTCGCGCCCGGGATGCGCCGGGCCAGCCAGCGGGAGTGGCCGACGGGCGAGAAGACGTCCTTCACCCCGTGCCACAGCATGATCGGGCTGCGGATGTCGGCGGGGTCGAAACCCCAGGGGTGGGAGAACGCCAGCGCGTCGTCGATCCAGCCGTACGGTGAAGTGCGCAGCGCCTCCTGGTAGTTGCGCAGCAGCATGGCCCGTACGCCCGCGTCGTTGACGACTCGGCGGTCGGAGTCGGTGAGGTCGCTGAACAGCTGGTCGAGCAGGCGGACGGGGTTCTTCCTGATCTCCGCCGAGCGCGGGATGAGCCGGGCCGCCAGGCCGTCGGGGTCGTCGGACGCGGTGGTGTACTCCCGGACGTTGGACGCGGCCATGCCCTCGAACCAGTCGAGCCCGACGGCGTCCCGCGGGGCGAGTGTCACCAGGGCGGCCGCTCTGGTGACCCGGCCGGGCAGCAGGGCCGCACAGGCCAGCGCGTGGGGTGCGCCGCCCGACCGGCCCGCGACGGCGAACCTCTCGATGCCCAGCGCGTCCGCGATCGCCCCGACGTCCTGGGCGACATCGGCGACGCTGCGTCCCGGCAGCCGGTCACTGCCTCCGTAGCCGGGGCGGTCGAAGGCGATGAGCTGCATTCTGCGCTGATAGAGCACCATGCCGCGCGGGGCGGGCCCGAGTCTGCTGCCCGGGGTGCCGTGCAGCAGGAACACCGGCCTGCCGCGCGGATCGCCGAGACGTTCCACTGTGAGATGACGTCCGTCCGGCGCGCGAACCCGCCCGCGCAGCCCCGGTCCCTCTGTGCCGTATGCATGCATCGTGTGCACTGGCATCCCCCTTCGTTCCGATGATTACCCATCAGCGCGCTTTCAGGGGCACGGAGTTGCCGAGAAGCTGCGGATACGGCTGAGGGGGCGCCCGCAATCCGCCCGCAATCCACCCGCAACCCGGTCGCAATCCGGTCCCCCGGCGGTGGATAGCGGACGGCGGCCGTCGGACAGGCGGCATTGATTTGTCGACCGAAGCGGCTTATCTCCCCTTGAGTCCCTCCGGGAGGCGCCCCATTCGTGAACGGAGTGCGGGCGGCTTGTCGGTGTCGTGTGCCCGTCCATGGGCCGACCTTGTGTACGAGCTGTGACTGTCGGAATAGTGGGCGGCTCCATCCTCCGCTTCCGGTCACCCCACATGACCGGAAGCGGCCCCCACAGGAGGTCGAAGTTGAAGCACCGACGCATACCCAAGCGCCGAGTGATCGCGGCGGCGACCGGTGCCGCCGCGCTGATCGCCGCAGGCGTCACCTTCCAGACGGCCAACGCCAGCGAGGCAGCACCGGCCTCCCCGTTGAAGACGCTGTCCGTGACCGCGGCCGGGACCCTGGCCTCGACGCTGACCCACACACTGGGCGCCGACGCGGCCGGCTCGTACTACGACGCCAAGAGCAAGCATCTGGTGGTGAACGTCGTCGACGAGGCGGCGGCCCAGGGCGTACGCAAGGCGGGCGGCCGGGCGAGAGTCGTCCAGAACTCGATGGCCGCGCTGACCGGTGCGCGCAAGACCCTGGCCGACAAGGCATCGCTGCCGGGCACCTCGTGGGCGGTGGACCCGGTCAGTAACAAGATCGTCGTCACCGCCGACCGCACCGTCTCCGGCGCGAAGCTCTCGAAGCTGGACAGTGTCGTCAAGGGCCTCGGCTCCAAGGCCGAACTCAAGCGCAGCGCGGGGGAGTTCAAGCCCCTCATCGCGGGCGGTGACGCCATCTGGGGCTCCAGCGCCCGCTGCTCGCTCGGCTTCAACGTGGTCAAGGACGGCCAGCCGTACTTCATCACCGCCGGGCACTGCACCCAGGCCGTCAGCAGCTGGTCGGACTCGCAGGGCGGCTCCGAGATCGGCACCAACGCGGCCTCCGACTTCCCCGGCCACGACTACGGCCTGGTGAAGTACACGGCGGACACCCCGCACCCGAGTGAGGTCGACCTCTACAACGGCAAGACGCAGCCGATCACCAAGGCGGCCGAAGCGACGGTCGGCATGGCGGTCCAGCGCAGCGGTTCCACCACACAGGTGCACGGCGGCACGGTGAAGGGGCTCAACGCCACCGTCAACTACGGCAACGGCGACGTCGTCAACGGTCTCATCCAGACCGATGTCTGCGCCGAGCCCGGCGACAGCGGCGGCGCGCTCTTCGCGGGCGACAGTGCGATCGGTCTTACCTCGGGCGGCAGCGGTGACTGCTCGGCCGGCGGGGAGACGTTCTTCCAGCCGGTGCCCGCGGCGCTGGCCGCCTTCGGGGCGACGATCGGCTGACGCTTCAGTAACACACACTGCGGACAGCACCGGGCCCGGCCCGTCCTTGTGACGGGCCGGGCCTCTGCCGTCCGGCCGCTGCCGAGCCGCCTCAGGGCCGGGGGATCTCCCGCGGCTCCGGGGCGGTGGGAGGCCTCCTGCGGAACGTGGACATACCGAGCGTGATCGCCGTGCCCACCACCGCCCAGCCGGAGAGCACCAGCAGCGGTCCGGTGACGGAGTTGCCCCTGAAGTACGCGATGGAGCGCGCCGTCCAGGTGCCCGCGCCCGGGGGCAGCCAGGGGCCGATCGCGTGCCAGAACGGCGGCAGCATCGGCAGCGGGAAGGCGCCGCCCGCGCTCGGGTTGCCCGCGATCACCACCAGCAGGACGGCCAGACCGATCCCCACGATGCCGGTGAGCGCCTGCAGGGCGAGAGTGATCGCGCCGACCCCGAAGACGACCAGCGCGCCGAGACCCCAGAGTCCCAGGACACTGCCGGGCAGCGCACCGAGCACCGGACCGACGATGACCGCGCCCCCCAGCCCGCCCAGGACCGAGTAGAGCGCCATGGTGATGAGCCTGAGCGCGGCGCGCCGTCCGTTGGCGGCCCGGGAGCCCGCGCTGATCGCCAGGATCGACGCGCAGAGGTAGCCGCCGACGCACCATCCGACGACCAGGTAGAACGCGGAGAGCCCGTCGAAGTCCTGGGCCGACGCCGGCGCCACGTCGACGGTCCGCACGCTCCGCCGCTGTGTCTTCTCCACGCCAGTGATGATCCGGTCGAGCGACGAGGACAGTACGGTCCCGCCGCCGGACGCGACCAGGAGCGTGTCCTTCGAACCGTTGGGGCTGACGATCAGGGCGCCGTCGAGATCACGGTTCAGGATCTTCTTCCGGGCGTCGGCCGCGCCGGCGGCCGTACGCGGGTCCAGCGGTCCGCCGGGCAGCCCCTTGAGTTCGCTGACCAGCCGCGGGGCCGCCTGCGCGGGCGCGACGACCCCGAAGGGGACGTCCTTCGGGGCGGGATTGTGCAGAGCCCCCACATAGGACGCGATGAACAGCAGCTGCAGCACCAGCGTGCCGATGACGAGCAGCGCCGCGCGCGGAGTGACAGCGGTCTTCATCTCGTCCAGGAAAGTCATGGACCCACGGTCCGGTAGAGGGGGTGTTTGCGCAGGTGGGGCGGGCCCGAATGGCTGACGCGCCGTTAATCGCACAAGTATTCGAAAGTGGTCTATGGTGGTGAAGGGGGTCAGGAACGGACTGGATCAGCGGAGCAGGAGGTGCGGCGGATGCCCGGTTTCACGCATCTCCACACCGTCTCGGGGTTCTCCCTGCGGTACGGGGCCTCCCACCCGGAACGGCTCGCCGAGCGGGCCGCCGAGCGGGGTATGGACGCCATCGCGCTGACCGACCGGGACACCCTCTCCGGCACCGTCCGCTTCGCCAAGGCCTGTGCCGCGGCCGGGGTGCGGCCGCTGTTCGGCGCGCGGCTCGCGGTTGGCGGGCGGGCGCGGGCCGAGGGGCCCACGCACCGGATGCGCGCCCCCGTGCGCGGCGGAGTGTTCGTCGACGAGTCCGTGCCCCGCGCGACCTTCCTCGCCCGGGACGGCTCGGCGGGCTGGGCGGCCCTGTGCCGGCTGGTCACCGCGGCCCACGCGGGCGGGGAGCGGCCCCTGCTGCCCTGGGACGAGAACCACGGGGACGGTCTCGCCGTCCTGCTCGGCCCGGACTCCGACGTCGGCCGTGCGCTCGCCGCCGGCCGCCCCGACCGGGCCGCCGCCCTGCTCGGGCCCTGGCGGGAGGCGCACGGCGACGCGCTGCGCCTCGAAGCGGTCCACCACGGGCTGAGCGGCACCGGGCCCGGCTCGCTCAGACTCGCCGCCCGCACGCTCGGCTTCGCCGCCGAGCAGGGCGTACGCCCCGTACTGACCAACGCCGTCCGCTACGCCGACCAGGGGCAGGGCCCCGTAGCCGACGTCCTCGACGCCGCCCGCAGGCTGGTGCCCGTCGATCCGCGCAAGGGCCTCGACAGCGGTGAGCGCTGGCTCAAGGACGCCGGTGAGATGTTCCGCACCGCCGAGCGGATCGCCGAGGCGGCGGGCTTCCGCCGGGACACCGCACACCGGCTGATCGACGAGACCCAGGCGCTGGCCGCCTCGTGCAGCGTCGACGCCGAGGACGACCTCGGTATGGGCACCGTCCACTTCCCCGAACCGCGTCTCGTCGGCGCCGCCCATCGCACCGCACAGCGCGTGCTCGCCTCCCGGGCCGCCGCCGGCATGGTGCTGCGCGGTTACGACCGCAGGCGCGAGTACTGGGAGCGGGTGCACCACGAGCTGGACATCATCGCCTTCCACGGCCACGCCTCGTACTTCCTGACCGTCGCCCGGGTCGTGGACGATGTGAAGGAGATGGGTATCCGGGTCGCGGCCCGCGGCTCCGGTGCGGGGTCCCTCGTCAACCATCTCCTGGGCATCGCCAACGCGGACCCCGTCGAGCACGGGCTGCTGATGGAGCGCTTCCTCTCCCGGCGCAGGCTCGCGCTGCCCGACATCGACATCGACGTCGAGTCGGCCCGCAGGCTCGACGTCTACCGCGCGATCATCGGCCGCTTCGGCGCCGAGCGGGTCGCCACCGTGGCCATGCCGGAGACCTACCGGGTGCGCCACGCGATACGGGACGTGGGCGCCGCCCTGTCCATGGACCCGGCGGAGACCGACCGGCTCGCCAAGGCCTTCCCGCACATCCGTGCCCGCGATGCCCGTGCCGCGCTGGCTGAGCTGCCCGAACTGCGCGCCGTGGCCGAGGAGTCGAAGCGGGACGGCGGGAAGTACGGACGGCTGTGGGAGCTGGTCGAGGGGCTCGACGCGCTGCCGCGCGGAATCGCCATGCACCCGTGCGGGGTGCTGCTCTCCGACGCCTCCCTGCTGCGGCGCACGCCGGTGATGCCGACCAGCGGCGAGGGCTTCCCGATGTCCCAGTTCGACAAGGAGGACGTGGAGGACCTGGGGCTGCTCAAGCTCGATGTGCTGGGGGTGCGGATGCAGTCCGCGATGGCCCACGCCGTCGCCGAGATCGGCCGGGCCACCGGGGAGCGGCTCGACCTGGACGACCCCGCCCAGGTGCCGGCGGGCGACCCCGCGACGTACGCGCTCATCCGCTCCACCGAGACGCTGGGCTGCTTCCAGATCGAATCGCCGGGCCAGCGCGACCTGGTGGGGCGGCTGCAGCCCGCCACCTTCGACGATCTGGTCGTCGACATCTCGCTGTTCCGGCCGGGGCCGGTCGCGGCCGACATGGTGCGGCCCTTCATCGAAGCCCGGCACGGCCGCGCGCCGGTGCGCTTCCCGCACCCCGATCTGGCGGAGGCGCTGAGCGGCACGTACGGGGTCGTCGTCTTCCACGAGCAGATCATCGAGATCCTGCGGATCATGACGGGCTGCGGGCGGGACGAGGCGGACCAGGCGCGGCGCCGGCTGTCCGACCCCGAGTGGCAGGGGCGTATCCGCGCCTGGTTCGCCGCGGCGACGGCGGAGCGCGGCTATGCGCCCGAAGTCACCGCGCACACCTGGGAGATCGTCGAGGCGTTCGGCGCGTACGGCTTCTGCAAGGCGCACGCGGTGGCCTTCGCCGTGCCGACGTACCAGTCCGCCTGGCTCAAGGCGCACCACCCCGCCGCCTTCTACGCGGGGCTGCTCACCCACGACCCGGGGATGTATCCGAAGCGGCTGCTGCTGGCGGACGCACGGCGGCGCGGGGTTCCGGTGCTGCCGCTGGACGTGAACCGGTCGGCGGTCGCTCACCGTATCGAACTGGTGTCCGGCAAGCTCGGTGTCCGGCTCGCGCTCTCCGACGTCCACGGCATCAGCGAGGCCGAGGCCGAACGGATCGAGACCGGTCAGCCCTACTCCTCCCTGCTGGACTTCTGGCAGCGCGCCCGGCCGGGAAAGCCGGTCGCCCAGCGGCTCGCCCAGGTCGGCGCGCTGGACGCGTTCGGCGCGAACCGCCGGGATCTGCTGCTGCACATCTCCGAACTGCACGCGGGCCGCGGCGGATCCGCGCACAGCGGCCAACTCGCCCTGGGCGAAGGGCGGAAGGCCGCATCGGCCGGTCTGCCCGACCTCAGCGACACCGAGCGGCTCAGCGCCGAACTCGGCATCCTCGGCATGGACTCGTCGCGCCATCTGATGGAGGACCACTACGCCTTCCTGAAGGAACTGGGCGCGCTCTCAGCCCGGCGGCTGCGCTCCGCCGAGCACGGGCAGAGCGTCCTGGTCGCGGGCGCCAAGGCCGCCACCCAGACCCCGCCGATCCGCTCCGGGCGCCGGGTCGTCTTCACCACCCTGGACGACGGCACGGGCCTGGTCGACCTCGCCTTCTTCGACGACAGCCATGCCACGTGCGCGTACACCGTCTTCCACTCCTGGCTGCTGCTGGTGCGCGGAGTGGTGCAGCGGCGCGGGCCGCGCAGCCTCAGCGTGGTCGGCTCGGCGGCCTGGAACCTGGCCGATCTGGTCGAACTGCGGCGTACCGGCGGTCTCGAGGCCGTCGCCGCCGCCCTGGCCGCGCCCGCGCCGGACGGAAGGGGCGGGGCGGACGGAATGGAGGAACCGGCCGACAACGGCCGCCGCATCCAGCTCTCCACCGGCTACGAGATGAACCCCTGGGCGGACCTCAGGCCCGCCGGGGACCCGAACACCACCGGGCGCAAGCTCTGGCACTCCAGCCAGGGGAGCGCGGGATGATCCTCTCCGTACGGTTCACGCCCGAGGCCCTGCCGCTCGACCTGATCGAGGACCTCACCCCGGTGGTCCAGGCCTTCCCGCCCGACTCCGCGCTCATCGACGTGGGCGGTGCACAGCGGTACTTCGGGCGGAGCGCCACCGAACTCGCCGCGCTGCTGCGGGTGCGGGCGCTCGCGCACCACGGTCTCGACTGCGCGATCGGGGTGGGCGCCAATCCGCTGCTGGCCCGGATGGCCGCGCGGGAGGCCCGGCCGGGAACGACCCTGGTGGCCGGTGACGCCCGGACGTTCCTCGCGGACAAACCCGCCGCCGCGCTCCAGGGGGTCGGGCCGAAGCTGGCCCGCACCCTCTGCTCGTACGGACTCGACTCCATCGGCAGGATCGCCGCCGCGCCCCTCGCCACCCTCCAGCGGATCGCCGGAGCGCGCGCCGGGCGCGAACTCCAGGAGCGGGCGCGGGGCATCGACCGTACGCGGGTCGTGCCGAACGCCGCTGCCCGCTCGGTCTCGTCCGAACGGTCCTTCCCCCGCGACGAACTGGACCGCGACCGGCAGCGCGGGGCCCTGCTCTCGCTCACCGAGGAACTGGGCGCCCGGATGCGCCGTGAGGGGCAGGTGTGCGGCTCGCTGACGCTCACCGTGCGGTACGCCGACCGGTCCACCACCATCCGCGGCCGCACCCTGCACGAGCGGACCGCGCACTCCGCGGCGCTCACCGCCGCGGCGTACGCGATCCATGACTCGCTCGGGCTCCAGCGCGCCCGGGTGCGCGGGATCGCGCTGCGCGCCGAGGGGCTGACACCGGCCGAGCACGCCGCCCATCAGCTGATGTTCGACCCCACCGACGACAAGGCGCGCCGCATCGAGGCGGTCGCCGACCGGGCCCGGGCGCGGTTCGGACCGGGGGCGATCGTGCCGGGGACGCTCGCCGCGCAGGAACGGCGACACACGCGCCGTGCGGGCAGGTCCGTACGGCGGTCCGCTGTACCGTGAGCCGCGAAGACCAGCGACGGCGAAGGCCGGCGGATCGCGAAGGCCGGCGAACGGCGAAGATCAGTTCCTGATCCTCCATCAGTTCTTTACTGACGCGTAACTTCCCCCGCTACCTTACTCGCGCGTAATTTGGCGTGAGCAGAACACCTGGTGGTCCGGGCCGCAGGGCGAACATCCGTCGTCACTCCCTTGAGTCGCAAGGAGATCACTCGATGATGCCCTGGAAGCGTGCGTTCGGAGCCCTCCCCGCGCTGGCACTGGCGGTCACCGCCGCAGCGGTCCCCGCTGCCACGACGGCGCAGGCCGCCGCCCCCAGCAGCGGATGGAACAACTACTCCTGCAAACCGTCGGCGGCTCACCCCCGGCCGGTCGTCCTCGTCCCCGGCACCTTCGGGAACGCGGCCGACAACTGGCTGGTACTCGCCCCGTACCTGGTCAACCGCGGCTACTGCGTCTTCTCGCTCGACTACGGACAGCTCCCCGGCGAGACCCTCTTCGACGGGCTCGCCCCGATCGAGCAGTCGGCCGCCCAGCTCTCCACGTTTGTCGACAAGGTGCTCGCGGCGACCAGCACCCCGAAGGCCGACATCGTCGGCCACTCGCAGGGCGGCATGATGCCGAACTACTACATCAAGTTCCTCGGCGGAGCCGCCAAGGTGAACTCGATGACCGGCATCGCCCCCGACAACCACGGCACCACCCTGTCGGGGCTCACCAAGCTCCTGCCGTACTTCCCCGGCGCCGCCGACATCCTCAAGAAGGGCGCACCGGGCCTCACCGACCAGGTCGCCGGCTCACCCTTCGTCACCAGACTCAACTCGGTGCCCGACACGGTGCCCGGCGTGCACTACACCGTCATCGCCACCAAGTACGACGAGGTGGTCACCCCCTACAAGACACAGTTCCTCAGCGGCCCGGACGTCAACAACGTGCTGCTCCAGGACAAGTGCGCCGCCGACATCTCCGAGCACGTCACCATCGGCCTGACCGACCGGATCGCGTACCACGAGGTCGCCAACGCCCTCGACCCCGCACACGCCACCCCCACCACCTGCGTCTCCGCGGTCGGTTAGGGCCGGACGGCCCCCTGCTACGAGTCCCGTGACGGGCAGGTGGGAGGGGGTGCCGTCTCCTCCGGGTCGCGCAGCCGCGTGCATAGCGTCAGCCGTACCGGGCAGACACGTCGGCCACGGGTCGCGCCGTCGCTCCCCGCGCGGCGCCTGGCCGGCCTCCTCGCCGACCTCGACCCCATGGCCGCCGCCCTGGGCAGTTGATGGTTGCAAGCGGGTTGTATACGAACGCGCCGACGCGGGAGAACCAGGCCCCGCGTCCGCCATACGGCTGCGAACTCCCCGAGCGGGGCGGGGGATACACATGTGTTTCGCCGGGCATGTGATCAGCCGGATTGTCGGTGGGAGCTGAGAGCATCGGATCATGACGATCAACTGGGATGCCGCCGCCGACACCTTCGACGAGGAGGCCGACCACGGCCTGCGCGACACCGGGGTGCGCGACGCGTGGGCGGCGCGGCTGAAGAGATGGCTGCCGGGGGCGCCGGCGGCGGTCCTCGACGTGGGCTGCGGCACCGGCAGCCTCTCCCTGCTCGCCGCGGAGCAGGGGCACCGGGTCACCGCGGTCGACCTCTCCCCCCGGATGGCCGAGCAGGCGCGCAGCAAACTGGCCGGTGCGGACGCCGAGGTGCTGGTGGGGGACGCGGCGCTGCCACCTGTCGGCGCGCGCACCTTCGACGTGGTGCTGGCCCGTCATGTGGTGTGGCTGCTGCCCGATTTCGAGGCGGCGCTCAAGCACTGGTGCTCCCTGCTCAACCCGGGCGGCCGGCTGGTGCTGGTGGAGGGCGTCTGGGGCGGGGTCGGGCTCTCCGCAGGCCAGTTGATGGCGGCCCTCGACCCGCTCACCGCGTCCGTGCACCATGAACTGCTCTCGGCCGACCCCGCCCTCTGGGGCAAGGAGGTCGACGACGAGCGCTATGTCCTGGTGGCGCTGACCTGAGGCACGCCCAGCCCGGCACACCTGAGATATCCGGGATACCTGGGAAGTGGTGGCGGGGGCCGGGTGAACGCCGGCCCCGGCCTCGCCGTACGGGTCAGGCGTGCGGCAACTGGCCGCGGGAGGCGAGCAGTTCCAGCTCGTCCAGGGCCTGTACGGCCTGCCGTGCCGCCTCCGGGTCGCGCCCGGCCAGACCGCTCGCCTCGAACTCGTCCTCGTCCAGCCGGAGAATCTCGGCCCCGTCCAGCGACACCCACAGGTCGAGATCCAGATCCTCCACCACCAGTTCGCCTTCGCGCAGCTCGGCCGGCCGGGTCACATCGCAGTACCAGCCCTTGAGTTCCCCGGCTCCGGTGCGGACCTCCTTGACCGCGTACCACCGGTCGCGCCAGTAGTGCTCGGTGAACACGTCACCGGGCTCGAACCGTACGAAGCCGAAGTCCCGTACGCCCGACCCTGCCCACTCCGCCCGGACGGTCACCCGGGTGCCGTCGTCGGAGAGCACCGTCGCCGGATAGCTGATCTTTGTGCTGCCGGCCTTCCGCAGGACGACCGTCACCTCGGCCGGACCCTCTGACGACATGCCGTACCTCCGTCGAGCGCTCTCGTAGCCGGACTGTGCGGCGGCGGCCGGCGCTCGGCCCGGCCGCCGCCGCAGATTACGTGGGGACCCCGGCGGGCCGCCTCCCCTTTTCCGGCCGGGTGCCGCCGGAGCGGTAGCCCTCCGTGGGGGAGAATCGCGGGGTGACTCTGAAGATCGCCATTGACACGGATGCCGCCACCGCCCCGTACGAGCAGCTGAGGGCCCAGATCGCCGGGCAGGCGCGCTCGGGGAAGCTTCCCGCCGGGTACCGGCTGCCGACGGTGCGGGGCCTGGCCGAGGAGCTCGGCCTCGCCGCGAACACGGTCGCCAAGTCGTACCGGGCGCTGGAGGCGGACGGTGTGATCGAGACGCGCGGACGCAACGGCACCTTCGTGGCGGCCGCCGGTGACGCGGCGGACCGCGAGGCGGCGGAGGCGGCGCGGGACTTCGCCGAGCGCGCCCAGCGGCTGGGCCTCGCTCCGGACGCGGCCCGCACCGCGGTCGACGACGCGCTGCGGGCGGTCTACGGGAAGTAGCTCCGGCAGGGGGCCGCGAACCTCCTACAGGTACAGCCCCGCGTCCGCGCCCCGTTCCTGTGCGGGGACGGACGCCGGCCCCGCACCCCGCCGCAGCGCGTACAGCTCCGCGAGCGTCGTGCCCTCCCGGCCGACGCCCTCGTCCGTGCCCAGCCACGCCGTCGACTCCTTGCGGGTCAGCGGGCCGACCTCGATCCGGGCCAGGCAGCGGCCCGGACGCACCACGGCGGGGTGCAGACGCTCCAGGTCCTCATTGGTGGTGACGCCCACCAGGACATTGCGGCCCTGGCCCAGCAGCCCGTCCGTGAGGTTCAGCAGCCGTGACAGCGCCTGCCCCGCGGTGTGCTTGGCCTCGCCGCGGATCAGCTCGTCGCAGTCCTCGAGGAGCAGCAGCCGCCAGCGGCCCTTCGCCGAACCGTCGTCCTCGCCGATGGCGATGTCCATCAGATAGCCGACGTCGTTGAACAGCCGCTCCGGGTCGAGCACGCAGTCCACCTGGCACCAGTCCCGCCAGGACCGGGCCAGGGTGCGCAGCGCCGACGTCTTCCCGGTGCCGGGCGGACCGTGCAGCAGGAGCAGCCGGCCCGAGATGTCGTCCGGAGTGACCTTCATCAGTCCGTCCAGCGCATCGGCCACCGGCGCCGTGTAGTTGGGCCGCACCTCGTCCCAGGTACCGGCCGCGATCTGCCGGGTGGTGCGGTGCGGACCGCGGCGCGGGGAGACGTACCAGAACCCCATGGCGACGTTCTCGGGCTGCGGTTCGGGCTCGTCCTGCGCGTCATCCGTCGACTGCTTCAGTACCTTCGTCGCCAGCTCCTCGCTGACCGCGGTGACGGTGACGTCGGCGCCGCGGCTCCAGCGCGAGACGAGCAGCGTCCACCCCTCGCCCTCGGCAAGCGTCGCGCTGCGGTCGTCGTCCCGGGCCGCCCGCAGCACGGTCGCGCCGGGCGGCAGCAGGGTGAGCCCCTTCTTGACGCGGTCGATCGAGGAACTGTGCGAGTACGGCTGCTCTCCCGTGGCGAAGCGGCCGAGGAACAGCGCGTCCACGACATCGGACGGCGAATCGCTGTCGTCGACGTTGAGCCGGATCGGCAGGGATGCCTCAGGGTTTGCGGACATGCGCCCATGATCCGGCACGGGGGCGGCCGGTGCACGCCCTTTGTGTCACGCGTTCTCCCCGGGCGGGGCCGACATACGGCTGTACGGCCCACTGACGCCGTGTCACCGAAGGTGTGAATCCAGGCGGTTCAGGCCCGGAGCGACCGACGCCCCGGCTTCACTGACGGGCAGGCGGCCGTAAGCCGTCGATGCGTCGAATACTTGGCATGAACACTTCCAGAATGTGGACATGAGCTGGTACGACAGACGTGGCGGAAATCCCGCTCAAGGAGGTTCCATGAAATTGTCCAGATTTGTGACTTTCTCATCCTCTGTTCTGCTCGCCGTCGGACTCGCCCTCACCGGGGCGGGCGCGGCGCAGGCTGCCCAACCGGCCGCATCCACCAGCTATGTGGCCCTCGGCGACTCGTACTCGTCCGGTGTCGGATCCGGCAGCTACGACAGCTCGAGCGGGAACTGCAAGCGCAGCAGCCTCGCGTACCCGAAACTGTGGGCGGCGGCCCACTCACCCTCGTCGTTCGCCTTCGTCGCCTGCTCGGGCGCCCGTACGAGTGACGTCCTCTCCAGCCAGCTCTCCGCGCTGAATTCCTCGACCGGTCTGGTCTCCCTCACCATCGGCGGCAACGACGCGGGCTTCGCCGACACCATGACCACCTGCGTCCTGAAGTCCCAGGCGGCCTGTCTCGCCGCCCTCGCGACAGCCAACACGTACATCGACTCGACGCTGCCCGGCCTGCTGGACAAGGTCTACGCGGCGATCACCGCCAAGTCCCCCTCCGCGCATGTGGTCGTGCTCGGCTATCCGCGCTTCTACCAGCTGAACGGCACGTGTATCGCCGGGCTGAGCGAGACGGAGCGCAGCGCCATCAATTCGGCGTCCGACCACCTCAACGCGGTGACCGCCAAACGCGCCGCCGACCACGGCTTCGCGTTCGGCGACGTCACCTCCGCCTTCTCCGGACATGAGATCTGCTCGTCCGACAGCTGGCTGCACAGCGTGAACTTCCTCAATCCGACCGAGTCCTACCACCCCACGGCAGCCGGCCAGTCCGGCGGCTATCTGCCCGTGCTCACCGCACAGGACTGACGCTCGCCGGGGGAGGAGGCCCCGTGTACCAGCGGGGCCTCCGTCCGGTTCGGCTCCCGTGTCCGGCAGGGCGGAACGGAACCGGCCAACTCTCCCTGGAACCAGATATATTCGGAGAGTTACGTCAACCTCCGTATGGCAGAGGTGAATCCGGCGCCCGGGATACACGGGTGCCTCCGAGGGGCGATAGGGTTACTGTGCCCCGGGCCGGGTGCCCTCGTACGGGTGGGGAGTGACATGGAACAGATAACAGTGCGCAGCAGGCCACGAGTGCCTGCGATCACGTGCGGAAGCGGCGCGACCAGTTCGCGCCTCGACCGCCATCTCTCGGTGCTCGGCGGCCCTGTGGTCCCGCAGCGCGAGTCGGCAGAAGCGACGACCCTGATGCGTGAGCTCACCTCACGTGACGTCGCACACTCCAGGACAGGCAGGGGCGCGCGGGTGAAGCTCTTCGCCCCGCTGCGACGGCTGCGCCGCTCGCTGTTCGGCAGCCGCGGCTGAAACCTCCGAACCGGCACGACCGGTCCACGGCCGGGCGACCACACCGTCCCGGTGCGGCGCTGCTCACGTCCCGCCCGTCATTCCCGGGGCGCACAGTGGCGCGCCGGTGTGTTCGCCGGACCTGACTCCCCGTAACCCTGCCCAGGCCCTCTTCGTCAGTAACCGGCCCGTCAGCAAGCCACCCAGCTCCCGTCAGCGGCGTCACAGCAGAGCGAACTGGCCTTCCGGGCCCTCCTCGTGGTGGTCGAGCACCGACGCGGGGCGACGGGCCGCCGCGGGTACCGGAAGGACGCCTGCCGCTTCCAGGTCGGCCCGCCCGATGCGCGGGCCCGACTCCAGCTTCCGCCGCAACTCGCCCTGCCTGGAGCGGAGTCCGGCCAGCAGGGCCAGCACGGTGATCAGCTCCAGCAGTTCGGAGCTCCACTCCGGGGGCCAGCCGGCCGGCCGCAGCGCCTCCAGCGTGCCGGGCTGCGCCGGAGCGGTCCTGCGCCCGAACCAGAGGTCGAGCACCCGGGCACCGCCCACCGTGAAGTCCCAGGCCTCGGCGGGTACCGGCGAGATACGCCCGGTGCCGAGCAGCAGGGCCTCCTCGCCGGGGTCGTACGTGAGCGTGCCGGGCCGGGGCGGGACGGCGGCCCGCACATAGGGGCGGCGGCCGCCGGGCAGCCGGGGCCGTTCGCCGCCGCGTGCCCCGCGCAGCTGGATGCGGAGCAAGCGCCGCCCCAGTTCGGTCCCGGACGACCAGAGCTCCGGGTCGGCGGTCAGCGGTACGGCGCACCCGCCGGGCACCGGTCCGGCCGCGGCCACCGCCCAGGCGAGTATCTGCTCGGCGGTGACCTCCTGCCCGTACCGCGCGGTGAGCAGATCCGCCAGCCCCGGCGCGATGTTGGGCTCGGCCCCGCCGGGCCTGCGGTGCAGCGGCCTGATCCGGCCGGGGCGGCCCGCCGGGGAACGGCCGTCCGGGAGCACGGCCGAGACCAGCAGTGCCGGGCTTGAGTCCTGTGCGGCACTGTCTCCCGCCGCACTGTTCCGCCCCGCGCTGTTCCGCGTGGCGCTGTCTCCTGTGGCGCCGGCCTGCTCGACGGCGAAGAGCTGGTGCTCGTCGGCGACCCGCCACAGCTCCGGGCGGGCGGCGTCCAGCAGCCGGTGGTCCGGGATCAGCCACTGTTCGTCGAAGGGGCCGCATCCGAGCCGTACCGGTTCGGGACACGGGCCCGACTCACGGCTGAAGCGGACCGTCCCGGTGGGCTGGCCCGGCAGCGCGGGTACGGAACTCTCCGGCGTCCTGGACCTGGTGGGGCGGAACAGCCGCTCGCGTTCCGGCCCGTCGGCCCGTACCAGGGTGTCCCAGCGCGCCTTCAGCGAACGGGCGTCGGGCGCCACCACCCAGTCGCGCCCCAGCCGCGGGGACCCTACCGACCAGGGCATCAGATCGTCGAGCAGGGGAGCGTCATCCGTCACGGTCCGCATGCTAGTGCCGTCGCGGCGGGCAGGGCTTGCCCCATCGCGACGGGGCAAGGCTCGCCGGCAGGACGATCACCGCCGTCTGACCACCACCAGGGCGATCGCCGCGACAACGACCAGGGCGGCCACCACCGCGGCGGCGATCTTGCCCTTGCTGTACGGGCGTTCGCCGATGACCTCGGCGGTCCGTGCGTTGACCATGACCTGCCAGCTCTTGCCCGCGTAGAGATAGGTCAGGAACCATACGGGCAGCAGCATCAGCTTGAAGGTGAGCCCCGAGTACCGGGTGTCCACCGAGTGCACCCGCTGCTCGTCCCCGCCGATGTCGGACTTGCAGTCGCGCGTGATGACATCGGCCATCCGCTGCTTGGCCGTCACCAGCCCGTCCTCGGGCTCCACGTCGTACCGCACGGTCTGGAAACCGGCCAGGTACTCCGGCTGGAAGGGCTTGGCTTCCTCCAGCGGCCAGGGCGTCAGCTTGTCCAGCTGCTTGGTGGCCACGTGGTTGGTCCCCGCGACCAGCACATCGTCGAAGGCGCGGCTGACCGTTCCGGAGGTGGCGAACCAGCGCGTGTGCCGCACCTGACGGGTCTTGGTGACGGTCTGGCCGTTCTCCTCCGTGGTGTACGTCTCGGTCACGTAGTAGTACTCACCACGCTGGCCCCAGTAGTCGGAGACCGTCTCGGCGTCATACGTCCAGTGCGGCAGATAGCTGCCCTTGAAGGTCTCCGCCTCGCTGACCTTCTTCAGGCTTGAGGGGGCGAACCAGCGGGAGGACGTCCACTTGCGCAGTGCCTCGCGGGCGTCGTTGCGGTCCAGACCGAAGGGGACCACGGCCTCCGGTGTCACACGCTCGGTGGCGTCCGGCTCCGCGACCAGTGCGGTCGCGCAGAACTGGCAGCGGGCGGAGAGGTCGTCGGTCTCGGTGTGGGCGCCGCAGCCGGGGCAGACATAGGCCCGCACGCCCGCGGGCACGGAGCCCCTCGGCTTGGCGGGCAGCGCGGCCAGCTCGTCCCAGCTGTGCTCGCGCACCTGGCGGGGCACCGAGGTGACCGCCTGCTCCTGACCGCAGTACGGGCAGCGCATCGCGCCGGAGCCGGGAGCGAATTCCACGGTGGCGCCGCAGGCCTGGCACGGGTAGGAGCGGGAAGCGGTACCGGATGAGGCGGGCCCGGCGCCCGGGTCCGCGGCCGGTCCGGTGGCTGCTCCGGTGTACTGATCGTCGTTGGTCATCGTCGTCCCGGCCTCAGCCCTGCTGGGGGAACGGCGGTGGAACGGACCCGAAGAGCCCGCTGACCCCGGGCACCTGGTCGGCGGGGAGCCAGCCCGGCATCCCGTCCTTCCAGACGAGCGTCTCGCGCGTCAGGGTGCCCGCGCCCACCAGGCCGCTCAGCGCGGTGCTGTCGTACGGTCCCTGCTGGGCGCCGTTGACGCCGACGAACCACTGCTCCCGCGCGGGCAGCGGCGGCGGACCTGCCGCCGGTGCGGGCGCTGCGGGAGCCGCCGCGGACTGCTGCGGGGCGAGCCCGGCGGCCATCCGCTGACCGGCGGCCATCCCGAGGCCGAGCCCCATGCCCTCGCCGACACCGCTGCCGGGGGTCCGAGCGCCTGCGCCGAGCGCGTCGGCCGCCTGGAACTGGGTGTACTGGTCGAGATTGCCCGCGATGCCCATCCGGGAGCGGGTGTCGATCGCCTGCTCCACCTCCGGCGGCAGCGAGATGTTCTCGATGATGAACTTGGGGACCGCGATACCGACCGGCGCCAGTTCCTGGGTGAGCACACCCGCCAGCTTGACGCCGATGGCCTCCTGCTGGGTCGCCAGATCCAGCATCGGCACGCCCGAGTTGGCCAGCGCGCTGCCCAGCTTGCCGACGATCAGCTGGCGCAGGTACTCCTGCACCTCCTCGGTGCGGAACTGCGGGTCGGTGCCCGCCAGCTCGCGCAGCAGCGCGGCCGGATCCACCACCCGGGCGGCGAAGGCGCCGAAGGCCCGGAGCCGCACCATGCCGAACTCGGCGTCGCGGACGATGACGGGGTTCTGCGTGCCCCACTTCATGTCGGTGAACTGGCGGGTGGTGACGAAGTACACCTCGGCCTTGAACGGCGAGTCGAACCCGTACTTCCAGCCCTTCAGCGTGGAGAGCAGCGGCAGGTTCTGCGTCTCCAGTGTGTAGGTGCCGGGCTGGAAGACATCAGCTATCCGGCCCTCGTTGACGAAGACCGCCGTCTGCGACTCGCGCACGACGAGCCTGGCACCCATCTTGATCTCGTTGTCATGACGCGGGAATCGCCACACGATGGTGTCCCGGCTGTCGTCGGTCCACTCGACGATGTCAATGAATTCTCCGCGGATGCTGTCGAACAGCCCCATGGAACCTCCCCCGCTCTTGGTCGCACGCCTTTCCTGACATGCCTGGGAACGATAGCAACCGGTTCGGACACCCGGTCGGGGCCGTCCACAGGCACTGGCGCCCGCCGGCCGAGGTCCGGCGCTCCCGCCTTCGACAGGTCAGGGCGCTTCCACCGTCACGGAGAACGAGAACCTGTCGCCCCGGTACCGGATCCGGGCCACATCCACGACCTGGCCCGCCTCGTCGTAGGTCACGCCCGTGTAGTGCAGGATCGGCGAGAGCAGCGGAACCTGGAGGAGCTCGGCCGTCACCGGGTCCGCGAGCCGGGCCTCGACCGTGTCGGTGATCCGGCTGATCCGCACCCCGACCCCGTCGCGCAGGACCTTGGTCATCGGCCAGCGCTCCAGGTCGCTGATCCGGACGGCGGCGGCGATCTCCGGACGGAGCGCGTTCTCCGCCCAGTTGGTCGGCTCGCCGCTCTCGCCGTCACAGCGCAGCCGGGTGTAGCCGACTATCTCGTCCAGCCCTGGGAAGTGCTCGGCGAGCTCGCCCGGTACCGGGGCCGGTCCGTGGCTGAGTACGGTCGTCCGCTCGCCCGACTGCTGGGCGACGATCGCGTCGATCGACCCCAGCAGGCGGCGCGGGGCGCTCGGCCGTGCGCCGGGGTCGATGAAGGTGCCGCGCCGCCGGTGCCGGGTGATCAGGCCCTCCGTCTCCAGTTCCTTGAGGGCCTGGCGCATGGTGAGCACGCTGACGCCGTAGTGCCCGGCCAGTTGTTCCTCGGTCGGCAGCCGCAGCGGATCCTGCGGACGGCGGCCAAGTATCGAGGCCCGCAGCGACTGCGAGACCTGGTACCAGAGGGGCAGCCTGCGGTTCAGGACCAGCGAGTCGGGCGCGAAGGCGGTCACGTGGATCTCCGTACGTACGGACGGTCGGCCGTACTGGCACCGGACGGCGGCCGACCGTGGTGTCCGAGTATCCCTCAGCCCTCCCAGTGCCTGGCCAGCCCCTGCCACACGTCGTCGTAACCGGTCTGCAGATGACCGGCCTCCGCCGCCTGCGCGGTCGCCGTCACCGGCCAGCGCGTCTCGAACATGAAGGCGAGCCCGTCGTCGATCTTCTGCGGTTTGAGCTCGGCGGCGCCGGCCCGCTCGAAGGTCTCCCGGTCAGGGCCGTGCGCGGACATCATGTTGTGCAGGGAGCCGCCACCCGGTACGAATCCGCCCTTGCCCGCCGTCTTCGCGTCGTACGCGCCCTCGATCAGCCCCATGTACTCGCTCATCACGTTGCGGTGGAAGTACGGCGGCCGGAACGTGTCCTCGCCGACCAGCCAGCGCGGCGCGAAGACCACGAAATCGACACCGGCGAGCCCCTCGGTGTCGGACGGGGACGTCAGCACCGTGAAGATCGACGGGTCCGGGTGGTCGTAGCTGATGGACCCCATCACATTGAACCGGTGCAGGTCGTAGACGTACGGCGCGTGGTTGCCGTGCCAGGCCACGACGTCCAGCGGCGAGTGGTCGTACTCCGCGGCCCAGAGGTTGCCGCAGTACTTGTTGACCACCTGGACCGGGCGCCCGTCGCCCCCGTCGTCCTCGTAGGCGGCCACCGGGGCCAGGAAGTCCCGTGCGTTGGCCAGGCCGTTGGCGCCGATCGGGCCGAGGTTGGGGAGCTGGAAGGGGCGGCCGTAGTTCTCGCACACATAGCCGCGGACCACCTCGTCCAGCAGCTCGACGCGGAACCGGACCCCGCGCGGGATCAGCGCGACCTCACCGGGCCGCGCGCTCAGCAGCCCCAGCTCGGTACGGATGAGGAGCCCGCCGCTCTCCGGGACGATCAGCAGCTCGCCGTCGGCGTCGCTGAACACCCGGTCGGTCATGGGCGAGTTGGCGTGGTAGAGGTGCACCGCCATCCCGGAGCGCATGGTCGCGTCGCCGTTGCCGCCCAGGGTCCACAGGCCGGCCAGGAAGTCCGTGCCAGGGGCGGGCTCGGGCATCGGGTCCCAGCGCAGCCGGTTGGGGTCGGGAACTTTCTCGGTGAACGGCGCGCCGCGCACCGTGCCGTTCTCGATCCGCACGAAGGGAGGATGCGCGGCGGACGGCCTGATCCGGTACAGCCAGGAGCGGCGGTTGTGCGCGCGGGGCTCGGTGAACGCGGAGCCGCTGAGCTGTTCCGCGTAGAGCCCGAGCGGGGCGCGCTGCGGCGAGTTCCGGCCGTGCGGCAGGGCGCCGGGCACCGCCTCCGTGCTGTGCTCATTGCCGAAGCCCGACGAGTACACGAGCGCCCCGGCCGTCTCCCTGGCCCGCTCGATCTCTCCGGCCCGCTCAAGCTCTCTGGCCTGCTCGGTAGTCGTCATCGCTCGCTCCCCGGTGCCGAAAGAATCCTATGCTCAACAGTAGGATTGCGCTTACCGCGCGTCAACGGGGGGAAACCGGGGGCGACACCGCGTCGGGGCATCATGGAGCGCATGGCCGATCCGAACGCGCTCCGGCGCGTCCCCGTACAGCAGCGCAGTGCCGAGCGGCTGACCCGGATACTCGACGCCTGCGCGGAAATCCTCGACGAGGGCGGGTACGAGCGGCTGACCACCCGCGCCGTCGCCGCGCGGGCGGCCGTCCCCATCGGCTCCGTCTACCGCTTCTTCGGAAACAAGCGCGCGATGGCGGACGCCCTGGCGCAGCGCAATCTGGACGGCTACGCGGCCCGGATCACCGACCGGCTCACCGCGCTCCCCGCAGCCGACTGGCGCGGGGTGATCGACGCCGTACTCGACGAGTACCTCGCCATGCGGCGGACCGTCCCCGGATTCGCCTTCGTCGACTTCGGCGGCCCGGCGGCACTGGACGAACCCAACCCGAAGGTCGCCGACCGCCTCACCGGACTGCTCGCGTCCCACCTCGGCAGGGCCGCCGACGACAGGCTGCGCCGCAAGGTACTCGTCGGTGTCGAGGCGACCGACGCGCTGCTCCAACTCGCCTTCCGCGCCGAGCCGTCGGGGGACGCGGGGCTGATAGCGGAGGTCCGGGAGCTGCTGCACGCGTATCTCGGACCCGTACTGGACTGAGCGCGGGGCGCGCACCCCTTCCCGGCACGTCTGTGCCGGGGGCCCTGGCGCTGGAAAACTAACGCCGCTAGTTTGGGCGGTGACGGTCACCGCCCGGCCCCGCACGGGGCCGTGCCGGTGCGGCGACACCGGCAGGCTCTGGAGGAGTGCGATGAAGGCCCACGACGGCATGTACATCGGCGGCGAGTGGCGGCCCGCGGCCGGCCCGGACACCATCGCGGTGGTGAATCCGGCCGACGAGCAGGTCATCGGCCATGTCCCGGCCGGTACGCCGGAGGACGTCGACGCGGCGGTACGGGCGGCCCGTGCGGCCTTCCCGGCCTGGGCAGCGACGGCGCCCGCCGAGCGCGCCGCCAGGATCGGGGCCCTGCGCGATGTACTGGTCGCGCGCCGGGACGAGATCGCGGAGACCGTCACCGCCGAGCTGGGCGCGCCCCCGCAGTTCTCCCGGGCCGTGCACGCGGGCGTACCCGCGCTGGTCGCGGCTTCGTACGCGGAACTGGCCGCCACCTACCCCTTCAAGGAGACGGTCGGCAACTCCACCGTCCTCTCCGAACCGATCGGCGTGGTCGGCGCGATCACCCCCTGGAACTACCCGCTGCACCAGATCGTCGCCAAGGTGGCCCCGGCGCTCGCCGCGGGGTGCACGGTCGTCCTGAAGCCGGCCGAGGACACCCCGCTGACGGCGCAGCTGTTCGCCGAGGCGACCGCGGAAGCGGGGCTGCCCGCCGGGGTCTTCAACCTGGTCACCGGAGTCGGTTCGGTCGCCGGCCAGGCGCTGGCCGGGCACGAAGGCGTGGACCTGGTCTCCTTCACCGGCTCCACCGCCGTCGGCCGCCAGATCGGCGCGGTCGCCGGCGCGGCGGTCAAGCGCGTCGCCCTGGAGCTCGGCGGGAAGTCCGCCAACGTGATCCTGCCGAGCGCCGACCTGGCCAAGGCGGTGGGTGTCGGCGTCGCCAACGTCATGGGCAACTCCGGCCAGACGTGCAGCGCCTGGACCAGGATGCTGGTCCACCGCGACCAGTATGACGAGGCGGTCACCCTCGCGGCGGCCGCCGCCGCCAAGTACGCCCCGGGCGAGCGGATGGGGCCGCTGGTCAACGCCAAGCAGCTGGACCGGGTCCGCGGATACATCGAGAAGGGCGTCGAGGAGGGGGCCAGGCTCGTCGCGGGCGGCCCCGAGGCACCGCTGGAGCGGGGGTACTACGTCAGCCCGACCGTCTTCGCCGATGTCACCCCCGGCATGACCATCGCACAGGAGGAGATCTTCGGTCCGGTCGTCTCGGTCATCGCCTACGAGGACGAGGAGGACGCCCTGCGGATCGCCAACGGCACCGTCTACGGCCTCGCGGGTGCGGTCTGGGCCGGTGAGGAGAGCGAGGCGGTGGCTTTCGCGCGGCGGATGGACACCGGCCAGGTCGACATCAACGGCGGCCGCTTCAACCCGCTCGCGCCCTTCGGCGGTTACAAGCAGTCCGGCGTCGGCCGCGAGCTCGGCTCGCACGGTCTCGCCGAGTACCTCCAGACCAAGTCCCTGCAGTTCTGAGCCCGGGAGTACCGCACATGGTCCGCGCAGCCGTCCTGTCCGCCGTCGGTTCCCCTCTGGAGGTCACCGGCATCGAACTGCCCGAGCCCGGCCCCGGCCAGGTCCGGGTCCGTCTCGCCGCAGCCGGGGTCTGTCACTCCGACCTCTCCCTGGCGAACGGCACCATGCGGGTGCCGGTCCCCGCGGTCCTCGGCCACGAGGGTGCGGGCACCGTCGTCTCCGTGGGCGAGGGCGTCACCCATGTCGCCCCCGGTGCCGGTGTCGTCCTCAACTGGGCCCCGTCCTGCGGGACATGCCATGCCTGCTCGCTGGGCGAGGTGTGGCTCTGCGCGGACGCGCTGTCGGGGGCCGGCCGCATCCACGCCCGTACCGCCGACGGCACCGAGCTGCATCCCGGCCTGAACGTCGCGGCGTTCGCCGAGGAGACGGTCGTCGCCGCGAACTGCGTCCTGCCGGTGCCCGACGGTATTCCGCTCACCGACGCGGCGCTGCTGGGCTGTGCGGTCCTCACCGGGTACGGCGCCGTGCACCACTCGTCGCGGGTCCGCGCGGGGGAGACGGTCGCGGTCTTCGGGGCGGGCGGGGTCGGCCTCGCGACGCTGCAGTCCGCGCGGATCGCGGGTGCGTCGGCGATCATCGCGGTGGACGTCTCCCCGGCGAAGGAGGAACTCGCGCGGGCCGCCGGTGCCACCGAGTTCGTGGTGGCGTCCGAAACGACGGCCAAGGACATCCGCCGGCTGACGGGCGGCCACGGCGTGGACGCCGCGGTCGAGTGCGTGGGCCGCGCGGCGACGATCCGTACGGCCTGGGAGTCGACGCGGCGCGGCGGCCGCACGACGGTGGTCGGCATCGGAGGCAAGGACCAGCAGGTCACCTTCAACGCCCTGGAACTCTTCCACTGGGGCCGTACGCTCTCCGGCTGCGTCTACGGCAACTCCGACCCGGCGCAGGACCTCCCCGTGCTCGCCGGGCACATCAGGGCGGGCCGGCTCGACGTCGGGTCGATGGTGACAGAGCGCATCGGCCTGGAGGGGATTCCCGGGGCGTTCGAGAACATGCTGGCGGGCAAGGGCGGACGGGCGCTGGTGGTCTTCGAGTAGGCCCGTCGGGCGCCGGGACGGTGTCCCGAGCGGTTCCGGACGGCAGCCGACATACGCGCACCGGGTGCGTCAGCTGCCGTCCGCGACCGGCCGGACGGCCTCGAACTGCAGCGCCAGGCCGTCCACCAGGGCCCTGAGGCCGGTCTCGAAGGCCCCGTTGTCGACCTTCTGCCGGCGGTCGGCGAGCAGATGCGCCTGCCCGAGGTGCGGATAGTCGGCGGGGTCGTAGGCGGCCTCGTCGTCCACGAAGCCCCGCGCGAACGAGCCGAGCGCCGAGCCGGTGATGAAGTACCGCATCAGCGCCCCGATGTACGTCGCCTGTGCGGGCGGCCATCCGGCGCGGACCATCGCGCCGAAGACCGCGTCGGCCACCCGCAGCCCCGCCGGGCGCCTTCCGGGGCCGCGGGCCAGCACCGGGACGATGTTGGGGTGGTCGCTGAGGGCCTCCCGGTAGGAAACGGCCCAGTCGTGCAGCGCGGTGCGCCAGTCGCGGCCGTCGGCCTCGTCGAACATCGACAGGTCGATCTGCGCCGAGACGGCGTCGGCGACCGCTTCGAGGATCTCGTCCTTGGTGCGGAAGTGGTTGTACAGCGAGGGCCCGCTGACCCCCAGCTCGGCGGCGAGCCGGCGGGTGGAGACGGCGGCGAGCCCCTCGGAGTCCACGAGCGCGCTCGCGGCGGTGACGATGCGCTCCCTGCTGAGGAGGGGCTTGCGTGGGCGGGCCATGGCGCACATAGTAGGGCCTGTCACCCAGAAACTAGCAGTGCTAATTTAACTTGATCCGGTCGCCGGGCTGTCCGGCTGATCCGGGTGATCCGGCTGATCAAAAAGAGGTGCGCCATGAATCTGGAGCTCAGTGAGGAGCAGACCGCTGTACGGCGGCTCGCCGAGGACTTCGTCGCTCGGGAGATCACACCGCACGTCATCGAGTGGGACCGGGCGGAGAGCGTCGACCGCTCCGTGGCGCGCAAGCTCGGCGCGCTGGGCTTCCTCGGGCTCACCGTGCCCGAGGAGTACGGCGGCTCCGGCGGCGACCACCTCTCGTACTGCCTGGTCACCGAGGAACTCGGCCGCGGGGACTCGTCGGTGCGCGGCATCGTCTCGGTCTCGCTGGGTCTGGTCGCCAAGACCATCGCGCACTGGGGCGACGAGGAGCAGAAGCAGCGCTGGCTGCCCGGTCTCACCTCCGGCGAGCTCATCGGCTGTTTCGGCCTCACGGAGCCCGGCACCGGCTCCGACGCGGTCAACCTGACGACGAAGGCAGTCCGGGACGGTGAGACCGGTGACTACCTCGTCAACGGCTCCAAGATGTTCATCACCAACGGCACCTGGGCCGATGTGGTTCTCCTGTTCGCCCGTTCCACCGACGCCCCGGGCCACCGGGGGATCTCGGCGTTCCTGGTCCCCACCGACACCCCGGGGCTCACCCGCCGTACCGTCCACGGCAAGCTCGGGCTGCGCGGCCAGGCGACGGCCGAGCTGGTCTTCGAGGATGTACGGGTCCCGGCTTCGGCGATGCTGGCGCCCGAGGGCAAGGGTTTCTCGGTCGCCATGTCGGCGCTGGCCAAGGGGCGGATGTCGGTCGCCGCCGGCTGTGTGGGCATCGCGCAGGCGGCGCTCGACTGCGCCGTGAAGTACGCGACCGAGCGCGAGCAGTTCGGCAGGACGATCGCCCACCACCAGCTCATCCAGGAACTGATCACCGACATCTCGGTGGACGTGGACGCGGCCCGGCTGCTCACCTGGCGGGTCGCCGACCTGATCGACCGCGGCGAGCCCTTCGCCACCGAGTCGTCCAAGGCGAAACTCTTCGCGTCGGAGGCCGCCGTACGGGCCGCGAACAACGCGCTCCAGGTCTTCGGCGGCTACGGGTACATCGACGAGTACCCGGCGGGGAAGCTGCTGCGCGACGCCCGGGTGATGACGCTGTACGAGGGCACCAGCCAGATCCAGAAGCTGGTCATCGGCCGTGCGCTCACCGGGGTTTCCGCCTTCTGAACCGCCGTCGGCCGCATGGGATGAGTACCCGCGCTGAGTAGCTGTGCGGATGTGGCCGGTGCCGCATCCGCATGATGCTGTCCCCATGAGTGACACACCGGTCAGACAGCAGAACACCGCCGCCTACTACGGCCAGGCCGTCGCATCCTTCGCCGTCGCACTGGCGGCCATGGCCCTTGGCATCCTCAACCTGGACGTCAACGTCTGGGTGCGGGCCTTCCTCGGGCTCGGTCTCCTCTATCTCACGACATCCGCCTTCACTCTCGCCAAGGTCATCAGGGACCGCCAGGAGGCCGGCCAGATCGTGACCAGGGTCGACCAGGCCCGGCTGGAGAAGCTGCTCGCCGAGCACGACCCGTTCCAGAAGCTCTGACAGCCGCCGCAAGCTCCGGCAGCCGCCGGGTGTTCTAAGCGCTTGCTCACCCTCGGGGTATGGTGTGCGTCCTGCAGCGGCGCTGCGTCATGGGCGGAAGGGGCGAGCAATGAGCACGGCGGAGGAGACGGCGGGCGGCGACGAGCCGTGGGCGGAGGTCAGCCCTGAGGCCGCCAGGCGGCTGCTCGTCGCCGCGGTCGAGGCCTTCGCCGAGCGCGGCTACCACGCGACGACGACCCGCGACATCGCGGGCCGCGCCGGCATGAGCCCGGCCGCCCTCTACATCCACTACAAGACCAAGGAAGAGCTGCTCCACCGGATCAGCCGGATCGGCCACGAGAAGGCCCTGGAGATCCTGGAGACGGCGGCCGACGGCCCGGGCACGCCCGCCGAACGGCTCGCTGCCGCCGTCCGCTCTTTCGTCCGCTGGCACGCCGGGCACCACATGACGGCCCGTGTCGTCCAGTACGAACTCGACGCGCTCGGCGCCGAACACCGCACCGAGATCGTCGGGCTCCGCAAGCGCAGCGACGAGGCCGTCCGCCGCATCATCGACGACGGTGTGCTGACGGGGGAGTTCGACGTCCCGTATGTCGCCGGGACCGCGCTGGCGGTGCTGTCGCTCTGCATCGACGTGTCGCGCTGGTTCAACGTGGAGGGACGCAGCACGCCCGACGAGGTCGGCGTGTTCTACGCCGACCTCGTCCTGCGGATGGTCTCCGCCCGCGAGTAGCCCAGGCTCAGCGGAACGAAAAATGGCCCGCCGCCGCGGTGATGCAGTGGTGCGGCAGCTCAGCGGCCTGGGTCAGAAGTAGTAGCGGGAGACCGACTCCGCCACGCACACCGGCTTGTCGCCGCCCTCGCGCTCCACCGTGACGGCGGCCGTCACCTGCACGCCCCCGCCCGCCTCGGACACGTCCGTGAGGACCGCCGTGGCGCGCAGCCGGGAGCCCACCGGCACCGTGGCCGGGAAACGCACCTTGTCGGTGCCGTAGTTGATGCCCATCTTCATCCCCTCGACCCGCATGATCTGCGGGACCAGTGTGGGCAGCAGGGACAGGGTCAGATAGCCGTGCGCGATGGTCGTGCCGAACGGTCCCGCCGCGGCCTTCGCCGGGTCGACATGGATCCACTGGTGATCGCCCGTGGCGTCCGCGAAGAGATCGATCCGCTTCTGGTCGATCTCCAGCCAGTCGCTCGGCCCCAGCTGATCGCCGATCCCGGCGCGCAGCTCATCGGCGGATGTGAAGATCCTCGGCTCTGCCATGCGTGATCCTGCCTTTCCCAACAGTCCCGGCGGCCGGCGGTGTCCGGCGGCCCCAGTGAAGTGTCCAAGCGCTTGCTCAGCATTGTCGGGTGCGCCCGTCCCTGTCAACGACCGGCCTCACCGCCGGCCGTTGGCAGAGACCGTTGAGAGAGGCGGGCAGTAGGCTTCGCGGAGTGCCGCACATTCCAGAGACGATCCAGGAGCTCACGGTCGGCCAGCTCTCCGCGCGGAGTGGCGCCGCCGTCTCCGCCCTGCACTTCTACGAGAGCAAGGGCCTGATCACCAGCCGCAGGACCAGCGGCAACCAGCGCCGCTACACCCGGGAGGCACTGCGCCGTGTGGCCTTCGTCCGCGCGGCGCAGCGGGTGGGCATCCCGCTCGCCACGATCAGAAGCGCGCTCGCCGAGCTGCCCGACGAGCGCACGCCCAACCGCGAGGACTGGGCGCGCCTCTCCGCCGCCTGGCGCTCCGAGCTCGACGGGCGCATCGCCCAGCTCGCCCGCATCCGCGACCATCTCACCGACTGCATCGGCTGCGGCTGCCTGTCCCTTGAGAACTGCATCCTGTCCAACCCGCACGACATGTACGGCGAACGCATGACCGGTTCCAGGCTGCTCCCCGGTCCGCCGGATCCTGCCGGTCCGGCTCCGGAGAGCGGGACCGGCTGACGGCTTCGCCGGTCACCCGGCCCGGTTCTCAGGCCGCCGATGCCATGGGCGAGTGCCGGGCGCTCCTCGCGCGGGCCAGCGCGGTTGAGGTGAGGACCGGCTGCGGTACGAGGATCCCGCAGCGGCTGCAGACCGGGCCCGACCACGGCTCCCGGCCGCCTCGTGAGGTCCAGGTGATCGTCTTCTCGGTACATACCGGGCAGGCGCCGGCCGGGTCGGCCCTGAGGGCGGAAATCAGCCGCTGAAGAACCTCCGCCAGGGGCCGGGACGGGTGCACGGCGGGGTCACCGCACCAGGCCACACCGCAGCCGCCCCAGGTGCGCCGGTGCCAGTCGTCGAAGGTGCCGGGACGCCGTATCCCGTCGTGCTTCTCCCGCTTGCGCCGCTCCGCGAACTCCGCCTCGTAGGCGAGCCAGACGGTCCGCGCCGCTTCCAGTTCGTCGAGCGCGGCCACCAGCCGCGCCGGATCCGGGGCCCGGTCCTCGGGCCCGATGTGATGTCTGGCACACAGATGATCCCAGGTCGCCCTGTGTCCGTACGGGGCAAACCTCTCCAGGCACTTGCGCAGCGAATACCGCCGCAGAGCAAGGTCGTGGTGGGGATCGCGCACCTGTCTCGCGAGACTCCGGAAACCGGCCATCGCACTGCCACCTCCGTCGCTGAATACTCCTGCGTCAGTGAATGGACGTACGGCTACCCGATCCGGCTCCATCGAATTCCCGATGGGTGCCATCACCGATGCGACCGCTCCCGCACCTGTGTGGTGATTCGGAAAAGGTGACGCATGTTCACCTTACTGACGGGTTACCTCGCCAGTAACGTCCGTCTCATCGGCTTCCCCCTCAGGAGCATTCATGCGACGACGCACCGGAAAGCTCAGAACCGCCATCGCCGTAGCGGTGTTCGCACTCGGCGCCGGCCTCATCACACCCGCCCCGCAGGCGACCGCCTCGGCCGCGGACCCCGTCACCGACTACTGCAAGAGCCAGTGCAACGACATCCTGCCGCCAGGCGAGAACGGCAACGCCACCCTCGCCCAGATCCTCGCGCACCGTGCGCTGGGCACCCGTCCCGAACACAGCGCCGACCAGCTCGGACCGTACGACGCGCTGCCCGCCGGGGCCCCTTCGCTCACCGACTCCACCCTCAACAAGTTCTTCAACGACGCCTCGTTCGGCGTCCCCGACGACCAGGTCGCCTCGGTCACCAAGCCGCGCGACGACGTCAGCATCACCCGGGACAAGAAGACCGGCGTGCCCCACATCAAGGGGACCACGCGCTACGGAACCGAGTTCGGCGCCGGATACGCGGCGGGCCAGGACCGGCTCTGGCTGATGGACCTCTTCCGGCACATCGGCCGCGGCGAGCTCACCTCCTTCGCCGGCGGCGCGCCCGCCAACCAGGGCCTGGAGCAGGAGTTCTGGCCGATGGCGCCGTACACCGAACAGGACCTCCAGGACCAGGCCGACCGGATAGCGGCCCAGGGCCCGCGCGGCAAGCAGGCCATGGACGACGCGCAGGCGTACGTCGACGGCATCAACGCCTACCGGCAGAAGTCGAAGGACGGCCGCTACTTCCCCGGCGAGTACGTCCTCACCGGGAAGATCAACGCGATCACCAACGCCGGTGAGATCGAACCGTTCAAGATCACCGACATGATCGCGCTCGCCTCGGTCGTCGGCGGGCTCTTCGGCGGCGGTGGTGGCGGCGAGGTCCAGGCCGCGCTGTCGCTGCTCTCGGCCCAGCAGAAGTACGGCGTCACCGAGGGCAGCAAGGTCTGGGAGTCGTTCCGGGAGCGCAATGACCCGGAGGCGACCCTCACCGTCCACGACGGCACCAGCTTCCCGTACGCGGACAAACCCGCGGACCCCAAGGGCACCGCGATGCCGGACCCGGGCTCGGTGAAGGCCGAACCGCTGGTATACGACCGGACCGGCGGCGCCAGGACCGCGGCGAAGACCCCGGTCAAGGCTCCGGAGAAACTCAAGCCCATGCAGGGGATGTACGACAAGGGGGTGCTGCCCGCCGACCTGTTCAGCAGCAAGAAGGGCATGTCCAACGCCCTCGTCGTCTCGGGGCAGCACACCGCGAGCGGAAACCCCGTCGCCGTGTTCGGCCCGCAGACCGGGTACTTCCTGCCCCAGCTGCTGATGCTCCAGGAACTCCAGGGGCCCGGCATCAGCGCCCGCGGTGTCTCCTTCGCCGGTGTCGGCATGTACATCCAGCTGGGCCGCGGCCAGGACTACGCGTGGAGCGCCACGTCGGCGGGCCAGGACATCACCGACACCTACGCCGTGGAACTCTGCCAGGACGACACGCACTACCTCTTCCGGGGCGTCTGCACCCCGATGGAGAAGATGGAGCGGACCAACTCCTGGACGCCCACCGTCGCCGACTCCACAGCGGCCGGCTCCTACCGGATGCAGGTCTACCGCACCAAGTACGGCATCGTGACGCACCGCGCGACCGTCGGCGGCAAACCCGTCGCCTACACCTCGCTGCGCAGTACGTACGGCCATGAGGCCGACTCGATAGTCGGCTTCGAGATGATGAACGACCCCGGGTACGTGAAGGACGCCAAGACCTTCCAGCAGGCGGCCGGCCACATCGGCTACACCTTCAACTGGTTCTACGCCGACTCCCGCCAGGCCGCCTACTTCAACAGCGGTATGAACCCGGTGCGCGCGGCCGGGGTGGACGCCTCGCTGCCGGTCAAGGCCGAACCGGCCTACGAGTGGAAGGGCTTCGACCCCGACCACCACACCACCGACGTGACCCCGGCCACCGAGCACCCGCAGTCCGTGGGCCAGGACTACTACGTCTCCTGGAACAACAAACAGGCCAAGGACTACTCATCCGCCGGGTTCGGAAACGGCTCGGTGCACCGGGTCGACCTGCTCGGCGACCGGGTGGCGAAACTCGTCGCCAAGGGCGGTGTCACCCGTGCCGCACTGACCCGTGCCATGGCCGAGGCGGCCGTCACCGATCTGCGCGGCGAGGACGTCCTGCCCGAACTGCTCGACGTCGTACGGAGCAAGCCGGTCACCGACCCGGCGGAGGCCAAGGCCGTCGAGCAGCTGGAGGCATGGGTGGCCGACGGCGCCCAGCGCAAGGAGAACGCCCAGAGCTCGCACGTCTACACCCACCCGGACGCCGTGCGGATCATGGACGCCTGGTGGCCGCTGCTGGTGGAGGCCGAGTTCAAGCCGGGGCTCGGTGACGACCTCTACTCGGCGCTCACCGCCAACCTCTCCATCGACGAGTCGCCGTCGGCGGGCCACGGGCCCACCGGTGCCCACGCCGGATCCGCCTTCCAGTACGGCTGGTGGAGCTATGTCGACAAGGACATCCGTACGGTCCTGGGGCGCCCGGTGCAGGGCAAGCTGGGCAAGACGTACTGCGGTGGGGGAGACCTGAGCGCCTGCCGCGACGCACTGCTCTCGACCCTGGGCCGCGCCGCGGCCAAGACCCCGGCGCAGGTATACACCGGCGACGACAGCTGCGCCGCCGGTGACCAGTGGTGCTCGGACGCGATCATCCACCGGCCGCTGGGCGGGCTCAAGTTCTGGCCCATCCAGTGGCAGAACCGGCCCACGTACCAGCAGGTCGTGGAATTCCCCTCGCACCGGTAGACGGAGCAGGGGTACGGGGCCGCGGGCCGGAACGGGTAACTCCGTTCCGGCCCGCGGCGGTTGTTCAGCGGTACGTCAGATACCGTTCGCGGACGGCCCGGAAGGCGGCGAGTTCGCCCTGCCAGGCCGCCACCACCTCGTCCGTGTCCGCGCCCTTGTCGATCATGGTGCGGACCTGCGCGGACCCGGTCAGCTTGTCGATCCAGTCGTCGGATCGCCAGGCGAAACCGGACCAGACGCGCTTCGCCGTCACCAGCAGCCCGATGGCGGTCCGTACCGGGTCGAACGCCGAACGGTCCTGGACATGGAGCTGCACACCGCCCGCGGTCTTCCCCTCGAACTTGGAGAACACCGGCGCGAAGTACGCCTCGCGGAAGACGACCCCCGGCAGTTCGAGCGCGTTGGCCGCCTCGGCCCACCGCCGGTCGATCCCCTCGGCCCCCAGCAGCTCGAACGGCCTGGTGGTGCCCCGGCCCTCGGAGAGGTTCGTCCCCTCGAACAGGCAGGTCCCCGAGTAGACGAGCGCTGTGTCGGGCGTCGGCATGTTCGGGCTCGGCGGCACCCAGGGCAGCCCCGTCGCGTCGAAGAAGTCGCCGCGCCGCCAGCCGGACATCCGTACGGTCTCCAACTCGACCGGCTTCGGAAGGAATTCACCGTTGAAGAGCCGTGCCAGTTCCGTCACCGTCATTCCGTGCGCCTGGGAGACGGGCTGCCGCCCGACGAAGGTCGCGAACTCCTTGTGCAGCACCGGACCGAGCGCGGCCCGCCCGGTGACCGGGTTCGGCCGGTCCAGCACCACGAAGCGCAGGCCCGCCATCGCCGCGGCCTCCATGCAGTCGTACAGCGTCCAGATGTACGTGTAGAAGCGGGCCCCCACGTCCTGGATGTCGAAGACCACCGTGTCCACACCGGACTTGGTGAAGACGTCCGCGAGGGGCTGCCCGCTCCTGGTGTACGTGTCGTACACCGGCAGCCCGGTCGCCGGGTCGTCGTACCGCCCCTCCGAACCGCCCGCCTGCGCCGTGCCGCGGAACCCGTGCTCCGGGCCGAAGACGGCGGTGAGGTTCACGTTCCGGTCGGCGTGCATGACATCGACGATGTGCTGGACGTCCTGGGTGACCCCGGTCGGGTTGGTGACGATCCCGACGCGTTCCCCGTGGAGGAGGCCGTACCCGTCGGCGGCCAGCCGGTCGAATCCGGTACTCACCCGGGCGCGCTTCCCGTGCGCGGCGGCCGGCCGGGCCGCGGCCCCCACGGCTCCCAGCGCACCCACCGCCCCGCTCGCGGCCAGCAGTCCCCGTCTGGACAGGTTCATCGGGCTACCTCCATGATCTCGCCGAGTGTCATGGCCACGCAGGCTAACTCTCGCCCCTTCCCCTGCAACATACCGACTGGTTAGTCTGCTCGTGCATTCAACGGAGAGGCAGGTCCTGATGGGTACGGTCGAGGGCGCGGGTGTAGTGGTCACAGGGGCGGGCGGCGGTATCGGCGCGGCGCTGGCCCGGAGGTTCGCCGCGGAGGGGGCGCGTGTCGTCGTGAACGACCTGGACGGCGACAAGGCCCGTGCGGTGGCCGAGGGGATCGGCGCGACCGCGGTGCCGGGCGACGCGTCGACGATCGTGGACGCCGCCCGTGAAGCCCTCGGCGGACGCGTCGACGTCTACTGCGCCAACGCCGGTCTCGGCTCACCCGGCGACCCCTTCGCCGACGAGGGGGTGTGGGCCGCCGCCTGGGACGTCAACGTGATGGCCCATGTCCGCGCCGCCCGCGCGCTGCTGCCCGACTGGCTGGAGCGCGGGGAGGGCCGGTTCGTCTCCACCGTGTCCGCCGCCGGGCTGCTCACCATGATCGGCGCGGCGCCGTACAGCGTCACCAAGCACGGCGCGCTCGCCTTCGCCGAATGGCTCTCGCTCACGTACCGCCACCGCGGGCTGAAGGTCCACGCGATCTGCCCGCAGGGCGTACGGACCGACATGCTCACCTCGGCGGGGTCCGCGGGTGAACTGGTGCTCGCGCCGACGGCCATCGAGCCCGACGACGTCGCCGACGCGCTCTTCGCCGCCATCGCCGCCGACCGGTTCCTGGTGCTGCCGCACCCTGAGGTCGCCGGGTACTACCAGGCGCGGGCCGCGGAGCCCGACCGGTGGATCGGCGGGATGAACCACCTTCAGCAGAAGTGGGAGGCCGGGCGGTGAGCACCTCGATCTACGCCGCCAAGCCCTGGCTCGGCCTGCTCAGCGAGGCCCAGCGCCGCCCGGTGCACCCGCAGCCGAGTGTGGTGCACGCCTTCCGTGACGCCGTGGCCCGCGCACCCGAACACCCCGCCCTCGCCTACTTCGACGGGCGGCTCACCTACCGCGAGACCGACACGCTCTCCGACTCGGTCGCAGGACACCTCGCCGCCCGGGGCGTGGGCCGCGGTGACCGGGTCGCGGTCATGCTGCAGAACTCGCCGCACTTCGTGCTGGCGCTGCTCGGCGCCTGGAAAGCGGGCGCCACGGTCGTACCGCTCAATCCGATGTACAAATCGGCGGAGGTCGGCCACGCCCTGCGGGACGCCGGCGTCACGGTACTGGTCTGCTCCGACCGTGCCTGGGAGACGTATCTGCGGGAGGCCTCCCGCGCAGCAGGCTCCCCGCTGCGGTTCGCGCTGACCGCCTGCGAACGTGATCTGCAGAGCCGCGACGACGAACGGGTCCTCGGCTTCGAGCGGCTCCCGTGCCCCGCCGACACCGACGATCTGGTGGCGGTCGCCCGGCAGGGGCTCCCGGCCCCGGCGGACCGCGACCCGCGCGCAACCGACGTGGCGCTGATCAGCTATACGTCGGGCACCAGCGGGACTCCCAAGGGCGCGATGAACGCGCACGCCAACATCATGGTGAACGCCGAGCGCCAGCGCGCCGGCCACCCCGTCGCTGAGGGCTCGGCGTACTTCGCGCTCGCGCCGCTCTTCCACATCACCGGCATGGTCTGCGAACTCGCCGCGTGCGTCGCCAACGCTGGCACTCTCGTCCTCGCCTACCGCTTCCACCCCGGAGTGGTCCTCGACGCGTTCGCCGAGCACCGTCCCGCGTACACCGTCGGCCCCTCCACGGCTTTCATGGCGCTCGCGGCCGACCCGTCGGTCACCCCGGACCACTTCGCCTCCTTCAAGGTGATCTCGTCGGGCGGCGCACCGCTGCCGCCCGCGCTGGTGGAGGGCTTCCGCGAGCGGTTCGGCCCGTACATCCGCAACGGCTACGGGCTCACCGAGTGCACCGCCCCGTGCGCCTCGGTGCCGCCCGAGCGGGAGGCCCCGGTCGATCCGGTCTCGGGCACGCTCTCGGTCGGTGTGCCGGGGCCCGACACCGTGGTGAGGATCGTGGACGCCAACGGCGACGAGGTGCCCTTCGGGGAGCAGGGCGAGATCGTGGTGAGCGGGCCGCAGGTGGTCTCCGGCTATTGGGAGCGCCCGGAAGCCACCGCCGACACGTTCCCCGGCGGCGAGCTGCGCACCGGGGACATCGGCTTCATGGACCGGTACGGCTGGCTCTATGTCGTGGACCGGATGAAGGACATGATCAACGCCTCCGGTTTCAAGGTGTGGCCGCGCGAGGTCGAGGACGTCCTCTACACCCACCCCGCCGTACGGGAGGCCGCCGTGATCGGGGTCCCCGACCCCTACCGGGGCGAGACGGTCAAGGCGTATGTGAGCCTGCGGCCCACGGCGTCCGGGGCCGCGGCGACACCGGAGGAGCTGGCCGCCTACTGCAAGGAGCGGCTCGCCGCGTACAAGTACCCGCGCGAGGTCGAGATCCTGCCCGAGCTGCCGAAGACAACCAGTGGGAAGATCCTCAGACGGGAACTGCGTTCCCCCCAGTGAGCAGTGAGCAGTGAGCAGTGAACGGCGCAGGATCTCCGGGCGCGCACAGCACACCTGTGCACAGCCCGCGCGTAACGGCCCGCACAGGCACAACGAGTTCAAGGACGGACGGAAGGTGGCGGCGATGGCAGCCAGAACGACCGACGGGAACGGCGTCCCCGTCCCGCAGAGGCTGCTGGCCGCCGCCACCCGGCTGTTCGCCGAGCGCGGCTACGACCGGACCTCCGTTCAGGAGATCGTCGAGGCGGCGGGGGTCACCAAGGGTGCCCTCTACCACTACTTCGGCTCCAAGGAGGATCTGCTCCAGGAGATCTACTCCCGGGTGCTGAGGCTCCAGCAGGAGCGGCTCGACGCGTACGCGGACGCCGACGCGCCCGTCGAGGAGCGGCTGCGCGAGGCCGCGGCGGACGTCGTCGTCACGACCATCGACAATCTGGACGACGCGTCGATCTTCTTCCGCTCCATGCACCAGCTGAGCCCCGAGAAGAACAAGCAGGTACGGCTGGAGCGGCGCCGCTACCACGAGCGCTTCCGGGCGCTCGTGGAGGAGGGCCAGCGAACCGGGGTGTTCTCGACGGCCACCCCCGCGGATCTGGTGGTCGACTACCACTTCGGGTCCGTGCACCATCTGTCGACGTGGTACAGACCGGACGGCCCGCTGACCCCGCGCGAACTGGCCGAGCAGCTGGCCGATCTGCTGCTGAGGGCACTGCGGCCGTAACGGTGCGGCCGTAACGGGTGCGCCGTAGCCGGTTGCCCTGGGCGGACGTGCCCCGGCTCCACCCGGCCCAGCCCGCCCCCGCCGGGGACGCACCGCGCCCCGGCCTGGGCGGGCTGGGCCGCCCCCGCAATGTCCCGTCCGCTACAGGTACTTCTTCAGCTCGCGCCGAGCCAGGGACCGCTGATGCACTTCGTCCGGACCGTCGGCGAGCCTCAGTGTCCGTGCCCCGGCCCAGAGTTCGGCCAGCGGGAAGTCCTGGCTCACCCCGCCCGCGCCGTACAGCTGCACCGCGTTGTCGATGATGTCGATGACCGCGCGCGGCGTCGCGATCTTGATGGCCTGGATCTCCGTGTGCGCACCCCGGTTGCCCACCGTGTCCATCAGCCAGGCCGTCTTGAGCACCAGCAGCCGCAGCTGCTCCACGGTGACACGGGCGTCCGCGATCCAGTTCTGTACGACACCCTGCTGGGCCAGCGGCTTGCCGAACGCGGTGCGGGACACCGCCCGCCTGCACATCAGCTCGATGGCGCGCTCCGCCATACCGATCAGCCTCATGCAGTGGTGGATCCGGCCCGGCCCGAGGCGGGCCTGGGCGATGGCGAAACCGCCGCCCTCCTCACCGATCAGGTTCGACGCGGGAACGCGGACGTTGTCGAAAACCAGCTCGGCGTGGCCGCCGTGGGAGTGGTCCTCGTAGCCGTACACCTGCATGGCGCGGCGGACTTCGAGTCCCGGGGTGCCGCGCGGGACCAGGATCATCGACTGCTGGCGGCGGGCGTCGGCGCCGTCCGGGTCGGTCTTCCCCATCACGATGAAGATCTTGCAGTCGGGGTTCATCGCCCCGGAGATGTACCACTTGCGGCCGTTGATGACGTACTCGTCGCCCTCGCGCGTGATACGGGTCTCGATGTTCGTCGCGTCGGACGAGGCGACCTCCGGCTCCGTCATGGCGAAGCCCGACCTGATCTCACCGGCGAGCAGCGGCTCCAGCCACTGCTTCTTCTGCTGCTCGGTGGCGAACTGGAACAGCACCTCCATATTGCCCGTGTCGGGGGCCGCGCAGTTCAGCGCGGTGGGTGCCAGATGCGGTGAGCGCCCGGTGATCTCGGCCAGCGGCGCGTACTGAAGGTTGGTCAGCCCCGCGCCGTACTCCGCATCCGGCAGGAAGAGATTCCACAGGCCCTGGCGGCGCGCCTCGGCCTTCAGATCGCCGACCACTGCCGGGGTGTCCCAGGGGGAGGCGAGTCGCGCGCGCTGTTCGTGGGCGACGGCCTCGGCGGGCAGGACGTGCTCGTCCATGAAGGCGAGGAGCTTGCCGCGCAGCTCTTCGGTGCGCGCGTCGAATGCGAAGTCCATGGGGTGTTCAGCCTTCCTGGAGGGTGGTGAGACCGTGCTCGATGAAGACGGGGACCAGTGAGCCGATCCGGTCGAAACCGGCTCCGACGGTCTGGCCGAGGGTGTAGCGGTAGTGGATTCCTTCGAGGATCACGGCGAGCTTGAACCAGGCGAACGCCGTGTACCAGGCGATGGCGGAGGTGTCCCGGCCCGAGCGGGCCGCGTAGCGCTCGACCAGCTCGGCGGGCGAGGGGTGGCCCGCCGCACCGCTCGTGGTGGAGACCGGTGACTCGGGGAGGTCCAGATCGGAGCTGTACATCACGAGCAGCCCCAGGTCGGTGAGCGGATCGCCGAGCGTCGACATCTCCCAGTCCAGGATCGCGTTGATCCTGTCGTCGTCACCGAGCAGGACGTTGTCCAGCCGGTAGTCGCCGTGCACGATGGTGGGAGCCGGGGAGCGGGGCAGGTCGCGCCCGAGTGTGGCGTGCAGTTCGTCGATGCCGGCCAGTTCGCGGTTGCGCGAGGCGTCGAGCTGCTTGCCCCAGCGGCGCAGCTGCCGGTCGAGGAAGCCCTCGGGGCGCCCGAAGTCCGCAAGACCCACCGCCTCCTGATCCACGGCGTGCAGATCCACGAGCGTGTCGACCAGCCCGAGCACCGCCGCACGGGTCCGCTCGGCGCCGAGGGGCGCCAGCTGGGCGGCCGTACGGTACGGGGTGCCCTCGACGAACTCCATGACGTAGAACGGCGATCCGATGACCGACTCGTCCTCGCACAGCAGCACGGGGGCGGGCACCGGAACCCCCGTAGGGTGCAGCGCGCTGATCACCCGGTGCTCGCGCTTCATGTCGTGCGCGGTGGCGAGGACATGGCCCAGCGGGGGCCGGCGTACGACCCACCGGCCGGCCCCGTCGGTCACGGTGTACGTCAGATTCGACCGGCCGCCCTCGATCAGCCGTGCGCTGAGCGGTCCGCTCACCAGGCCGGGCCGCACCCGGTCGAGATGACCGCGCAGCGCCTCGGGGTCGATTCCCGGTGGGTGGACTGTGCTCATGGGGCACCTCCGTGTGTAGGGGCGGACCGTCCGGGTGGACCGTCGCGCTGATGTCTGCTGGAACGCTCGCGGTAACGTCTGCGCCCATCATGCCGACCAGTCGGTATGCCGTCCACCCCCGGCCCGTTTCCGGCAGCCGGTGCGCGGTCGGCACCTCTGTGGTCGGCACCTCTGCCAGGTCGGAACCTCCGTGCGGTCGTCACATCTCTGATACACCGCCCGGTCGCTCCCGGTTCCCGTCCGGCCCTTCCCGTTCCCGCCCGGCCGGTACCGCCGCCCTCCCGTTTGCACGGGGTCCGGTTGCGCGAGGCGGGGCCTGACCAGAGGCTCGTAAGCATGAAGGCGATCAGCTACAGCCGTTACGGCGGCCCCGAGGTCCTGGAGTACGGCGAGCGCCCCGAGCCCAAGGTCGGGCCCGACTCCGTGCTGGTGAAAGTACGCGCGGCAGCGGTCAACCCGGTCGATGCGCACGCCCGCGAGGGGCACCTCGACGCGGCTCTCGACGCCGTCTTCCCGGTCGTGCCCGGCTGGGACGTCTCCGGTGTGGTGGTGCAGCCGGGGGCGGCCGTGACCGAGTTCGCCGTCGGGGACGAGGTCATGGGGTACGTACGGGAGGACTTCCTCTCACGCGGAACCTTCGCCGAGTACGTGGCGGCCCCGGTGCGCACCCTGGCCCGCAAGCCGCTGCGGCTGAGTTTCGAGGAGGCCGCCGGGCTGCCGCTGACCGGACTCACCGCCTACCAGGCCCTGCGCGCGCTCGAAATCCGGTCCGACGACACCGTCCTCGTGCACGCGGCGGCGGGCGGTGTCGGCTCGATGGCCGTACAGCTCGCCCTGCACTCGGGAGCACGGGTGATCGGCACCGCGAGCAGCCACAACCACGACCACCTGCGCACGCTGGGCGCGGAACCGGTGGCCTACGGCGACGGGCTCGCCGACCAGGTGCGGGCCCTGGCGCCCGACGGGGTGGACGCGGTCCTCGACACGGTCGGCGGCGACACCTTGCGGCTGTCGGCGAACCTGCTCGCCCCGGAGGGCAGGCTCGCGTCCATCGTGGACGACGACGTCGTCGAGTTCGGCGGCCGCTATGTCTTCGTACGGCCCGACCCCCTCGATCTGCATGTCCTGGGCGAACTGGCCGACCAGGGGGAGATCACGGTCCACGTCGACCGGGTCCTCCCGCTGGAGCAGGCGGCCGAGGCACAGCGGCTCAACTCCGAGGGCCACACCCGCGGCAAGATCGTCGTCACGGTGGACTGGGACGCGGCCTGACCCGGACCCGCACCGGATGCCTCCGTGGACCGGCCGACCACGGCCCTCCCGCCGACATGCCGACAGCCGCCACGCGAAGCGCCGACACCGCGGGCGGAGGTCCCGGCCGCCGTCACCCCGGGTGCGGAGCGGTTAGCCGGCGGTACGCGGCGAGGCCGTCGGGGACCCACTCCCAGGTGCCGATACGGAGTGCCAGCTCCTGGTCGGTGAGGAAGCCGTGCCAGGCGACCTCCTCCACCTGCGGGTTCACCGGAAGCGTGCAGCGCACCTCGTACACCCAGGACCACCAGCCCTGCCCGGCGCCCTCGTACAGGAACTTGAAGAGCGGTACGGGCGCGGGCAGCCCCGACACGCCCAGCTCCTCCTCGGCCTCCCGCAGCGCCGCCGCGTCGTAGGACTCGCCCGCGCCGACCACCCCGCCGACGAACATGTCGTACAGCGAGGGGAAGACCAGCTTCACCGGTGTGCGCCGGTGGACGAAGATGCGGTCGTCGGCGTCCCGGGTGAGGACGAAGACACAGCGGTGCCGCAGCCCCTTCGCGTACACCTCGCCCCGCGGGGCCTGCCCGGTCACCCGGTCGGACGCGTCGACCACATCGAGGATCTCGTCGGCGGGGCAGGCGGGGCAGGCGGGGGAGGCGGGGGGCTCGGGGGGTACGGGGTTCGCGGCCGTCATGCGGCCATCTTCTCGCGCGGCGTCCGCGTGGAACCGGAGGGCATCGCCGGATGCCGCCCCAGCAGGACGATCCCCACGACGATCGCCGCGAGCCCCGCCGCCTCCCAGGCCAGGGCCCCGGTGTCGGTACGCAGCTGGTCGCCGAGGAAACCCACGCCGCACGCGATGCCAGCGAGCGGCTGCGCCGCGGTGAGCGCGGGCAGCGAACTGCGCAGCGGCGCGGCCTCGAAGGCGCTCTGCACCAGGACCAGGCCGGTCACCCCCAGCACGATCACGGCGTACGGCTCCCAGCCCGTCACCAGCGCCGGCCAGCCGCCGTGCTCCAGATGCTGGCCGCTGACCCGGGTCAGTGCATCCTGGAGCCCGTACAGCAGACCCGCGCCGAGTGCGAGGAGCGCGGGCCCCACGGTCAGCCGGGTCCGTTTGGCGCAGACCGCCAGGAGCATCGCGGTACCGGCCACCACGCCGATGATCAGCCAGTGCCGCAGCTCGTTCACCGATGCGGCACCTGCCTTCGGCTGGCCCGCCAGGATGAAGGCCGCGACTCCGCCCGCCAGCAGTGCGAGACCGCCCCAGCCCTGCCGTCCCAGCGGCTGACCTGTCTGGTGCCGGGAGAGTGCCATGGCGAAGAGCAGGTTCGTCGCGAGCAGCGGTTCGACCAGCGAGATCTCGCCGTGTCCGAGCGCCAGGGCCCCCAGCACCATGCCGCAGACCATCAGCGCGATGCCGCCCAGCCAGAGTGGCACCCGCACCAGGTCCAGCAGCAGCCGGAAGGAGAGGAAGTCCTTCATCGGGGCGTGCCGGGCCGCTCTCTGCTGTAGCACGAAACCGAAGCCGAGGCAGCAGGCCGCGGCCACCGAGAGCGCGACGACGAGTACCGACACGTGATCAACCTCAAGACCGGCCAGAAGGGGCGGGGTCCTGGCGACGATAGCGCCTGGGAGTGCACCTGTACCCGTTGAGTGCCCCGAACGGGACGGTTGACGCAGCTTCGGGACGAACTGAAGATGTGACCCACAAGTAACCTGGCAGGGATGGGGCTCATGGCGGACGACGCTGACGTGATCGTGATCGGGGCCGGGCTGGCCGGTCTGGTGGCCACCGCCGAGCTGGTGGACGCGGGGAAGAAGGTGATCCTCCTCGACCAGGAGCCCGAGCAGTCGGCGGGCGGGCAGGCCCACTGGTCCTTCGGCGGTCTCTTCTTCGTCGACTCGCCCGAACAGCGGCGCTTCCGCATCAAGGACAGCCGCGAGCTGGCGATGCAGGACTGGCTGGGCACCGCCGGTTTCGACCGGCCGGAGGACCACTGGCCGCGGCAGTGGGCCGAGGCGTACGTGGACTTCGCGTCGGGCGAGAAGCGGGCCTGGCTGCACGCCCAGGGGATGCGGTTCTTCCCGGTCGTCGGCTGGGCGGAGCGCGGCGGGTACGACGCGACCGGCCACGGCAACTCCGTACCGCGCTTCCACATCACCTGGGGGACCGGACCCGGTGTCGTCGCGCCCTTCGAAGGCCGGGTGCGGGAGGGCGTGGCGCGCGGCCTGGTGCAGCTCAGGTTCCGCCACCGGGTCACCGGCCTCGCCCGCAGCGCCGGCGCCGTTGACACGGTGACCGGTGAGGTGCTGGAGGCGAGCGGGGCCGAGCGGGGCACCGCCAGCAGCCGCGCGGTCACCGGCGAGTTCACCTACCGGGCGCAAGCGGTCATCGTCACCTCCGGCGGGATCGGCGGCAACCACGACCTCGTACGGGCCCAGTGGCCCGAGCGGCTCGGCACCCCGCCCGCGCACATGCTGTCGGGGGTACCCGCCCATGTGGACGGACTGATGCTGGGCATCACGGAGGCCGCGGGCGGCAGCCAGATCAACCGGGACCGGATGTGGCACTACACCGAGGGCATCCAGAACTGGAACCCGATCTGGGCGAAGCACGGCATCCGCATCCTGCCGGGGCCCTCGTCGCTCTGGTTCGACGCACGCGGCAAACGCCTGCCGGTGCCGCTCTTCCCCGGCTTCGACACGCTGGGCACGCTCGACCACATCATGAAGTCGGGCCACGACTACACCTGGTTCGTCCTCGACCAGCGCATCATCGGCAAGGAGTTCGCCCTCTCGGGCTCAGAACAGAACCCGGACCTGACCGGGAAGTCCGTCCGCGACGTCATTGGACGGGCGCGGGCCGACGTACCCCCGCCGGTGAAGGCGTTCATGGACAACGGCGCGGACTTCGTCGTCGAGAGGGGCCTGGCGTCACTGGTGCGGGGGATGAACAAGCTCACCGGGCAGCCGCTGATCGACGAGGCCGGGCTGCGCCGGGAGATCGTCGCCCGCGACCGGGAGATCAGCAACCCCTTCACCAAGGACCTCCAGGTGATGGCGGTCCGCGGCGCCCGGAAGTATCTGGGCGACAAACTCATCCGTACGGCCGCTCCGCACCGCATCCTGGACCCCGCGGCGGGTCCGCTGATCGCGGTGAAACTGCACATCCTGACGCGCAAGTCGCTGGGCGGTCTGGAGACGGACCTGTCGTCCCGGGTCCTGGCGGAGCCGGCCGGCGGTACGGACAGGGGCGCGCCCGTACCCGGTCTGTACGCGGCGGGGGAGGCGGCCGGGTTCGGCGGTGGCGGGGTGCACGGCTACCGATCGCTGGAAGGCACGTTCCTGGGCGGCTGCATCTACTCGGGGCGGGTCGCCGGGCGGGCAGCGGCCCGGGCGGTGGGGTAGCCCGGTCGGCGGGGCTTGCGGCGCCGTGAGCCAGGCAGAGGGGCAGAGAGCGCTGCGGTGGGCGGGCAGCGGGTGCGGCCCGGCGCGCCACGCTGCTACAGCCTTTCCACCACCCGGAACCTCTCGGCCACGATCACCGTGTCGTCGTCCACGGTGAACTCCGGGTCCCGCAGCGCCTCCCGCATCTCGTCCCCGTGCCAGAACCGCTCGTGCCCCGCGCGCCACTCGGCGACCGACGTATAACCCTCGCCCTCGTCCAGAGCGTGCTGGAGGCCGACGTCACCCAGCCGCAGCAGCCGTACCTCGGTCACCTCGACCACCGCGACCTCGCGGCCGTCCGAGTCGATCAGCGCGGAGCGCTCGCCCACGGGAGGCAGTTCCTCCTGCTCCGCCTCGTACTCGGCGAGCAGTCCGCTGGTCGAGACCTTCTCCCCGCGCAGCACGGCGTCCACGAGCTGATCACGGAGCGGGCCGGGAAAGGCGAGCAACAGGGGCTTGAGGGGTTCGGGGCCGGTCATGTCACCAGCGTACGCACCCGGGTAAAGCATGGCCGCGCAAAGGGAGTTGAGGAGGGTGTGGCGTCTGTGCGGCCTTGACGTGGAGCCATCAGTACCGGTTTGCTGGGCGTGATCATTGCCCCCGGCGCCCTGAGGAACCCGCGGATGCCCCCACTCCTCGGCCGCTCCAGAAGACGGGCCGGCCACCTCGCCGACCCGGCCCTCGACGACGTCGAACTCACAGAAGTGCGAACCCAGTTGGCCCAGGGCCGCTGGGGCAGAGCCAGTTCACTGCTCACCGCGACCGCCGACGACTGGGACCGCCGGGGCCACCGTCTCGTCGTACTCGCCGAGGGGCCGGGATCGGCGGCCTGGGCGGAGGACTGGCTGCTCGCCGAGCCGGAGAGCGCGGACGCCGCCGCCCTGCTGGCCTGCGCCATGGTGATGCGGTCGCTGCGCGGCAAGGACGGCAAGGGTGGCAGGGCGGACAAGGTGGGCAGGGCGGGCAAGGCCGCCAAGGATGAGGAAGACGCGGCCCGCGAGGCATGCCGGGCCGCTGCCCGCCTGGCACCGTCGGACCCGACGCCCTGGCTCGGTCTGCTGATCCTGGCCCGCAGCCGCGGCACCGAGGAGGAGGTCAGCCGCCTCTTCGACGAGGTGCGCTCCCGCCACCCCGAGCACCACCACGCCCACCATCTGATGGCGGCGCGGCTCGCCGAGCGCCATCCGGGAACCGGCCAGGACCCGCTTCACGAGGTGTACGACTTCGCGGCCTGGGCGGCCGAACAGGCGCCCGCCGACTCGCCGCTCGCGGTGCTGCCGGTGGTGGCCCACGCGGAGCGCTACCGGGTGCTCGCCGTCGCGGGCAGCGAACCGGACGATCCCGCACGCTCCGCGCACTGGACGGGCCGGCGGGCCCGCCAGGTGATGAAGGCCGCCTTCGACTGGTGGCTGGAGTGGGAGCGCGAGGACCACCCGCGCAACCGCGTCGACCTCAACTTCCTGGCCCACGCGAAGTTCTGCGAGGGCCGGCCCGCTGAGGCCGCCGCACTGTTCCACCGCATTGGAGAGCACTTCACGTCAGCCCCCTGGGCGTACCCCGACCGGGACCCGTACCAGGCGTTCAGCGCCGCGCGCGGTGCCGCGCTCGGCTCCGTCTAACCTCCTCACCGAAGGGACCGACCCGCCATGCCGCCGGGCAGTTCGAGCACGAGCGAGATCAACAAGATCAGCACGTTCAAGGGCCAGGACCAGGCGCTGCGCGCCGGCCGTCTGGGGACGGCGGGGCTGCTGCTCTCCGTGCTCGCGGCCAGCGCTCCCCTGATGGTCGTCGCGGGTGTCATGCCTACGATCTTCGGCCTGATGGGGATCGTGGGACAGCCGATCCTCTACGTCATCCTCGCGGTCGTCCTGGCGCTGTTCAGCGTCGGTTACGCGGAGATGAGCCGGCATGTCCACAACGCCGGGGCCTTCTACGCGTACATCGCCCGCGGCCTCGGCTCCACCGCCGGGGCCGGCGCCTCCTTCGTCGCGCTGGTCGCCTACAGCGCCATGCAGGTCGGCATCTACGGCATCTTCGGCTTCGAGGTCTCCGGCCTCTTCGACACCTATCTGAGCACCGAACTGGCCTGGTGGATACCGGCGTTGTTGGCCGTCGCGGTCGTCGGGGTGCTGTCCTGGCTGAAGATCGACCTCAACGCGAAGGTCCTCGGGGTGCTGCTGCTCATCGAGTGCGCCCTCGTGGTGATCTTCGACATCGCTTCGGTCGCGAGCCCCGCCAGGGAAGGGCTCTCGCTGCACGCCTTCAACCCCGGCACCCTCACCGGTGCGGGCTTCGGCACCGCGCTCTGCTTCTGCATCGCCGCGTTCGTCGGCTTCGAACAGGCCCCCGTGTACGCCGAGGAGACCAGCAGGCCGCAGGTGGTCGTCCGCCGGGTGATGTTCCTCGCCGTCGGCTTCGTCGCGCTGTTCTTCGCCATCAGCTCCTGGGCGCTGACCGTGGCCGCCGGGCCGTCGGCGATCAGCGCCCAGGCGGCCAAACTCGGCCCGGGACTGCTCTTCGGCCTCAGCGAGGGCGTACTGGGCAAGTCCTTCACCGATGTGCTCCACGTCCTCTTCGTCACCGGCATGTTCGCCGCGATGCTCAGCTTCCACAACGTGGTCGCCCGCTACGCCTTCGCGATGGGCCGCGAGGGGCTGCTGCCCGCTGCCTTCGGCCGCACCAACAGGTCCAGCGGCGCACCGGGCACCGGATCGCTGCTGCAGACCGTGGTCTCCTTCGTCGTCGTCATCGCCTTCGCGGTGACCGACAGCAAGCCGCACGGCGACCCGACCGCGCCCGTCCTGCACCTCTTCACCTGGATGGGGAACATCGGCGCCCTCGGCATCATCCTGCTGATGGCCGCCGCCTCGGTCGCGGTGATCGCCTTCTTCGTGCAGCGCGGGGCGGGCCGTGCGCAGATCTGGCGGCTGACCGCGTCGGGCCTCGCCTGCCTCGCCCTGCTCACCATCGCCTTCATGACGGTCAAGGACTTCGACGTGCTGGTCGGCGCGGGCCCCGGGTCCGTGCTGAGCTGGCTGCTGCCCGGGATCATCGGCCTCGCGCTGCTCGGCGGTCTGGTCTACGGACTGGTGCTGCGCTCGGGCAGGCCCGAGGTGCACGCCAGGATCGGGCTGGGCAACGAGGCGTTCCAGCTCGACAAGGCCGCCGAGGCGCGGGCCGGAGCCGCCGCGGACATATGACGGAACTCTGACGGGCACCCGCGGTCGCTGGCTTCTGGCGGCCGCGGGTGTTCGAACCATTGGGTGAAACCAGAACCATCGGACCAGAACGGCACGCCTGTCGGCCGCCGTCTCGTCCTCGGGATGCTCGGCCTGGGCGCGGCGGGTCTTGTCACCGCGCCCTACATCCAGCGCGGGGTCGACACGGCGCTGGGGGCCGTCTCGGGCAAGGACCCCACCGGCCTGACCGGTCTGCTGCCCAACGGCGGCGGATTCCGCTACTACTCGGTCACCTCGTCGGTGCCCCACAAGGACGCCGGGAACTACCGGCTCACCGTGGACGGCATGGTCGAGCGGCCCGCCTCGTACACCCTCGGCTCACTGCGCAGGCTCCCGCAGACCAGGCTGGTGCGCGATGTGCAGTGCGTCACCGGCTGGCGGGTGCCCGGCACCCCCTTCGAAGGTGTCCGACTCTCCCGGCTGCTCGACGCGGCGGGCGTCCGGCCCGGGGCCGGTGCGGTCCGCTTCACCTGCTTCGACGGCGCGTACAGCGAGAGCCTCACCCTGGACCAGGCGCGCCGTGCGGACGTCCTGGTGGCGCTGCGTATGCAGGACCAGCCGGTGAGCCACAACCACGGCGGACCCGTCCGCCTCTATGTCGCGCCCATGTACTTCTACAAGTCGGCGAAATGGCTGTCGGGGATCACCGTCACCCGTGACGTGCGACGCGGTTACTGGGAGGAGCGCGGCTATGACATCGACGCCTGGGTCGGCAAGTCCAACGGACGCGACGACCACCCCACGGTCTGAGCTGCGCCGCTTCACCCGCCCGGTGCGGTGGGCGCACCGGACGACGTCGGCCCTGATGCTGGTGTGCATCGCGTCGGCAGGCTGCCTGTACATCCCGCAGCTCGCGGAGCTGGTCGGCCGCCGCTATCTGGTCGTGACCGTCCACGAGTGGTCCGGGCTGCTGCTGCCGGTGCCGGTCCTGCTCGGCCTCGGCTCGCGGGCGCTGCGGGCGGACCTGGGCCGCCTCAACCGCTTCGCGCCGTACGACCGCGCCTGGCTGCGGTCGGCGCTGCGCAGGGACGGATCACCGCGCAGGGCGGGCAAGTTCAACGGCGGGCAGAAGATCTACGCCGGGTGGATCGCCGGCGCCGCGCTGGTGATGCTCGGCACCGGGCTGCTGATGTGGTTCACGCATCTGGCGCCGCTGGTCTGGCGGACGAGCGCCACCTTCATCCACGACTGGCTGGCGCTGGCCGTCGGCATCGTGATCGCCGGGCACATCGGGATGGCGCTCGGCGACCCGGAGGCCCGGCGGGGGATGCGGACCGGCCGGGTCGGGCGCGGATGGGCGCGGCGGGAGCACCCGCTGTGGCTGGACGAGGAGTGAGGCGCCGGGTCCGCGAAGCCTCGGCCTCACGGGTGGACGGAGGCGGCCTCGCGGACCCGGCCCTGGGCCGTGCGGCCGTCAGCCGCCGAAGCCCAGCAGCACCTTGCAGGACTGCGACCGGTCAGCCGCGAGAGCGAACGCCTCCGCGGCCCGCTCCGCCGGCACCACCGCACTGACCAGCGCGTCGAAGGAGTCCTCCCGGGCCAGCAGCTCGATCGCCCCGTCGAACTCCACGTCGAAGCGGAGTGCCCCGCGCAGCTCGATCTCCCGGCTCACCACCAGATTCCCGGCGAACGGGCTCATCCCCGATGGCAGCATCCCCAGCTGTACGACGGCCCCGCCCCGCCGCACCGACCGCAGACATGTGTCCAGACCGGCTGCCGACCCGGACGCCTCGATCGCGGTGTCGACCTCGTGCGCCAGGCCGGGACCGTCCGGGTCACCGACCGCCACGAGCGTCGTCGCACCCGCGGCGGCCGCGAACTCCAGCGCCTTCGGCAGCAGATCGGTGACCGTGACCGCCTCGGCGCCCGCGGCCCGCAGCGCGGCCACCACCAGGGAGCCGATCGGCCCCGCGCCCGTGACCAGGACGTGCCTGCCCTCGACGGGACCGGCCCTGCGCACCGCGTGCAGCGCGACCGACAGCGGTTCGGCCAGTGCGGCCCTGCGCAGGCCGAGGCCCGCCGGGAGCGCCCTCAGCTGGCCGGCCGGCACCGCGATCCGGGCCGCGAACCCGCCCTGCACGTGCGGGGTACGGGCCGCGCTGCCCAGATAGCGGGTGTCCCGGCAGACGTTGGCCCGCCCGTCCAGGCATTCCGGGCAGCCGCCGCACGGCGTCGCCGGGTGCACGGCCACCGGGGTGCCGGGCGCGGGACCTTCCGCCCCCTCGCCGTACGCGACCACGGTGCCGACGACCTCGTGGCCCAGCACCATCGGCTCGCGCAGCAGGAAGTCACCGACCCCGCCGTGCCGCCAGTAGTGCAGATCCGAGCCGCACACCCCGCCGTACCGCACCGCGACGACGGCCTCGCCGGGTCCGGCCACCGGCTCGGGCAGCTCGTCGACCCGCAGGTCGTCCACTCCGTGGATCACGCAGCCGCGCATCACAGCACACTCGTCATTCCGCCGTCGACGTACAGGATCTGGCCGCTCACGAAGTCCGCGGCCGGTGAGGCGAGATAGAGCACGCCGCCCACCAGGTCGTCGGTGCGCCCCCAGCGCCCGGCCGGGGTACGGCCGCGCACCCAGGAACTGAACTCGTCGTCCTCCACCAGCGGCCGGGTCAGCTCGGTCTCGATGTAGCCGGGGCCCAGGCCGTTGACCTGGATGCCGTACTGCCCCCAGTCGGCGCACATGCCCTTGGTGAGCATCTTCAGGGCACCTTTGGTGGCCGCGTACGGGGCGATACCGGGGCGCACCACCTCGCTCTGCAGCGAACAGATGTTGATGATCTTCCCGTGGCCGCGGGGAACCATCCGCCGGGCGGCCTCGCGGCCCACCAGGAAGGCGCTGGTGAGGTTGGTGCCGACGATCCGGTGCCAGTCGTCGTCGGCGAAGTCGAGCAGCGGGGCCCGCAGTTGCATCCCGGCGTTGTTGACCAGGATGTCCAGCGGGCCCGCCTGCTCCTCGGCCGCGGCGATCCCGGCTGCGACCGATGGTCCGTCGGTGACGTCGAAGGGGGCGGTGAGTACCGTGCCCCCGGCGTCGGCGAGTCCGGCGGCGGCCGCCTTCAGCCGGCCCTCGTCCCGCCCGTTGATGACGACGGTGCAGCCCGCCTCCAGCAGACCGCGGGCGAGCGCGTGCCCGATGCCGCGGCTGGCCCCGGTGACCAGCGCCGTACGGCCACCGATCTCGAACAGTGGATGTGCCATGAGATGTGTCCTTCTCCCGTACGGGCGGCGGGCTGTACGCCTGGGTCCGCAGCTGGCGCCGCTCCTTGACGGGCAAACGCTGCCTGCCGAGGCACTAGAGGACCAGCGAGAGCAGCAGGATGAAGATCATCGAGACTACCGAGATGATGGTCTCCATCACCGACCAGGTCTTGATCGTCTGGCCGACGTCCATCCCGAAGTACTCCTTCACCAGCCAGAACCCCGCGTCGTTCACATGGCTGAAGAAGAGCGAGCCCGCGCCGACGGCGAGCACCAGCAGTGCCACGTGCGCGGTCGACATGTCCGCGGCGAGCGGCGCGACCAGACCGGCGGCGGAGACCGTCGCCACCGTGGCGGAGCCGGTCGCCAGGCGCATCACCACGGCGATCAGCCAGGCCAGCAGCAGCGCCGGGATCGACCAGTCCTTGGAGAGGTCCAGCACCATCTGACCCACACCGGAGTCGATCAGGGTCTGCTTGAAGCCGCCGCCGGCGCCGACGATCAGCAGCACACTCGCGATCGGGGCGAGCGACTTCTCGACCGTCGCCGACATCCGGCCCTTGCTGAATCCGGCGGCCCGGCCCAGCGTGAACATGGCGACGATCACCGCGGCCAGCAGGGCGATCAGGGGTGAGCCGATGACGTCGAACGCGCGCTGGAGCGTGTCCGTGGGGTTGTCGATCACGATGTCGACGAGCGCCTTGGCCAGCATCAGCACGACGGGCAGTAGCACGGTCGCCACGGTGGCACCGAAACCGGGCCGCTTCTCCAGGTCCTCCGACGGGCGCTGCGGGACCATCCGGTCGGGTGCCTGGATGTCCACCCAGCGGGCCGCGTACCGGGAGAAGACGGGACCGGCGATGATCACGGTCGGAATGGCCACCAGGACACCCAGCGCGAGCGTCACACCGAGGTTGGCGTGCACGGCGGCGATGGCCACCAGCGGACCGGGGTGCGGCGGAATCAGTCCGTGCATCACGGACAGGCCGGCCAGCGCCGGGATACCGATCCGCATCAGCGAGAAGTTGCCGCGCTTGGCGACCAGCAGGACCACCGGGATCAGCAGCACGATGCCGATCTCGAAGAAGAGCGGCAGTCCTACGATCGCCGCGATCAGCACCATCGCCCACGGCATACCGCGCCGGCTCGCCTTCGCGAGGATGGTGTCGACGATCTGGTCGGCGCCGCCGGAGTCCGCGAGGAGCTTGCCGAGTATGGCGCCGAGCGCGATCAGGACACCCACGCTCGCGGTGGTGGAACCGAGGCCCGTGGTGAAACTGGTGATGACCTTGTCGAGCGGAGCACCCGCGACCGCTCCCAGGACGAGCGATCCGATGGTCAGCGACAGGAACGCGTGGAGCTTGGTCTTCGTGATGAGCAGGACGATGACGGCGATGCCCGCGAGGACGGCGATCCCCAGCTGGGCATGGCCGGCCGACGATATCGGCGCTACGTCCGCTGCCAGCATCTCGACACTGAGACTGGACACGGTGGATTCCTTCGGTTCGTGAGGAAGTGGTTCGTCAGGCGGTGAGCGGTGTGCGGTAAGGCGTGACGGTGGTGCTACTCGCCAATGCCGCGCAGTGCGGCCACGGCCCGTCCGGTGATCTCCTCGGGGGTTCCCGAGATGTCGACGGCGGCGCCCGCCTCGTCCCCGCCCAGCGGCTGGAGCGCGGCGAACTGCGAGTCGAGGAGCGCGGTGGGCATGAAGTGCCCCTTGCGCTCCGCCATCCGCTTCTCGATCAGCTCCCGGTCGCCTGTCAGGTGCAGGAAGACGACGCCGGGCGCCTCGGCCCGCAGCCGGTCGCGGTAGGAGCGCTTGAGCGCGGAACAGCTGACGACCCCACCCCGGTCGGCACGCTCGTGCGCCCACCGGCCGATCGCGTCCAGCCAGGGCCACCGGTCGGCGTCCTCAAGGGGCGTCCCGGCCGACATCTTGGCGATGTTCGCCGCGGGATGGAAGTCGTCCCCCTCGGCGTACGGGACGCCCAGTGCGGCGGAGAGCAGCGGACCGATCGTGGTCTTGCTGGTCCCTGCCACGCCCATCAGGACTACGACTCGGGGGGTGGTCATCGGTGGTGCCTCGCTGTCTTCTTCGACATGACTTCGACGGGGCTCAGACTGGATCCGTCGCGCTACTGAAACCCATTAGGTACGACTTATTCAAGAGTCTGTGACCTAAAAGTCATACGTAATAGCTCCGGCGGATGCCCCGTAGGGTGATGCCATGACCACTCAGGGCCCGGGGCTCCACGCCCACGTGCTGGAAAACCTCGGTCCCTCGATCACCTCGGGGGAGTACCCGCCGGGCAGTGTGCTGCGCACCGACGAGCTGGCCCAGCGCTTCGACGTGTCCCGCACCGTGATCCGCGAGGCCGTCCGCGTCCTGGAGTCGATGCACCTGGTGGAGTCGCGGCGCCGGGTCGGCGTGACCGTGCGCCCCACCGAGGAGTGGAATGTCTACGATCCGCAGGTGATCCGGTGGCGGCTGGCCGGCGCCGACCGGTCGAGGCAGCTCCGCTCACTGACCGTCCTGCGGTACTCCGTGGAGCCGGTGGCCGCCGGGCTCGCGGCCCGGCACGCCACCGCCGAGCAGTGCGCCGCCCTCACCGAGCAGGCGCTCGGCATGGTCGCGACGTCCCGCGGCCACCAACTGGCCGCGTACCTGGTGCACGACATCGCCTTCCACCGCCTCGTCCTGCGCGGCTCGGGGAACGAGATGTTCGCCCGGCTCGGCGATGTGGTCGCCGAGGTGCTCGCCGGGCGTACGGAGCACCAGGTGATGTTCGACGACCCCGACCCGGCCGCCGTGACCTTGCATGTGCAGGTGGCGGAGGCCATACGGGAAGGCAATGCGGACCGGGCCGAGGAGCTGACCAGAGAGATCGCGGTCGGCGCCCTGAAGGAGCTCGATGTCCTGGCACCGTGACCGGTGCAGTTCCAAATTTTTTGTGACATAGATTTCATTTCGTTCTCGTGCCCGACGTGTCCCCTTTACGCTGACGCCTTGATCGGCCGCCACCTCCCCCACGTAAGGCGACGCACCCCATGAGCAACCGCACCCTCATTGCGGCAGAACCCTCACCGCACGTCGATGCCGGTGACGAGGGCTACAGCAAAGACCTGAAGTCCCGCCACATCAACATGATCGCCATCGGTGGGGCCATCGGTACCGGCCTCTTCCTCGGCGCCGGCGGCCGGATGGCAGGTGCGGGCCCCTCACTCGCCATCGCCTACGCCGTCTGCGGAGTCTTCGCTTTCTTCGTCGTACGGGCCCTGGGCGAACTCGTCCTGTACCGCCCCTCGTCCGGTGCCTTCGTCAGCTACGCGCGTGAGTTCATGGGCGAGAAGGGCGCCTACACGGCGGGCTGGCTGTACTTCCTCAACTGGTCGACCACCGCCGTCGCCGACATCACGGCCGCCGCCACCTACGCCCACTTCTGGTCGATGTTCAGCTCGGTCCCGCAGTGGGTCTGCGCGCTCGTCGCCCTGGCCGTCGTCCTCGCCGCCAACCTCATCTCGGTGAAGTACTTCGGCGAGACCGAGTTCTGGTTCTCGATCATCAAGGTCACCGCACTGGTGGCCTTCATGTGCATCGGCATCTATTTGGTGGTCACGCAGCACTCGGTCGCCGGGCACACTCCAGGAATCAGCACCATCAGCGCCAACGGGGGCTTCTTCCCCAAGGGCGTGATGCCCATGCTGCTGGTCATCCAGGGCGTCGTCTTCGCCTACGCCTCCGTCGAGCTGTGCGGTGTGGCGGCGGGCGAGACCAAGAACCCCGCGAAGATCATTCCCAAGGCGATCAACTCGATCATGTGGCGGGTCGGTATCTTCTACGTCGGTTCCGTGGTGCTGCTCGCCCTGCTCCTCCCGTACACCGCGTACTCCGACGGCGAGAGCCCCTTCGTCACCGTGCTGTCGAAGGTCGGCGTCCCCGGCGCGGCCGGCGTGATGAACCTGGTCGTCCTGACCGCCGCGCTCTCCAGCCTCAACTCCGGTCTGTACTCCACCGGACGCATCCTGCGCTCGATGGCGCTCGCCGGGTCCGCCCCGCGCTTCACCGGCCGGATGAACAAGGGGCAGGTGCCCTACGGGGGCATCCTGCTCACCGCGGCCTTCGGGGTGCTGGGCGTCGTGCTCAACTACCTGGTCCCCGGCAAGGCCTTCGAGATCGTCCTCAACTTCGCCTCCATCGGCATCCTCGGCACCTGGGGCATGGTCATGCTCTGCTCGCTGCTCTTCTGGCAGCGGTCGAAGGAGGGCAGGGTCACCCGTCCCTCCTACCGGCTGCCGTGGGCGCCGTACACCCAGATCGTCACCCTCTGCTTCCTGGCGGCCGTCGCGTTCCTGATGTGGTGGGGCGGGGGAGTGGGCCGCACCACCGTGGAGTGCCTGCCGCTGATCGCCGCCGCGCTCGTCGGCGGCTGGTTCGTGGTGCGCGGCCGGGTCGCGTCCATCGCCGCCGAGCGTCAGGTCCTGGAGGACTGACAGGGCCTGGAAGACTGAGCCCCCACACCGGCTCGGTTACAGGAAGGCTGTTGACGGCATGACGCAGCAGGTTCAAGGGGTCGTGGCCCCCGGCAGGAACCAACCCGTCCGCGTGGAGACGATCCTGGTCCCGGACCCGGGGCCCGGCGAGGCCGTCGTGCGGATCCAGGCCTGCGGGGTCTGCCACACGGACCTCCACTACAAGCAGGGCGGGATCAACGACGACTTCCCGTTCCTGCTCGGCCATGAGGCCGCCGGCACTGTGGAGTCGGTCGGCGCGGGTGTCACCGATGTCGCCCCCGGCGACTTCGTGATCCTCAACTGGCGTGCTGTGTGCGGCCAGTGCCGGGCCTGTCTGCGCGGCAGGCCGCAGTACTGCTTCGACACGCACAACGCGAAGCAGAAGATGACTCTGACCGACCGGACGGAGCTCTCCCCGGCGCTGGGCATCGGTGCCTTCGCCGAGAAGACCCTGGTCGCCTCAGGCCAGTGCACCAAGGTCGACCCCGCCGTCTCCCCGGCCGTCGCCGGTCTGCTCGGCTGCGGAGTGATGGCGGGGATCGGCGCGGCCATCAACACCGGTCAGGTCGGCCGCGGTGACTCGGTGGCGGTCATCGGCTGCGGCGGCGTCGGTGACGCAGCCGTCGTCGGGGCCAGGCTCGCCGGGGCCGCGAAGATCATCGCGGTCGATATCGACGACAAGAAGCTCAGCACCGCGCGGCGGATGGGCGCCACCCACACCGTCAACTCGCGTACTTCGGACCCGGTCGAGGCGATCCGTGAGCTCACCGGCGGCTTCGGCGCCGATGTGGTGATCGAGGCGGTCGGCCGTCCCGAGACGTACAAACAGGCCTTCTACGCCCGCGACCTGGCGGGCACGGTCGTCCTGGTGGGCGTCCCGACGCCGGAGATGCAGCTGGAACTCCCGCTCCTCGACGTCTTCGGCCGAGGCGGGGCGCTCAAGTCCTCCTGGTACGGGGACTGCCTGCCCTCACGCGACTTCCCGATGCTCATCGATCTGCACCAGCAGGGGCGGATCGACCTCGCCGCGTTCGTCACCGAGACGATCGGGCTCGACGAGGTCGAGAAGGCCTTCGAGCGGATGCACGACGGCGATGTGCTGCGCTCGGTGGTGGAGTTCTGATGGCGGCCCGTATCGACCATCTCGTCACCTCCGGCACGTTCTCGCTCGACGGCGGCAGCTGGGACGTCGACAACAACGTCTGGATCGTCGGCGACGACAGCGAGGCGATCGTCATCGACGCCGCCCATGACGCCGACGCGATCGGGGCCGCCCTCGGTGGCCGTACGCTGCGCGCCATCGTCTGCACGCACGCGCACAACGACCACATCGACGCGGCGCCCGCCCTGGCCGCGGCGACCGGGGCACCCGTCCTGCTGCACCCGGACGATCTGCCGCTGTGGCGGATGACCCACCCCGGCTGCCTCCCTGACGGTGAGCTGAGGGACGGGCAGACCCTGACGGTGGCGGGGACCGCGCTGACGGTGCTGCACACACCGGGTCATGCGCCGGGCGCTGTCTGTCTGTACGCTCCCGGTCTGGCCACGGTCTTCACCGGCGACACGCTGTTCCAGGGCGGCCCCGGCGCGACCGGCCGGTCGTTCTCGGACCACCCGACGATCGTGGCGTCCATCCGGGACCGGCTGCTGACCCTGGACCCGGAGACCGTGGTCCGTACCGGCCACGGCGACTCCACCACGATCGGCGCCGAGGCGCCAGGCCTGCCGGAGTGGCAGGCGCAGGACGGCTGAACCGCCGCGGGTGCTCCCTCCGGAAGGGAAACCGGTCGGAGCACCCCACGGCCTCAGTGCTTGCGGGCGACGCCCACCCAGCCGGGGATCGGCTCGTCACCGGTGACCGGCACCCGCTCACCGAGCTCGGGCCGCCACTCGGCGGCCAGCGAGACCTCTGGGGCGAGGAGTTCGAAGCCCTCGAAGAACCGGGCGGTCTCGGTGCGTGAACGCGGCCGCAGGGTCAGACCGCGGGCCCGGTACATCTCGATGGCCTTCGCCGACCCCTCCGGGTCGAAATCCCCGGTGACATGGGAGAGGACGAGGCAACTGCCCGGCGCCAGCGGCTCCATCAGCCGGTTCACCAGCTCGTACGCGTCCTCGTCGGCGACGAAGTGCAGCAGGGCCACCAGCGAGAGCGCGACCGGCCGGCCGAAGTCCAGGAGCTTCCCCGCCGCCTCCAGGATGGTGGAGGGCTCCCGCGCGTCCGCCTGGATGTAATCGGTCGCGCCCTCGGGAGTCGAGCGCAGCAGCGCCGCGGCGTGCGCCAGCACGATCGGGTCGTTGTCGCAGTAGACGACCCGGGAGTCCGGCGCCGCCCCCTGGGCGATCTGGTGCAGATTGGGTTCGGTCGGTATACCCGTGCCGACGTCCAGGAACTGGCGGATGCCGCTCCCCGCCAGACAGCGGGTCGCGCGGTGCATGAACGCCCGGTTGACCCGCGCCATCTCCCGGCCCCGCGAGTCGAGGGCGAGCAGCTGCTCGGCCATCTGCTGGTCGACTGGATAGTTGTCCTTTCCGCCCAGGAACCAGTCGTACATCCGGGCGGGATGCGGCTTACTGGTGTCGATCTGGATGTGCGCGGGATCTGATCCGGTCATGGGACGCTCCAGTTGGCAGGCCGGCAAGGACGGCGATGACGACGACGCGGTGACAACGACGCACGGACAGCGGGCTACGGGAACGGTGCTGGTCAGGTGAGGAGGAAGTCCGCCTGGCCGGACTTCGCCCCCTGGATGAAAGCGGCGATCTCGCCGGTGGAGTAAATGAGTGCGGGGCCGTCAGGGTCTGCGGACTGGCGTACGGCGACCCTGCCGTCGGCCAGCTTCATGGCCTCGATGCAGTTGCCGCCGTTGCCGCCGCTCCACGGCTTGTGCCAGCCCTCGGCGCCGAGGTCCGCGGCAGGCATGCCGTTGTATATGCGATCCATTTACAGCTCCTTGCGGAAATCCTTGAGGATCTCCTTCGTGCGTTGTGCAGTTGCGGCCTGAGCCGCCATGCGGTCCATGACTTCGAGGTGGGCGGCAACCTCGGGGCGTGCGTCCAGATAGACGGCGCCAGTCAGGTACTCGCTGTAGACCATGTCGGGCAGTTCGGGCATCGCGAAACGGAAGAGGACGAAGGGCCCGTAGGTCCCCGGGTGGTGACCGCTGGAGAACTCCGCGATCTGCAGCGTGACATGCGGCAGGTCGGCGGCTCTCAGGAGCCGGTCGATCTGGCCGCGCATGACGTCGCGGCCGCCCGCGTGCCGCCGCAGTACCGTCTCGTCCATCACGACCCACAGCGTCGGCGCGTCGGGCCGCGTCAGCAGTGACTGCCGCTCCATCCGCAGCGCGACGTGCCGCTCGATGTCCTCGGGACTGGTCTCGCCGACGGCGCCGCTCATCATGATCGCGCGCGCGTACTCCTCGGTCTGCAGCACGCCGGGCACGAAGTGCGGCTCGTACTGCCTGATGAGCGAGGCAGCACCCTCCAGGCTGACGTACATGCTGAACCAGTCGGGCAGGATCCCGTGGAACCGCTGCCACCAGCCGGGCTGGTTGGCCTCCTCGGTGAGTTCGACGAAGGCGTCGGTCTCGGCCTCGTTGATCCCGTACGCCTTCAGCAGTAACTGCACATAGGGGATCTTCAGCGCCACCTCGGCGGTCTCCATCCGGCGGATGGTGGCCTGGGCGACCCTGAGCACCTTGGCAGCCTGTTCGCGACTCAGGCCGGCTCGCTCGCGCAGTTCTTGCAGACGCTTGCCGAGCACGACCTGGCCAACGGTCGGGGCGGACCGCGGCTCACTCAACTGAGACCTCCACTTGGGCAGTTGTCGAGCAGTCTGCCATGCCCGCCCCATCCGTGAAACGCCACTCTGAACTTTGCAAAGTGCCTCTTGCCAAGGTGTCGGTTACGGAGGACAGTAGACGCGTGAACCAGTTCACGCGACTGGCGCATACCCATGGGGGATGGTGTGGCAGTCGCGGTACCCCCACCGTGAGGATTTCGGCTGTGGCTCCAGGCACCGCGCTCATCCCCCAGCTCATCGATCAGTGTCCCGGCGGCGACGTACGGCGGTACGCGTTCGAATTACCGGCACGCACCGATTCCGTGGCCCGCGCACGCCGCCTGACCCGGAACCGGCTCACTTGCTGGGACTTCTCGGAAGACGTCTGCGACACCGCGCTGCTGATCGTCTCGGAACTGTTCACCAACGCGGTCGTCCATACGGCAGGCGACCACATCGCCTGTGAACTGCGGGACGACAGGGGCCAGTTGCGCATAGCGATACAGGACCAGGGGCACGCGGCCGTAGGCCCGCAGCTCTGCCGTTCCCCGCAGGGGGAGCACGGCCGCGGACTGCTGCTCGTCGACGCCGTCAGCAGTGCCTGGGGCGTCCGCGAAGCGACGCACGGGCCCGGACGGCTGGTCTGGGCGGAGCTGGAGCGCCACGCGGGGCGGCCGTGCTGAGGAATGCGCTCGCGCGCGTCCCTGCTCTCTCCACGCCGCTCGGCTGCGATGCGGTGGGTGTGCCCGAACACCACGGCTTCCGGCTGCTGGCCAGACTGCCCAAGCCCGGCTGCGTCTTCGTGGACGACGACTGGTGGTGGTGGATCGTCCCCGCCGGATCCGACCACGAGCTCGCCTGGCCGGACCGGGTGCGCTACGCCCCCGGCGCCTATGTGCCGACGGCCCGCCCCCGGTTGCTCCACTGGCCGCAGGACTCCGTGCCCTACACCCCGCCGATCCCGCTCTACCTCATGGTGTGCCAGCTCATGGGCGAAGTACCGGAGTGGGCATAGCGTTGTCCGCCGGGAGGGCGCCGCGGATCCCCGCACCGCCCTCCTGGGCCATGTGTTCCTGACCGCTACGGCCGGAGCGTGACCGCCCGGCCCGGCCTCAGCCGCACCGTCCGGTGCCAGTCCCCGGCCCGCACCTCGGTCGTCGTGCTCACCGCCGAGCGCAGCACCGCGCCGGTGACCTTCCCGGCGCGCCACTCCAGATCGACGGTGACACCGCCGCGCGCGCCGACGCCCGTGATCCGGCCCGCCGCCGCCCAGGCGCCGGGCAGCGCCGGAAGCAGCTCGATCACGCCCGGCCGGGAGTAGACCAGCATCTCGATCATCGCGGTCGGGGTACCGAAGTTCGCGTCGATCTGCAGGGTGGCCCGCGACCCCAGGTCGTACATGTCGAAGAGGTTCTGCGAGGTGCCGTTGCCAGCACCGGTGGACGGCGCCATGACCGTACGGACCAGCTGGTACGCCTTGTCGGCGTTCTTGAGCCGTGCCCAGCTCGCCGCGCGCCAGGCGCAGCCCCAGCCGAAGCTCGACATCCCGCGCGCAGTGAGCAGATTGCGCGCGCCGGTGACCAGCTCGGCCGGGCTGCCCTCCGGGGTGATCCGGTCGCCCGGGAAGAGACCGATCAGCGGTGACAGATGCCGGTGTGTGGTCTCGCCCAGGTTCTCCGGCGTCATCCACTCCTCCAGCCAGCCGGTCTCCGGACTGACCTGCGGCAGGTAGAGACGGGACTGGAGTCCGGCGATGGTCCTCGCGTATCCGGTGTCCCTGGCGAGCAGGGCGGCCGCAGTGCGGTACGAGGCGAAGAGGTCCCACACGAGTTCCTGCGCGTAGGTGATGCCCTTGGCGTCGGTCGGCCCCTGCTCGGGCGACCAGTCGCTGTCGTCGATCAGGACCTGCCGGGACGTGCCGGTGGCCGGGTCGGTGACGGTCGTGGTGACGAGCCGCGCCTCCCAGAACTCGCAGGCGCCCTTCAGCAGCGGGTAGATCTTCTTCAGCTCGGTGCGGTCCTGGGTGTACTCGTAGTGCTGCCAGAGCGAGTTGCACAGCCAGGCGTTCCCGGCCGGGTGCCACCACCAGCCCATCCCGCCGTGGACGTTCGTGGAGATGGCGGTCGTCCAGCCCGCTACTTTCCCGCTGGAGTTGCGGAAACCGTTGCGCGGGTCGTTGAACCGCTTGGCGGTGGTACGGGTCCAGGACGGCACCTGGGCGAGGCAGTAGTCCAGGAAGGCGCCGAAGCAGTCGGAGAGACCGGCCCGGTCGGCCAGCCAGTAGTTCATCTGGACGTTGATGTCCGTGTGGTAGTCGCCCATCCAGTCCGGGTCCGTGCGGTCGATCCACAGGCCCTGGAGGTTGAGCGGCACACTGTCGCGCGAACCGCTGATCATCAGATAACGGCCGAACTGGAGGTACGCGGCTTCCAGTTCGGGGTCCGGGGGCGCGCCGGCCGCGCCGAGCGCGGTGAGCCGGGACCAGGTGTCGAGTGAGCGCTGCGCGTCGGTCGACGTCCCGAGCTCGACCGTCATCCGGTCGTACAGCGGCTGGTAGTCGGCGAGATGGGTGCTGAGCAGTGCGGAGCCGCCCGCCTTGGCCGCGGCACGCAGTCGGTCGGCCGCGATGGCGTGCGGGTCCGCGCCGGGGTTCCGGTAGCCGGTCGCGGGGTCCTGCGCGTAGTTCGTACCGCCGGCTATGACCACCAGTACCTCGGAGCACCCGGCGAAGGTGACCTCGGCGCCCTTGACGGCCACAGTGCCGGTTCTGCTGGTGACACCGGCCGCCGCCGCGTACGTCAGCCCGTTGGGGAACGCGCCCGTGAACGAGGTGGTACGGGTGGCGCCGTCCGCCGAGGCGGTCTCACCGTGCCATCCGGCGAGCGAGACGGAGCCGGTGCAGGTGCCGCCGCCGCTCTGGGTGAGGTGTACGACGACGACCTCGTCGGGGTGGCTGGCGTACACCTCGCGGCGGTAGGTCACCCCGCCCAGCCGGTAGGTGACCGTGCTGAGCCCATTGCTGAGGTCGAGGGTGCGGCGGTAGCCCGTCACGGCGGACAGCTCATGGCCAGGGAGGTCGACCGACGCCTTCGCGAGCAGTGTGAAGCTGCCGAAGTCGTCCGCTCCGTAAGGGAACTGGCCGTCGCTCTGGAGGCTGTCGTTGAGGCCGCCGGTCCACAGGGTGGCATCGGTGAGATAGAGCACGTCGTGCGCGGGGTCGCCGGTCAGCAGGGCCCCCATGCGGCCGTTGCCGATCGGGAGCCCCTGCTGGATGATCAGGCTCTCGCTCGCGGGCGCCGGGTAACACAGCTCGGTCGCGGCCGATTCCGGTACGGGACGGGCTCCGTGAGCTCCCTGGCGCGGCACGGCGGCGGCAGCGGTGAAGGGACGGAACCCACCGAGCGCGATGCCCGCGGCGAGGGTTCCGCCCGCTGCCCCCAGGACGCTTCGACGCGACGGAGCGGGTTGTTCCGGGGCATGGGTCATCTACCGGTCCCTTCGACGTGGTGTGCCATGACGGCACCTCAGGAAGCGACGGAAACGTACGATGTCTACGGGGGTGTGTCAACGTTCTGGGCGGGTTTCCCCCTGGGAGAGGCTCGCCGAGCGCTGCAACATCCGATGTGTGGCTCGAAGAGTACGTAGCCGTGTCAGCGCGCCCGCGCCGCAGGGCCCACGGAGTCATTGTGGCCAGCGGCACCAGCGCGGGTGGCTATGTCCTGTACATCCACCAGGGCCGCCTGGTCTTCGAGCGCCATCTGCCCGACCGGCGCATCTGCCGCACCTCGCCCCAGCCGCTCGGTGGTCACGCCACTGCCCGGAAACGCAGAAGACCCCTGAAGAACAGGGGTCTCAGCTGGTGTCCGAGGGGGGACTTGAACCCCCACGCCCGATAAAGGGCACTAGCACCTCAAGCTAGCGCGTCTGCCATTCCGCCACCCGGACAAGGTGTCTGTCTCGCGGCGCTGGGCCGTTCCGACGTGGAAAACCATAGCAAACATTGGGAGGTGCTCGATCACGCGCCGGAGTCTGTGAACCGCGTATGACGACCGGTCCCCGCGCTTGGGTCCCGGGGGTGGCGAGGGCGAGTATGGGGCAGGGGACCACCAGCAGCGACAGCGGGAGGAAACAGCGTGAGCGAGCCCAGCAGGACAGGCACGGAACGGGTCGTCTCCGGTGAGGACGAGGTCGTGGACCTCTGTCGTGATCTGATCCGGATCGACACCAGCAACTACGGCGACCACTCGGGGCCGGGTGAGCGGGCGGCCGCCGAGTACGTGGCGGAGAAGCTCGCCGAGGTCGGTCTCGAACCGCAGATCTTCGAGTCCCACCCGGGGCGCGCGTCCACGGTGGCCCGGATCGAGGGGGAGGACCGGTCCAGGCCCGCGCTCCTCATCCACGGTCACACCGACGTCGTCCCGGCGAACGCGGACGACTGGACGCACCACCCCTTCGCCGGGGAGATCGTGGACGACTGCGTCTGGGGCCGCGGCGCGGTCGACATGAAGGACATGGACGCGATGACCCTTGCGGTCGTACGGGACAGGCTGCGCACCGGCCGTAAGCCCCCGCGCGACATCGTCCTCGCCTTCCTGGCCGACGAGGAGGCGGGCGGCACCTACGGCGCGCGCCACCTCGTGGACAACCACCCGGACCTCTTCGAGGGCGTCACGGAGGCGATCGGCGAGGTCGGCGGCTTCTCGTTCAGCGTCAACGAGAATCTGCGGCTGTATCTCGTGGAGACGGCGCAGAAGGGCATGCACTGGATGCGCCTCACCGTGGACGGCACCGCCGGCCACGGCTCCATGACCAACACCGACAACGCCATCACCGAGCTCTGCGAGGCGGTGGGACGCCTCGGGCGCCACCAGTGGCCGGTGAGGGTCACCAAGACCGTGCGGTCCTTCCTCGACGAGCTGTCCGACGCGCTCGGCACGCCGCTGGACCCCGAGGACATGGAGGCGACCCTCGCCAAGCTCGGCGGCATCGCGAAGATGGTCGGCGCGACACTGCGCAACTCGGCCGCGCCCACCATGCTCGGCGCCGGGTACAAGGTGAACGTCATCCCCGGACAGGCGACGGCCCATGTCGACGGCCGCTTCCTGCCCGGCTACGAGGAGGAGTTCCTGACCGACCTCGACCAGCTCCTCGGCCCCCGGGTCAGGCGCGAGGACGTGCACGGCGACAAGGCGCTTGAGACGGGCTTCGACGGGGACCTGGTCGACGCCATGCAGGTGGCGCTGAAGGCCGAGGACCCGATCGCGCGGGCGGTGCCGTACATGCTCTCGGGCGGTACGGACGCCAAGTCGTTCGACGACCTGGGGATCCGCTGCTTCGGCTTCGCGCCGCTGAAGCTGCCGCCCGAGCTGGACTTCGCCGGGATGTTCCACGGGGTCGACGAGCGGGTTCCGGTCGACGGCCTGAAGTTCGGCGTACGGGTACTCGACCGCTTCCTGGACAAGTGCTGACCGCGTAAGTGCTGACCGGACAAGTGCTGAAACGACATTCCAATTAATCGGCTGTACGTGCGTATGCGACCGGAAAGAGTGAATGGGGCCATTGGTTCGTAGCCCCGCAGGGTTCTCCTCGTTACAGGTGGTGCGGTCCGCGGTCTGGACCGCATTTGCCGACTAGGAGGAACTAATGATCAAGAAGGTCGTCGCCGCTGCGGCAGTCACCGGTGGTCTCGTGCTCGCGGGTGCGGGCATGGCCGTCGCCGACTCGGGCGCCCAGGGTGCCGCTGTGCACTCTCCCGGCGTGATCTCGGGCAACGTTGTTCAGGTGCCCGTTCACATCCCGGTGAACGTGTGCGGCAACACGGTCTCCGTGATCGGGCTGCTCAACCCCGCCTTCGGCAACACCTGCGCCAACGTCTGACGTTGTGCCTCCGACCCGCGAGGGTCGGAGCCCCGCCGGCCCCGGAGCGCGCGCCATGCGCTCCGGGGCCGGAGAGGCATTCGGCCCAAGGGCAACGACGTCCGCGGGCATTTCCGGAAGGTAGAAGGCAGGAAACGAACCTATGCGCCAGGTCACGAAGAAAGGCCTGATCACCGTTGCGGCCGCGGGCGGAGTGCTCGCCCTGAGCGGTGGCTACGCGTACGCGGACTCGTCGGCTGACGGAACCGCGGCGAATTCGCCCGGAGTGCTCTCCGGCAATTCGGTCCAGGCACCGGTGCACGTACCGGTGAACGTCTGTGGCAACACCGTTGATGTGGTCGGGCTGCTCAACCCCGCATTCGGCAACAGGTGCGGCAACGGGCCGTCCGGATCCGGAACGTCCCACACCGGCAGCGGTCACGAGGGCCAGGGCAGCGGCGACCACCGCGCCCCCGGCAACAACGGCGGCAGCCACAACAGCGGCACCGGCAGCCACAGCGGCGGCGGAGCGACGGCAGAGGGTTCCACGAGTGGCTCGCCCGGCGTTCTCTCCGGCAACAACGTGAAGCTCCCGCTCGACGTACCCGTGAACGCCTGCGGCAACAGCGTCGATGTCGTCGGCCTGCTCAATCCGGTCTTCGGCAACAACTGCGCCAACGACGAGAGCGTCCCGCCGCCGGTCCACGTCCCGCACCACCCGGTCCACCCCGGTCAGCCGGGGCACCCGGAGCACCCGGGAACGCCGCGCGCTCACACGCCGCGCACTCCGAAGCCCGCGGCGCCGCACGCCCCGGTCACGCAGACAGTCCCGGCGCCCAAGGGCACCGAGCAGCTCGCGCACACCGGTTCTGCCCCGCTCGGGCTGATCATTCCGGCGAGTGCCGGAATGATGCTCGGGGGGATCATCCTGTACAGGCGGTCCCGGGCAGCCGCGTAACGGGCCGCTGAGCCCTATGTGTACGCATGGAAGGGGGCGGGTCCCGCAGTCGCGGGGCCCGCTCCCTCTTCACCATGTGGCGCGCACTTGGCGAATGATGCGCCGGCGCAGCCGCACTCTGCGGCTGCCGTCCCGGTGCAGACTCAGTCGGTCCAACTCCCAGTGTCCGTACTCGGCATGGTCGGTGAGCAGGCGTGTCGCATCCTTGCGGGAGACCCCGCGCGGTACGTACACGTCGACAAATTCGTATTCCGGCATCGCATCTATTGTGCGGGCAGAGGCCCGGTACGGATAGCGTCTGCCCTATGTCTGATGCTGCGCAGCCCACGGCTGCCGAGGTACGCGCCGCCGCCGAGGCGGTCAAAGCCGCGCTGGACCGTCACCTCGCCGCGGTCGAAGCCCGTACGGGAGAGGACGACCCGGCCGTTTACGACGCGTTCAACGCGCTCGCCGCGGCCGCCGAGGTGTACGACGAGAGGCTCTACGACCGGTACGACGAGGTCACCCCCTTCGAGATTCCCGCTGCGGACGAAGCGCTGCCGCCGTACGCGGGCCCCGACGACCCGCACGCGCTCACGGTGCTCATTCGGCGCGACTACGCGGTGGCCCAGCCGCAGCGGCTGCTCGGGCAGGCGCAGCGCATCGTGGATCTCGACCCGGAGGCGGACGGCGGGCCGGGCGTGGGGGCCGTCGTGGGCAACAGTGTGCACGCGGCTCTGGGGGTGCTGTTCGGTGAGTACGAACCCGACGAGATCGCCTCGCGGCACAAGGAGTTCGGCCTTGAGGAGGGCGACTCCACGCTCTGGGTCACGGCGGCGGAGGACCTGTCCGAGCCGGGGGAGTGGCTGAGCACCCCGTTCGACCAGGCGGACCCGCAGCAGATCGTGTGCCGGTTCGACGTCAGTTCCGTCTTCGACGACGAGGAACTGCTCGATGGCGATGAGGATGACGAAGACGGCGCCGACGACGACGCTGACGAATCCCCCGCGTACGGGGACCCGGAGGACGAGCGGGTCTGATCCGGGTCTGAGACCTCCGGGTCTGCGGTACGTCGGCGGCCGGGGCTCCTGTCCCGGCCGCCGGCCGCCAACCGCGGGTGCTAGTGCCGCGGCAGGGGCAAGGCACTAGTCCGCTGCCGGCCGCAGCAGGGTTCGCAGCCGGGTGGTGCGTGGCTGTGCGGGGACTTCGGCCACCGCGTGCGGCAGCGCCTGGTCGACTCCGTGCACCACCGAGAGATGCCGTTCGCCGCGGCCGAACGCGGTGTAGACCCACGGCCTGCTCAGCCCGCCCGCCGCGTCGCCGGGCAGCACCACGACCACCGCGGGCCACCGCAGTCCGGCAGCCTGGTGTGCGGTGAGCGCCCAGCCGTGCCGCACCGATGCCTCCACCCGGTCCTTCGGTACGGTGACGGGCGTGCCTGCGCAATCCAGACGCAGGCCGTCGCCGTCGGCCGACACGACCGTGCCGGGCAGGGTCCTGCCGGGCGCCGGGATGTAGGCGGCCCGGTCACCCGGATCGAAACCGCCGAAGCGGCCGGGGCCCGGGTTGAGACGCTCCTTCAGCGCCGCGTTGAGCGCGCGGGTACCGGCGGGGCCGCCATGCCCCGGGGTGATGACCTGGGTGTCGGACACCGGCACGCCGATGGCCCGGGGTACCGAGTCGGCGACGAGCTGCACGGTGCGGTGCACCGCCTCACCGGGGTCCCGGACGGGGACGATCACGACTTCCTTGCCGGGCGCCGCCACCTGGTTCAGCTCGCCGATCCCGATCCCCGAGACCAGCTCGCCGATGGGGCCGGGATCGGGGGTGCGGGAGGCCAGTTGCGGGCAGGCGCGCGCTGCGAGGACATCGGTGAAGACCTGCCCGGCGCCGGCGGAACCGAGCACCCCGGGGTCCCCGCTGAGGACCAGGCGCACCCCGTCGGCCAGCGACTCGACCAGCATGGCGGCGCTCTCGACATCCAGCTGAGGGGCGTCCACGACGGCCAGCAGATCGAGCGCCAGAGCGCCCTCGCCGTCCCGTCCCGGCCCCTCCGAACCGGTCAGCAGCCCGGAGACGGTGACGGCCGCCGCCGGATCGTCCAGGGCGGCGGCCAGCCGCCGCTTCCCGTCGGGGGTGTGCGCGGCCGCGTACGCCCGCAGGCCCAGCGCGCGCGCCGCCGTGACCACCGCGGCCGGTTCGTCGCGGGCGGCCTCGCCGCCGGTGTGGGCGACCAGGCCGTTCCGCGCCACGGTCCGGATCAGTTCGGCGGCCGACGGGGACGGGGCGTCCGCCGCTGCCTGCTCCCAGTCGGCCTGTCCGCCGCCGGGAGGGATGGAGCCCGCGTTCACCAGCCGGGCCAGCCCGTCCGCCAGACTCTCCTCCGCGAGCGCGTACCGGTCGAGACCCAGCAGGACCCGCACGGGCCCCGGCGCCGCTCCGTCCTCGCTCCCCGAGCCGTCGTCGTCCTGTGGGGCTTCCTGTGCGGCGGGCCCCCCGGGGGGCGTGTCCAGCGCGTCCTGGAAGACCAGCACGGCGCCGTCCGCGACAGCGCTCTGCAGCGCCCCGTCGGGGTCCGGCACGGACCGCTCCGCGAGCGCCGCGCGGACCGTGTCCGACTCCAGCGCGGTGTGCCCCTGGAGCGCGGCCCGCTCAAGGAGCCAGCTCACCAGCGCGGCAGCCCGCCGCTCGTCGGCGGGTCCGCACTCCGCGCCGAGCAGCGCACGGGCGAAGCCGTCCGCCTGCTCCGGCCGGACCCCGGGAACCGAGAGCAACTGCCAGGGGTCATCGCGCAGGGAGTCGGCCGCCTGCTCGCCGAGCGTCTCGGCGGTCCGTACGGCCAGTGACTCGGGGGCGCCGCCCGCGGCCAGCACGGCCCGCACGGACGACACGCTCTCCGGCGCCGCGCCGGCGGGAGCGGCGGCCGGACGGACTACGGGGCGGGGCTCCGCCTGCGGGGCGGGCGCGGGGCGGCGCGGCTCGGGTGCCGGGGGAGGGAAGTGCGCGGACGGTTTCTCGCCGCCCTCCACCGCCCGGACCGCGGCGAGCAGATCGGCGGCCCGGCCACTCAGCTTCGTGCCGGCCTGGATCGGCCCGTCCTTCTCGGCCTTGCGCTGCTCGATTCGGGCCCGCAGTTCGCGCTGGGCCGCCAGTTCGGCCTCGGCCTCCGACAGGGCGGGTGCCCCGGCCGCCCCGGCGCCCTCCGCCGCCTCTCCCGCTTCCCCGGCCGCTGCCCCCGCCTCAGCGTCAGTCCCGGCCTCGGTCCCGGTCGCAGTCGCGGTGTCGGGCGCCGTGTCCGATTCCGTCTCCGGTGGGGCTTCGGCCTCCGGCGCCGCTCCGGCGCCGGGAGCGGCCGCGGCCTCGGTGCTGGCCTCGGTGTCGAGGGGATCCGTACTCACAGCTCGGTCCAGTCCTGGTCGGGGTAACGGTGAACGGGCTCCGACACATCGTCGAGCGCCCGGCAGATCTCCTCAGGAAGACTAAGCGTCTCCACTGACAATGCCGCCGCGAGCTGCTGCGCGTTGCGCGCGCCGATGATCGGGGCGACCACCCCGGGCCGGTCGCGGACCCAGGCCAGCGCGACCTCCAGCGGTGTGGTCGCGAGCCCGTCGGCCGCCGTGGCGACCGCGTCGACGATCCTGCTCGCGGCGTCGTCCAGATAGGGCGCGACGAAGGGCGCCAGCTGCTCCGATGCGCCGCGCGAGTCCATCGGAGTCGCATGCCGGTACTTGCCGGTGAGCACCCCGCGCCCCAGCGGCGACGACGGCAGCAGTCCCACACCCAGGTCCACCGCCGCCGGCAGCACCTCCCGCTCCACCCCGCGCTGGAGCAGCGAGTACTCCATCTGCGTACTGGCGACGCGGGTCCTTACCCCCGGCGCCGCGAGCTGCCAGGTGGCGGCCTTGGCCAGCTGCCAGCCGGAGAAGTTGGACAGCCCCGCATACCGCGCCCGCCCGCTGGCGACCGCGATGTCCAGCGCCTGGAGCGTCTCGTCCAGCGGGGTCTCAGGGTCGAAGGCGTGCACCTGCCACAGATCCACGTAGTCGGTCCCCAGTCGCTCCAGCGACGCGTCGAGAGCCGCCAGCAGATGCCCGCGCGAGCCGTCGAACCGGCGGTAGGGGTCGGGCACGCTGCCCGCCTTGGTGGCGATGACGAGATCGCGGCGGGGTATCAGCCGTTCGCAGAGCTGCCCGAGCAGATACTCGGCGTCCCCGTCGCCGTACACATCGGCCGTGTCGACGAGGGTGCCGCCGGCCTCCCAGAACGCCTTCAACAGGTCGGCGGCCTCATGCTCGTCGGTACTCCGCCCCCAGGTGAGGGTGCCGAGTCCGATCCGGGATACGCGCAGGCCCGTGCGGCCGAGATGCCTCTGCTCCATGGGCGCTGACAGTACTGGGCACGGGGCCGCCCGGTGGAGGCCTGTGGACAACCACCCCCTGACGGATGCCGCCGACGCGCGCTAGAGTCCCCCGGAACAGGGACGTTACTCATTGGTAAGGGAGCGGTCATGCGGCTCGGAATCAACCTCGGCTACTGGGGCGCCGGGATGGACGGCGACAACCTCGCCGTGGCTCAGGAGGCCGACCGGCTCGGCTATGACGTCTGCTGGGCGGCCGAGGCGTACGGCTCGGACGGGCCGACCGTGCTCTCCTGGGTCGCCGCCAGGACCGAGCGGATCGACGTGGGCTCCGCGATCTTCCAGATTCCCGCCAGGGCCCCCGCGATGACGGCGATGACCGCGGCCACCCTCGATTCGCTCTCCGGCGGCCGTTTCCGGCTCGGCCTCGGCGTCTCGGGGCCGCAGGTCTCCGAGGGCTGGTACGGCGTCAAGTTCGACAAACCGCTCTCGCGCACCCGTGAGTACGTGGAGATCGTCCGCAAGGCGATGTCGCGCGAGCGCCTCTCGTACGAGGGCGAGCACTGGACGCTGCCGCTGCCCGGCGGCCCCGGCAAGCCCATCAAGCTCACTGTGCACCCGCAGCGCGAGCACATCCCGCTCTACATCGCGGCGATCGGCCCCAAGAACCTGGAGCAGACCGGTGAGATCGCCGACGGCGCGCTGCTGATCTTCCCCTCGGCCGAGCACCTGGAGTCCACTGCGATCTCTCCGCTGCGCGCCGGCCGGGAGAAGGCCGGGCTCACGATGGAGGGCTTCGACGTCTGCCCGACCCTGCCGCTCGCGGTGGGCGACGACGTGCACGCGCTGGCCGACACGTTCCGGCCCTACACCGCCCTGTACGTCGGCGGCATGGGCAGCCGCAAGCAGAACTTCTACAACAGGCTCGCGCAGCGCATGGGGTACGAGAAGGAGGCCGCCGAGATCCAGGAGAAGTACCTGGGCGGCGACAGGGACGGTGCCGCCGCCGCCGTACCGCACGAGCTGATCGACCGGACGACGCTGCTCGGGTCCGTGGATCGGATCGCCGACCGGATGCAGGCCTACGCCGCGGCGGGGGTCACCACGCTGACGCTGGCCCCCGCCGGGTTCACGCTCGACGAGCGGGTGGCCGGACTGCGGGCCGGTACGGAGGCGCTGGAGCGGGCCGGGCTCGCGTAGCCGGGTCACACACAGCGCCCCGGGATGCCGGGGAGAGGTCTGCGGCCGTGGTGGGGGCTCGGGGGTCTTCCCCGCCACGGCCGTCATGCTGAACAACGCCTCGGAGGCCCCTCGGTTACGCCTCCGGGCCGTGGGCGGGCGTTCCGCCTTTCGGCCGAACCGCGCAGGGGTACGCATTGCCGGTCAACCGATATCGCATTTGACTCATACCGTCAGATGTCGGCATGGAGGTGACAGTGATGCTTTCGGCGCGGAGCATTTTCCAGGAGATCGTCGACAGCGACGACGCCTTCCGCCTCTTCTGCTCCATCGCGGCCGGCGGGGAGTCCCAGGGCGGCTGGGAGAACGGCCGGATCTCCGCGCTCGCCCCGGAGAGCATGAGCGCCCTCGCCCCGAAGATCGCCCGGCACGGTGCCGACGAGGACAAGCACGGCCGGATCTTCCGCGCCCTGCTCAAGAAGCGCGGGCTCGACCTGGTGGAGGTGCCCGAGGCGGCCGACTACACGATGCTGCTCGAACGCCGGGGCATCGGCCTGAGCCACCGCAGACTGCGCGGCAGCGAGCGGCTGACCGAGCGGGAGATCGTCGTCTACCTCGCGCACAGCAGGGTCACGGAGCAGCGCGCTTCGGAGCAGATGAACACCCTGGTGCGGTACCTCGGCGACCAGCCGGACATCGGCCGGGCGGTGCGCATGATCTGCCGGGACGAGGACAACCATCTCGCCTACTGCCACGAGGAACTGCTGCGCCTGGCCGCACAGGGCCACGCCCGTACCATCCACTCCGTCCTGCGGGAGAGCGCGCTGGAGGAGATCCGCGTCTACCGGGAGGTGGGCCTGGCGGTGATGGAGCGGATGGGCGCCATCCTCGGCTGGCCGAGAGCCAAGTCGGCGGTGCTGGCCGCGGGCGTCCAGGGGCTGTACGGGTACGAGCGGGCGGGCGGCTGGCGCCGGTCGGTGAGGCTGGCCATGCCCGAGCGGCGCGACGCGCTCGGCGGACCGGCCGCGCCCCACGCGGCGGAGTTCGCCTGAACCTGTCCCCGCCCCGCCGCGGCGGCCACCGGAGCCGGCCCGTCCCGCCTCAGAGCCAGCCGCGCCGTTTGAACTGCCGGTGCAGGGCGAAGACGACCGCGGCCATCAGCGCGATCACCGCCGGATAGGCCCAGGTCCACTTCAGTTCGGGCATGTGCTGGAAGTTCATGCCGTAGATACCGGCGACCATGGTCGGCACCGCCGCCATCGCCGCCCATGCCGAGATCTTGCGCATGTCGTCGTTCTGCCGGACACCCATCTGCGCCAGATGCGCGGAGAGGATGTCGGACAGCAGCCGGTCCAGTCCGTCCACCTGCTCGTTGGCGCGGGTCAGATGGTCGCCCACATCCCGGAAGAACGGCTGTGAGTGGTCGTGCACGAACGGCACCCCCGCCCCCGCGAGCCGGGCCATGGGAGCCGCCAGCGGCCCGCTGGCACGGCGGAATTCGAGCACCTGCCGCTTGAAGGTGTAGATCCGCGACGCGACGTTCTTCGAATCGCCGCCGTTGGGCGCGAAGACCTCGGCCTCCAGCTCCTCCAGGTCGTTCTGGAGCTCGGCCGCCACGTCGATGTAGTGGTCGACGACGGTGTCGCTCACCGCGTACATGATGGCCGTGGGGCCGTGCTTGAGCACATCGTGCTCCTGCTCCAGCCGCTTGCGCACGGCGGCGAGCGGGGCGCCCGTACCGTGCCGCACCGTCACCACGAAGGAGTCGCCGAGGAAGACCATCAGCTCGTCGGTGGTCACCGTGTCGCTGTCCGCGTCGTACATCACCGGCTTCAGCACCATGAAGAGCGTCGCGTCGTAGACCTCCAGCTTGGGCCGCTGGTGGGCCCGCAGGGCGTCCTCCACCGCCAGCTGGTGCAGCTTGAACTCGCTGCTGACCAGGTCGAATTCTTCCTGCGTCGGCTCGTGCAGCCCGACCCAGAGAAAGGCGTTCCCGTCCGCGCGTGCTTCGGCGAGGGCGTCGGAGAAGTCCGGCGGCCCCTCCACGCGGCGTCCGTCCCGGTAGATGGCGCAATCGACAATCACGGCGCGCATTCTTCCCTGGCCGGGCCGCCCGCGCACGCGCGGGGTGCCGCAGCCGCGCCGCGCCGGGTGCCACCGGCCCGCCGGTGAGCCCCGGGGACTTCCGCCCGGATCAGGCCGGACCCGGCGGGCCCGGACCGATCCGAACCAAAGGCTCTAGGCTGGCCGTCATGGCCACGCTGATTCTTGTACGGCACGGACGCTCCACCGCCAACACCTCCGGAGTGCTCGCGGGCCGGACGCCGGGCGTCTCCCTCGACGAGCGGGGCGCTGCCCAGGCGGCCTCGCTGCCGGACCGGCTGGCCGGGCTGCCCCTCACGGCCGTCGTCACCAGCCCGCTGCAGCGCTGCCGCGAGACCGTCGCGCCGCTGCTGGCCGCCAGGCCCGAGTTGACGCTCCACACCGAGGACCGGATCAGCGAGTGCGACTACGGCGACTGGTCGGGGCGCAAGCTCGCCGAACTCGCCGACGAACCGCTGATGAAGACCGTGCAGCAGCACCCGTCGGCCGCCGCGTTCCCCGGGGGCGAGTCGATGCGCGCGATGCAGGCCCGCGCCGTCGACGCGGTACGGGACTGGAACGCCCGGATCGACGAGGGGCACGGCGACAACGCGGTGTACGCGATGTGTTCGCACGGCGACATCATCAAGTCGGTGATCGCCGACGCCCTCGGTATGCATCTCGACCTCTTCCAGCGGATCCACGTCGACCCGTGTTCCCTTACGGCCATCCGCTACACCCCGGTACGGCCCTTCGTCCTGCGGCTCGGTGACACCGGCGAGTTCGGCTCGCTGGCGCCCCGCGAGAGCGCTCCGGGATCGGACGCGGCAGTCGGTGGTGGCGCGGGCGCGCCGTGATCGATCCGCGCAGTAGGGTGGGCGGGCCGTAAACCGGACCACCCCGCAGCCGAACCCATGGAGATCAGGACGTGTCCCGTCAGGTGTACTTCTACGACCCGCCGGACCGCTTCGTTGCCGGTACGGTCGGGCTGCCTGGGCGCCGTACGTTCTTCCTGCAGGCGTCGTCCGGGCCCCGCACCACCAGTGTGGCGCTGGAGAAGACCCAGGTGGCCGCGCTCGCCGAGCGCATCGACGAACTGCTCGACGAAGTGGTGCGCAGGACCGGGGGCAACTCGCCGGTGCCCGCGGTCGCCCCGTCCGACGCCGGTGACACCGCCCCGCTGGACGCCCCGGTCGAGGAGGAGTTCCGGGTCGGCACGATGGCGCTGGCCTGGGACGGCGACGAACAGCGCATGATCATCGAGGCTCAGGCCCTCGTCGAGCTGGACGCGGACACCGACGAAGATCTCGCGGAAGCCGAGGAACGGCTCCTCCAGGACGACGAGAACGGCCCGCCGATGCTCCGCGTACGGCTGACCGGCGCGCAGGCCAGGGCCTTCGCCAAGCGCGCGCTCGACGTCGTGAACGCGGGACGGCCGCCGTGCCCCCTGTGCAGCCTGCCGCTCGACCCGGAGGGACACGTATGCCCGCGCCAGAACGGATACCGCAGGGGGGCCTGACGGGCACCCGGCTCCTCCTGGAGGGGGAGCTGACGGTACGCGGACGGGTGCGCGAGGCATCCAACGCGGTGCTGTACTGCTCGGTCGCGTTCGAGGGCCGGGAAGCGGCCTGCGTGTACAAGCCGGTCGCCGGTGAACGGCCGCTGTGGGACTTCCCCGACGGGACGCTCGCCCAGCGCGAGGTGGCGGCGTACGAGGTTTCCGAGGCGACGGGGTGGGGGTTCGTCCCGCCGACGGTGCTGCGTGACGGGCCGTACGGCGAGGGCATGTGCCAGCTGTGGATCGAGTCCGCCGCCGAGCCGTCGCTGCTGGGTCTCGTCGAGGAGGACGAGCCCGGCGACGGCTGGAAGGCCATCGGCTTCGCCGAAGTGGGCGAGGGCAGGACGGCGCTGCTGGTGCACGCGGACGACGAGCGGCTGCGGCGGCTCTCGGTCCTCGACGCGGTGATCAACAACGGCGACCGCAAGGGCGGTCATCTGCTGCCGACCGACGAGGGGCGGCTCTACGGCATCGACCACGGGGTCACCTTCAACGCCGACGACAAGCTCCGGACGCTGTTGTGGGGGTGGGCGGGTGAACCGCTGACGCCCGAGACGGCCGCGGTACTGGACAAGCTCACAGTGGAGCTGGCGCCCGGTACGGGGCTCACCGACCGGCTGGCGGGGCTCATCACCGGCACGGAGCTGGAGGCGCTGCGGGGGCGCGTGGGGGCGCTGCGGGAGGCCGGCCGGCACCCCGTACCGAGCGGTGACTGGCCGGCGATCCCCTGGCCGCCGGTGTAGGGGGTACGGATCCGGTCGCGGGCCCGGCAGTACCGGATCACGCAGGCCGGTATCACGCGGGTGCCCCGTCCGCGCAAGAGTGCCGATTCGGCCAACGTGGGCACTCCGGTTCGTTATCGGAACTCACGTCCGGTTACGCTCGTGTACATGTATGCCTGGCCCGCTTCTGAGGTTCCCGCCCTGCCCGGCAAGGGCGCCGACCTTGAGATCCACTCCACCGCGACCGGCGGACGAGTCACCCTCGACCCCGGTCCCGTCGCCCGCATCTACGTCTGCGGCATCACGCCGTACGACGCGACGCACATCGGTCATGCGGCGACCTACAACGCGTTCGACCTCGTTCAGCGCGTGTGGCTCGACACCAAGAGGCAGGTCCACTACGTCCAGAACGTGACCGACGTGGACGATCCGCTGCTGGAGCGGGCCCTGCGCGACGGTGAGAACTGGACCGAGCTCGCGGAGCGCGAGACGGCACTCTTCCGCGAGGACATGACCGCGCTGCGGATGCTCCCGCCGAAGCACTTCATCGGAGCGGTCGAGGCCATACCGGGCATCGTGCCGCTCGTCGAGCGGCTGCGGGACTGCGGTGCCGCCTACGAACTCGACAACGACATCTACTTCTCCGTGGAGAGCGACCCGCACTTCGGCGAGGTGTCGAACCTGGACGCGGAGGCGATGCGGCTGCTCTCCGCCGAGCGCGGCGGCGACCCCGAGCGGCCCGGCAAGAAGAACCCGCTCGACCCGATGCTCTGGCTGGGTGCCCGCGAGGGCGAGCCGAGCTGGGACGGCGCCTCCCTGGGCCCCGGCAGGCCGGGCTGGCACATCGAGTGCGTGGCCATCGCCCTCGACCACCTCGGGATGGGCTTCGACGTCCAGGGCGGCGGTTCCGACCTCGCCTTCCCGCACCACGAGATGGGCGCCTCGCACGCCCAGGTGCTGACCGGCGAGCACCCGTTCGCCCAGGCTTATGTGCACGCCGGCATGGTCGGCCTGGACGGCGAGAAGATGTCCAAGTCCAAGGGCAACCTGGTCTTCGTGTCGAAGCTGCGCCACGACGGTGTGGACCCGGCCGCGATCCGGCTCGCCCTGCTGGCCCACCACTACCGCTCGGACTGGGACTGGACGGACGAGGTCCTCCAGGAGGCCGTGGAGCGGCTCGGCCGCTGGCGCGCCGCTGTCTCCCGGCCCGACGGACCGTCCGCCGACGCCCTGATCGAGGAGATCAGGCAGGCGCTCGCCGACGACCTCGACGCGCCCGCCGCGCTGCGCGCGGTCGATCGCTGGGCGGCTCTTCAGGAGTCCGGCGGCGGTACGGACGAGGGCGCGCCCGGCCTGGTGTCGCGCGCCGCTGACGCCCTGCTCGGAGTGGCCCTGTAAGGGCGCCCGCTCTTTCCCTGCCGCCCTCGGGTTCCACGGCCCCGGGCAGCAACAGCCCCCGGACTCCACAGCGGAGTCCGGGGGCGATTTCGTTCCGCCGGGCGCAGTGCCGGACAGCGCCGGGCGCCGTGCCGGGCAGGACGGCCCCGGTCACTCCTCGGGGGAGTCCTCCGGGCCGTCCTCGTCATCCGTCGGCTTGTCGTTCCCGGGTTCGTTGCCCGGGTCGGGCCGCTGCGGTTTCGGGGGCCTGGAGCGGCTGGCGGGGCCTGAGCTGTCCCGCCGGTAGTTGCTGCCCTCGCCGCCGTCCGTGGCGTGTCCGCCGCCTGCCTGGCCCGGGCCTGGACCGCCGTCGCGGCGGCGCAGATACCGCTCGAACTCCCGCGCGATGGCCTCGCCGGACGCCTCGGGGAGCTCCGCGGTGTCGCGTGCCTCCTCCAGCGTCTGGACGTACTCCGCCACCTCGCTGTCCTCCGCGGCCAGTTGGTCCACGCCGACCTGCCAGGCCCGGGCGTCCTCGGGCAGTTCGCCCAGCGGGATCCGCAGATCGATCAGGTCTTCCAGCCGGTTCAGCAGGGCGAGCGTCGCCTTCGGGTTGGGCGGCTGCGACACATAGTGCGGGACGGCGGCCCACAGGCTCACCGCGGGCACCCCGGCGTGGGTGCACGCCTCCTGGAGGATGCCGACGATGCCGGTCGGACCCTCGTACCGGGTTTCCTCCAGGTCCATCGTCCTGGCCAGATCCGCGTCCGACGTGACTCCGCTGACCGGCACCGGCCTGGTGTGCGGGGTGTCGCCGAGCAGCGCGCCCAGGATCACCACCATCTCGACGCCCAGCTCATGGGCGAAGCCCAGGATCTCGTTGCAGAACGAGCGCCAGCGCATGGACGGTTCGATCCCCCGGACCAGTACCAGGTCGCGGGGCTTGTCGCCGGTCACCCGGATCACGGAGAGCCGGGTCGTCGGCCAAGTGACCTTGCGTACCCCGCCGTCCAGCCACACCGTGGGCCGGTTGACCTGGAAGTCGTAGTAGTCCTCGGCGTCGAGCGCCGCGAACACCTCGCCCTTCCACTCCCGGTCCAGATGGGCGACCGCGGTGGAGGCTGCGTCGCCGGCGTCGTTCCAGCCCTCGAACGCGGCCACCATGACCGGGTCGATCAGCTCGGGAACCCCCTCGAGCTCGATCACCCAGTGCCTCCCTCCGAAGTTCTTCTCTAACGCACCAACCTTACGGCTTCCCGGGTGCCCCGACGCAGCCGTTCTGCACGCCCCTCTGTGCAGCCCGGCGGCAGCCTGGCGTGCGTCACGGCAGCTGGACGAGCCGTTCCGACAGTCTGCCCATATCGAACCGATTCATCCGAGCTGTACCGGCAAATTTCGTCCCACCCCTGGACGGTATGGCATGTGCGGGGCTATACATCGGATGACAAATTAAAGGTCCGATGTTCTTAACGGTTCTTACCAAGGGAGTGTGGATGAGTCCGACCGTCACGGGGTTCGAGGTCCACGACATCCGATTCCCCACCTCGGAACAGCTCGACGGCTCGGACGCCATGAACCCGGACCCCGACTACTCAGCGGCCTATGTGGTGCTCAGCACCGATGTGCCGGGCGGTGTCGCGGGACATGGCTTCTGTTTCACCATCGGGCGCGGCAACGACGTCATCGCCGCCGCCATCGAAGCGCTGCGGCCCTATGTGGAGGGGCGGCCCGCGCCGCTCACGGCCGCCGGGCTCGCGGAGCTGCACCACGACCTCACTCATGACTCGCAACTGCGCTGGCTCGGCCCCGAGAAGGGGGTGATGCACATGGCGGCGGGCGCGGTCATCAACGCCGCCTGGGACCTGGCCGCCACCGCCGCCGGCAAGCCGGTCTGGGAGTTCCTGAGCGGAATGACACCGGAGGAGCTCGTCTCCCTGGTCGACTTCCGCTATCTGACCGACGCCCTCACCCCCGACGAGGCGCTGGCCATCCTGCGGGCCGCCGAACCGGGCCGCGCCGGACGGGCCGCCCTGCTGCGTGCCGACGGCTACCCCGCGTACACCACGTCGCCCGGCTGGCTCGGTTACTCCGACGAGAAGCTGGTGCGGCTCGCCCAGGAGGCGGTCGGCGCCGGCTTCGGGCAGATCAAGCTGAAGGTCGGCGCCGACCTGGACGACGACGTCCGCAGAATGAAGCTGGCCCGCGCGGCCGTCGGCCCCGGCATCCGGGTCGCCGTGGACGCCAACCAGCGCTGGGACGTCGCGGACGCGCTGCGGTGGATGGACGCGCTCGCCCCGTACGACCCGCACTGGATCGAGGAGCCGACCAGCCCCGACGACATCCTCGGCCACGCGGCGGTCAGATCCGGACAGCCGGTGAAGGTCGCCACCGGCGAGCACGTCGCCAACCGGGTCGTCTTCAAGCAGCTGCTCCAGGCGGGCGCCGTCGACTTCGTGCAGATCGACGCGGCCCGGGTCGCCGGGGTCAACGAGAACCTCGCGATCCTGCTGCTCGCCGCCAAGTTCGGCGTCCCGGTCTGCCCGCACGCGGGCGGCGTCGGGCTGTGCGAACTGGTCCAGCACCTGGCGATGTTCGACTTCGTCGCCGTCTCGGGCAGCCAGGACGACCGCGTCATCGAGTACGTGGACCATCTGCACGAACACTTCACCAACCCCGCGGTGATCGAGGGCGGACGCTACCGCGCGCCCAGCGCGCCGGGCTTCTCCGCCCGTATGCACCCCGCTTCCCTCGCCGCACACCGCTACCCCGACGGGCCCGTCTGGCTGGCCCGCCGCACCACCGAGGAGGTCAACTCGTGACCACTGCACGCGACTTCGAAGGGCTCGGCGCCCTGGTCACCGGCGGGGCTTCCGGCATCGGAGCCGCCATCGCCACCGAGCTGCTCGCCCGCGGCGCCCGGGTCGCCGTACTCGACCGCGAGACCGATGGAGCGCCGCAAGGCACCCTCGCGCTCAAGGCGGACGTCACCGACGACGGCGCGGTACGGGAGGCGGTCGACGCGGCGGCGGCCGAGTTCGGCGCCCTGCACACGGTGGTGTCCAACGCGGGCATCGGCGCTGTCGGCACGGTCGCCGACAACCCCGACGACGAGTGGCAGCGGGTCCTGGACATCAACGTCCTCGGCATGGTCCGCACGGCCCGCCACGCGCTGCCGCATCTGCGCCGTTCGGCCGCCGATCGGCCCGGCTGCGTCTCCGTCACCCACACCTGCTCGATCGCCGCGACCGCCGGCCTGCCGCAGCGCGCCCTCTACAGCGCCAGCAAGGGCGCGGTCCTCTCGCTGACCCTGGCGATGGCGGCCGACCACGTACGGGAGGGCATCCGGGTCAACTGCGTCAACCCCGGCACCGCGGACACCCCGTGGGTCGGGCGGCTGCTCGGCCAGGCCGACGACCCGGCCGCCGAGCGCGCGGCGCTCAACGCCCGCCAGCCCACCGGCCGGCTGGTCACCGCCGAAGAGGTGGCGGCGGCCGTCCTCTACCTCGCGAGCCCGGCGGCGGCGGCCGTCACCGGGACGGCGCTCGCGGTCGACGGCGGAATGCAGGGACTGCGCCTGCGCCCCGCCTGAGCGGACGCACTGACCGCACCGCACAAGACGCACTGAGCACACCGGGCCGCACGGCCGACAGAGCATCAAGCGCCACTATCAAGGACGGGACACCAATGAGAGTGCGTACAACGAGTGCGGCGGCCTGCGCCGTACTGCTGGCCGTGACTGCGCTCGCGGGCTGCAACCGCGACTCCGGCAGCGGTTCGCAGGACAAGAAAGTCGGCATCGACCTGCCGCGCAGCGACAGCGACTTCTGGAACTCCTACCAGCAGTACATCAAGAAGGGCGTCGCGGCCGGCGAGGTCAAGGCGCTCCCGCTGACCAACTCGCAGAACGACATCGGCAAGCTCGTCGCCAACGTGCAGACGTTCAGCGACCAGGGAGCCAAGGCCGTCGTGATGGCGCCGCAGGACACCGGGGCCATCGCCTCGACGCTGCAGAACCTCAACCAGAAGAAGATCCCCGTCATCAGCGTCGACACCCGCCCCGACAAGGGCGACGTCTACATGGTGGTGCGCGCCGACAACCGTGCGTACGGCGAGAACGCCTGCAAGTACCTGGGGAAGCAGCTGAAGGGCAAGGGCAAGGTCGTCGAGTTCCAGGGCGACCTGTCGTCGATCAACGGCCGGGACCGCTCCGTCGCCTTCAAGTCCTGCATGACCAAGGACTTCCCCGAGATCAAGCTCTTCGAGCTGGCCACCGACTGGAAGGGCGATGTCGCGTCGGCCAAGCTCCAGTCCACGCTGGCCGCCAATCCCGACATCAACGGGATCTACATGCAGGCGGGCGGTGTCTTCCTGCAGCCCACACTCGCGCTCCTGGAGCAGAAGAAGCTGCTGAAGCCGGCCGGCACCAAGGGCCACATCACGATCATCTCCAACGACGGCATCCCGGAGGAGTTCGACGCGATCAAGGCCGGGAAGATCGACGCCACCATCTCCCAGCCCGCCGACCTCTACGCGAAGTACGCGCTGTACTACGCCAAGGCGGCCGTCGACGGCAAGAAGTTCAAGGTGGGCCCGACCGACCACAACTCCAACATCATCAAGATCCCGAACGGCTATGAGGACCAGCTCCCCGCGCCGCTCGTGACCAAGGCCAACGTGAACGACCCGAAGCTGTGGGCCAATCAGCTGGGGAAGAAGAACTGACGATGCCCGATGCACCCGCGGTTCATGCGCAGGGCATCGTCAAGCGCTTCGGTCCCACCGTCGCACTCGACGATGTCCGCCTGACAGTCCAGCCCGGTGAGTCGCACGCCCTGGTCGGGCGCAACGGCGCCGGAAAGTCCACCCTCGTCAGCGTCATCACCGGGCTCCACCGGCCGGACGCGGGGACGCTCACCTTCAGCGGTGAACCCGCGCCCGCCTTCGGCGACACCATGGCCTGGCAGTCGAAGGTCGCCTGCGTCTACCAGAAGTCCATGGCCGTCCCCGATCTCACCGTGGCCGAGAACCTCTTCCTGAACAACTTCGGCACCGGCCGCGGTGCGGCGGGCGGCCGCTGGATCAGCTGGTCCGGGCTGCGCAAGCGGGCCGCGGCGCTGCTCGCCGAGTACGGGGTGAACATCGACCCCAGCACCCGCGCGAAGGACCTCTCCGTCGAACAGGTGCAGTTCGTGGAGATCGCCCGCGCGCTGTCCTTCGGGGCCCGGCTGATCATTCTCGACGAACCCACCGCGCAGCTCGACGCACGGGGGATCCAGAGCCTGTTCACCAAACTCAGGGACCTCCAGAGCCAGGGTGTGGCGTTCCTCTTCATCTCGCACCACCTCCAGGAGGTGTACGAGCTGTGCACCGCGGTCACGGTCTACCGCGACGCGCGGCACGTCCTGACGGCGCCCGTCGCCGAACTGGGCAAGGCCGATCTGGTCGCGGCTATGACCGGCGAGTCCGCGACAGGTCCGGTGGCCTGGCACGCGGCCTCCGGTGCGAAGCCGGCGGCCGGGGCCGGGGCGGCCGGGCCCGTCCTGCGGACCGAAGGGCTCGCCGTCGACGGCGAGTTCGAGCCACTGGACATCGAGGTGTACCCCGGTGAGGTGCTCGGTATCGCGGGCGCAGCGGCCAGCGGCAACACCGCGCTGGGCGAGACGCTCGTCGGTATGCGCAAGGCGACTTCCGGGCGGGTCTCGGTCCGGGGCCGCGAGGTCAGACCGGGCAGCGTGCCGCACGCCCTGAACGCGGGGATCGGCTACATCCCGGAGGACCGGCACCGCCAGGGCCTGGTCCTGGAACGCAGTGTGGCGGAGAACGCCACCCTGACGGTCGCCGACCAGCTGGGGCCGTGGGGGTCCGTACTCCCCTCCCGTACCCGGGAGTTCGCGAGGACCATGATCTCCTCGCTGGACATCAAGACCACCGGACCCGACCAGAAGGTCTCAGGGCTCTCCGGGGGCAACCAGCAGAAGGTGGTGGTCGCCCGCGCGCTGGCCCGTAACCCCAGCACGCTGGTGGCGGTACGGCCGACGGCCGGTGTGGACATCAAGTCCAAGGACTCGCTCCTGGGCGTGGTGCGGCGGGTCGCCGACGGGGGCAACGCCGCCGTGATCATCTCCGACGAACTCGACGACCTGCGGGTGTGCGACCGGGTGGTCGCGCTCTTCCACGGGCGGGTTGTCGCCGAATACGACAGTGGGTGGACGGACGGGGAACTGGTCGCCGCCATGGAAGGTGTGGGGGAGCGGGCATGACCGACACGATCCGGCCGGCAGCGGCCGAGGAGACCAAGGGGCAGGTGAGCCCGGTACGCGCCAGGCTGGCGCTGGTCCGCTGGAGCGACTTCTCGCTCGTGCCGGTGATCCTGGTGCTGATGGTGATCGGATTCATCGTCTCGCCGGTGTTCCTGACGTCCCAGAACCTGATCAACGTCATCCAGCAGTCGTCCGAACTCAGCCTGCTGGTACTGGCCCAGGCCTTCATCCTGATCTGCGGGCGGATGGACCTGTCACTGGAGTCGACGATCGGTATCGCGCCGGTCATCGCGCTGTGGCTGGTCCTGCCCTCGTCGGGCGACCGGTTCACCGGCCTCGGGCTGCTGCCTGCCTGGACGGCGATCCCGCTCTGCCTGCTCGCGGGGCTGGCGATCGGTGCGTTCAACGGCTTCCTGATGCTCAAGCTGCGCGTCAACGGCTTCATCGCGACGCTGGGCATGCTGATGATGCTCCGCGGGCTTCACATCGGGATCACCGAGGGCAAGTCGATCATCGACGTCCCGTCCTCGTTCAGCTACCTGGGCAGGGCCTCCTGGCTCGGCGCCCCCGCCGCGGTCTGGATCTGCCTGGCGCTGTTCGCCATCGGCGGCGCCGCGCTGGCCTGGACCCGGCACGGCCGGTCGCTGTACGCGATCGGCGGCAACCCGGAAGCGGCCCGCGCGGCCGGTATCCGGGTGGACCGGGTCACCTGGATCGTGCTGGCGATCGGCGGACTGCTCGCGGCCTTCGCCGGAATCCTCTACACCGGCCACTACGGTTCGGTCGGCGCCGCCCAGGGCAAGGACATGATCTTCCAGGTCATGGCAGCCGCAGTCATCGGCGGCATCGGGCTGAAGGGCGGCCGGGGCACCATCTTCGGCGCGCTCACCGGTGTGCTCGCCCTTCAGCTGGTGGTCAATGTGATGACGCTCGCCGGGGTGCCGGGCCAGTGGGAGACGTTCCTCAACGGCGCGATCATCATCATCGCGCTGATCGCCTCCCGCTTCGCGAGCGGTGAGGAGCAGGACTGACGCGCCACCGGGACGCGTCACCGGGGCGGGGTCTCAGGACACGTCACCGGGACGCCGCTCCAAGGACGGGGCTCCCGGAACCGGGCCATGGCGGCCTGGTCCCGGGAGCCCCGTACTCACAGGGTCGAGCGCAGCCACTGCTCGACGCTGGCGATGTGCACCGTCGCCCAGGACCGGGCCGCTTCGGCGTCCCGGTCCCTGAGCGCCGTCAGGATGGCGCGGTGCTCGTGGAGCGTACGACTCACCGCGTCCTCCTGGGTCAGCCCCCGCCACACCCGGGCGCGGGTGGTGGGCCCGGAGAGGCTGTCGAGCAGTGAGCAGAGCACCGAGTTCCCCGAGCTCTGCACGATGCCCCGGTGGAACTCCAGGTCGCAGGCGACCAGTTCCTCCACGGAGGGCTGCGGGCCGAGCGCGTCCAGCTGGGCGCTGAGCGTCTCCAGCTCCTCCTCGCCGATCCGGTGCGCGGCCATCGCTGTCGCGGCCGGCTCCAGGATGCGGCGTACGGCCAGGAACTCCAGCACGGTGTCGTCCCGGTGGAAATCCACGACGAAGCTCATCGCTTCGAGCAGCAGCTGGGGATCGAGACTGGTGACGTACGTGCCGTCGCCCTGCCGCACGTCCAGGATGCGGATCAGCGAGAGCGCGCGCACCGCCTCGCGCAGCGAGTTGCGCGAGAGCCCGAGCTCCGACGCGAGTTCGCTCTCCTTGGGCAGCCGGTCGCCTGGCCGCAGTGCGCCCGAGACGATCATTTCCTTGATCTTCTCGATGGCCTCGTCGGTCACAGCCATGGGAACCTCGCCTCAACAGACATCCGATGTATCTGCTGATTATGGCGCCTCCGGGGCCTCTCGCGCACGCGGGTCCGGGTAACCCGCGGGACCGGGCCGTAAGACACCTGTGCGGGCCGACATATTTCAGGGCTAAGGTTTCATCCTTGTATGACGTTGTGAGCGGTGACAGGGAGGCTGCGGCGCATGGCCGGGAAGAAGGCGGCGGGGGCACATCAGGATGCTGTCGCGTCCATTGTGGAGGACTGGGCGAGGGAGCGTCCCGAGCTGGACACCGCGCCCCTGGAGGTCCTCGCCAGACTGCACCGTACCTTTCTGCGGTACAGCACCAGACTCACCACCGCGATCGACCGGCACGGGCTCTCGGTGGCGGGCTTCGACGTACTGACCGCGCTGCGCAGGGCCGGTGCGCCCTACCGGCTGACGGCCGGCCAGCTCGCCGACTCGGGTCTGGTGTCTTCGGCCGGGGTGACGCTGCGGATCGACCGGCTGGAGAAGGACGGCCTGATCGTCCGGGAACGCGACGCCGACGACCGCCGTGTCGTCTACTCGCGCCTCACCGACGCCGGGCTCGCCAAGGTGGACGAGGTGTTCGCCGAGCATCTCGACAACGAACGCCGGATGCTCGGCGGCCTCACCCCCGCGGAGTGCCGTCAGCTGGCACGGCTGCTCTCCCGTCTTGAGCGGTCCATCACCGACTCGGACACGGACCCCGGCCCGGCCGGCGCGCAGGGCACCCCCGGCGGTCAGTGACGCGGTGCCGGGGCCTGGGCCGGGACCTGTGCCGCGCCCTGAGCCTCGGCCTCCGCCCGGTACATCCGGCGGAGCCTGACCACGCCCAGGTCGTGCTGGTACAGGTTCTCCCGCTGGTCGGCGTCGGCCGGCATGGCCTCCAGCATCACCCGGTCCTGTTCGAGCACCTCCCAGTGGCGCTTCTCGATCAACGTCCGGTAGAGGAAGCGCCAGCTGTCCCGCTGCCAGCCCTCGACCTTGCGGTAGCGCCAGAAGAAGACACCCGTACGGTTCTCGTCCACCGGGCAGACCATCCCGACGATGCCGAACGGGCCGCCGGGGCCCGCCGACGGGGGATAGGGGATCGACAGGTCGACCCAGTCGACGCCGGTCCTGCACAGCTCGACCCAGTCGAAGTTGACGCCACGCTGGTCGGTCTTCTCGAAGAAGTAGCCCCGCCCGGTCTCCCGGATGCGGAACTTGGCCGTGGTGTCGCCGTCGAACATCGTGTGCGACTCGTGGTGCAGGAACGCGCCGTGCATCGGGTCGAGCAGGTTCTCCACCGCGTACCGCCAGGGGCCGTTCCACTCCGCGTAGCAGAGGAACGAGTCGGTGCCCGGGTCGGTGAGCGGCTCCGGCAGCGTCAGCGGCGCCGGCTCGGGGTGCTCCTCGTCGCCGAAGTACGCGAGCACCGCCCCGCCCACCTCGCGCACCGGCAGGCTCCTGACGAGCTTCTTGCCCTCCAGGTTGCAGCCGGGCAGCCCCGGCACCGATGAGACCGTGCCGTCGGTCTCGATCTCAAGCCCGTGGTACCAGCAGGAGACCCGGTCGCCCAGGTGCTTGCCCAGCGAGAGCGGCGCGCCGCGGTGCGGACAGCGGTCGGCGAGCATGCTCAGCGTCGAGTCGGAGCGGCGGAACAGCAGCCACTCCTCACCGAGCACGGTGACCTTGCGCATCGCGCCCGGCGCCACGAAACGGGAGGGCACGACGGGGTGCCACTGGTTGCGCAGGCCGGTGGCGTAGATGTGGTCGGCGGTCAGAGTGGTCATGTCACGCTCCCAGTCGGTTGATCTCGTCGCGGAAGGACTGCTCGGTCCACGGGGCGCCGTCGGGGGAGTGCACCTGGCGGGCGTTGAGCCCCCGTACGACGTCGGCCAGTTCATGGCCCTCGTGGGTGAAGACCTCTTCGAGCGCCGAGGCCAGCCGGTACTCGTAGGGCGTGGGCTCATGGGTGCGTGACTGATGTACGTCCAGGTAGGGCCAGTCGGTGGTCACAGTGCCTCCAGGAGGGTTTCGGGGTTTCACGGTCTCGGGTTTCACGGTCTGGGGGTTCACGGTCTCGGGTTTCGCGGTCTCCCCACCGCCCATCGCGGCGGAGAGACCGTCAGAGGTCGAGTACGAGACGTCCCGATGCACAGCGCGACACGCAGATCATCATGGTCGCGTTCGACGCGTGCTCGGTCTCGCTGAGTACGAAGTCCCGGTGGTCCGGGGTGCCTTCGAGCACCCGGGTCTCGCAGGTCCCGCAGATGCCGTCCCGGCAGGAGCTGCCGACCGGGATGCCCGCGGCCTCGACGGCCGCCAGGACGGAGGTGCCGCCGCCGACCGCGACCGTGACGCCGGACGCACGGCACTCCACCTCGAAGGCCGTGTCGTCCCCGGCCGGCTTGACGGCCGGTGCGGCGAACCGCTCCACCCGCAGCAGCCCGGCCGGGCAGACCGCCTCCACGGCGTTGAGCAGCGGCTCGGGCCCGCAGCAGTACACCAGCGTGCCGCGGCCCACGCCGTCCAGCGCCGCCGCCAGGTCGATGTGCCCCAGCTCGTCCTGCGGATGCCGGAGCACGTCCCCGCCGCCGAGCGCCGCCAGCTCGGAGCCGAACGCCATGGACGCCCGCGTCCGGCCGCCGTGCACCAGGGTGTACGGAACGGACCGGCGCCCGGCCTCCCGGGCCATCGGCAGGATCGGGGTGATGCCGATGCCGCCCGCGATGAAGACGTAGCGCTCCGCCTCCTCCAGCGCGAAGTGGTTCCTCGGCCCGGCGGCGGTGACCCGCTGACCGGGGCGCAGCCTGGTGTGCACATACCGTGAACCGCCGCGCGACGACGGCTCGTCGAGTACGCCGATGCGGTAGGCGGACAGGTCGTGCGGGTCCCCGCAGAGCGAGTACTGCCGGGTCAGCCCGCCGACCTCCAGGTCGAGATGGGCGCCGGGCTCCCAGGGCGGCAGCGGCTTGCCGTCCGGGTGGGCGAGACCGACCGAGAGGACACCCTCGGCCTCCAGGGTCATGGTGCGGACAAGAAGTTCGAGCCGGGATTCTCCGGTCGTGTCCATGGTGGCCTCCCTACGCCGTGGGGATCGTGACGGGCGGGGTGAACGGGTTCTTCATCGGGCCGAGTTCGGCCAGGTCGACCTCGACGAGCACAGGCCCGCCGGACGCCACCGCGTGTTCGAGCACCGGGTGCGCGTGCTCGGCGGCGGCTATCCGGGCGTACGGGAGGCCACAGGCGCCTGCCAGCCGCTCGAAGTCGGGAGTGGTGAGATCGACCCCGGACCGCCGCTCGCTGTAGCGGTCCTGCATGTTGCGGAGCACGCCGTAGCCGCCGTCGTTGAACACGACAAGGGTCAGGGCCGGGCGCTCCTGGGCGAGGGTGAGCAGCTCGCCGAGGTGGACCGCGAGGCCGCCGTCGCCGGCCAGCACCACGGTGGGGGTGTCCGGCCGGGCGAGCGCCGCCCCTATGCCCATCCCGAGGCCCTGTCCGATGCCGCCGCCGCGCGGGAAGACATTGGACCGTGGGTCGTACATGTCGAGCAGCCGGTTGCCCCAGCTGCTGGAGGCGATGGTGACATCGCGGGCGACGACCGCCTCGCGGGGCAGCACCGCCCGCAGCGCGTCGCAGACCGCGGCCTGCGGGCCGATGGAATCGTGCAGCAGGGCCCGTACCTCCTCGCGTACGGACGTGACCCGCGCCGTCCAGTCCGGCTCCGCCCGGCGCGCGTACGGCAGCAGGGACTCCAGTACCTCGGCCGCGCGCCCGTGCAGGGCGTGGCGCGCCGGGTAGACGCGGCCCGGTGCGGCCGGGTCGATATCGAGCTGGATGTGGGCCGCCGGCAGCGTGAGGGTGTAGTCGGCGGTCTCGTTGGACCTGAAGTGCGTGCCGATGGTGAGCAGTACGTCCGCGTCGGCGAGCAGGGCGCGCACCGCGGGCGTGGTGGCGAAGTTGCCGATGACCGCCGGGTGGTCCTCCGGCACAGCTCCCCGCCCCGAGTTGGACGTCAGCAGGCCCGCGCCGGTCGCCGCGAGCAGCGCCGTGAGTTCCGGCCCGGCCCCGGTCGCCCCGCCGCCCGCCCAGATCAGCGGGCGCCGCGCTGACGCCAGCAGCGCCGCGGCGGCGGCGAGTTCGGCCGCGTCGGGCACCGGGTGCGGGCCATCGGCGGGCGCCGCACCGGTGTCGGTCTGCGCCGCGTACTGGAGATCCACCGGCCACTCGACGCTGCCGGGCCCGCCCGGAGCGGTCAGCGCGGCGCGGGCCGCCTCGCGCAGCAGCCGGCCCGCGTCATCGGCCGATGTGACGGTGGCGGCGTACGCGGAGACCGCACGCAGCATCGAGAGCTGGTTTTTGGTCTCATGGATGAAACCGCGCCCGCTGCCCAGGTAGGCGCTGTCGATCTGCCCGGTGACGTGCAGGACCGCGGTGCCCGAGCTGAGCGACTCGATGAGCGAGCCGGCCGCGTTGCCCGCGCCGGTGCCCGTGGAGGTGAGCGCGCAGCCGATCGAGCCGCGCGCCCGGCCGTAGGCGTCGGCGGCGCTGACAGCGGTGGCCTCGTGCCGCACGGGCACGAAGCGCAGCTCCCGGTCGACGGCCTCGACCAGCGGCAGATTGTGCACGCTGACGATGCCGAAGACCGTGTCGATGCCGAGTTCACGCAGGACGGCGACGAGGAGATCGCCTCCGGTGGTGTAACGCATGGTGGTCTCCTCAGAGGATGGAGCGGCCGACGCCGCCGCAGACGTCGATGCCGGTGCCGGTGATGTACGAGGCGCGGGGTGAGAGCAGGGCCACCACCGCGTAGGCGACCTCATCGGCACGGCCGAGCCGGCCTAGCGAGATCCCGCGGTCGGCGGCCAGCTCCGCCTGCCACCGCTCGTACGGCAGTGAGGTGCCGGACGACGCGTGGCGGCGGGTCCACTGCCCGGTGTCGACCAGCCCCAGACAGACGGAGTTGACCCGGATGCCGTCCGGGGCCAGCTCCTGCGAAAGGGACTTGGAGAGGTTGAGGATCCCGGCGCGGGCGGCGCTGGTGGTGATGAGCCGGGGTTCGGGCTGCTTGGCGAGTACCGCGTTGATGTTGACGACCGAGGCGACCGGCGAGGCACGCAGCAGGGCGAGCGCCGCGTGCAGCGGGTTGAGGACACCGGCGAACTTCAGCTCCAGCTCGTCCCGCCAGTCCTCCGCCGTGCTCTCGGCGAAGTTCTTCATCCGCGACTGGCCGGCGTTGTTGACGAGCCCGTCCAGCGCCCCGAAGTGCTCAGCCGTACGCTCGGTGAAGCGGCGGACCGCTTCGGCGTCCCGGACGTCGCAGACACCGGTGAGCAGCCGGTCGCCGCCTGCGCCGAGACCTGCGGCGGCCGCCGCGAGCCGGTCCGCGTCACGGCCGCAGGTGGCGACGTTGGCGCCTTCGTCGAGGAGGGCGCGGACCGTGGCCAGGCCGACGCCCGAGCTGCCGCCGGTCACCAGTACGGTGCGGTCGGCGAGGCCCAGATCCATATCAGTTGCTCCGATGGTCAGTTCATGGTGAAGCCGCCGTTGACGGCGATCACCTGTCCGGTGAGGTAACGGGACTCGGCGCCCAGCAGGTACGAGACGAGCCCCAGCAGATCGTCGGGGCGCTGCGGGCGTGAGATGGCCCGGTTGGCGCGGTACAGCTCATGGCGCTCGGCCGGTACGGACTCGGTGGCCTCGCCCTCGGTGATGCCGGGCGCCACCGCGTTCACGGTGATGCCCCGGTCGCCGAGTTCCCTGGCCATCGCCCGGGTGAGCGCGATCACGGCGCCCTTGGACGTGACGTAGTGGGCGAGCCGTACAGAGCCGTACAGGGCGGCGTCGGACGCGAGGTGGACGATGCGCCCGCCGTCGCCGTGCGCAAGCAGCTGGGGCAGCAGCGCACGGGAGACCAGCCAGGGTGAGCGGGCGTTGACGGCCATCAGCCGGTCCCACTCCTCGACGGTGATGTCCTGGAACTCCTTGCCGCCCACGCCGTTGGCGAGCGCCGCGTTGTTGACGAGACCGTGCAGCGGGCCGAGCGGCGCGACGGCCGACGCGAGGGCGTCGACCGACGCGGGGTCCGCCACGTCGCACCGTACGAAGTGGGCGTCCAGACCCTCGTCGCGCAGCTCGCGGACCGCCGATTCGCCGCGTTCCCGGTCCAGTTCGGCGACCACCGCCCGGAAGCCGTCCCGGCCCGCCCGGCGGGCCATGGCCAGTCCCAGGCCACGGCCGGCGCCGGTGATGACGACAGTGCGCATCAGTCGCGGGTCACGCCGTGCATCGGCGAGTGCTCGGGGTAGGTCGGGACCTGCGGCTTCTGGGTGCCGATGACGACGCAGAACAGCGCGTCGGCGTCGCCCTCGTTCTTCAGCGAACGCGCCACACCGGCCGGGACCACGATCATGTCGCGGTAGCCGAGCGTGCGGTACTCCACCTCGTTGTCCCCGCGGTGGATCCCGACGCGGACCTTGCCCTCCAGGACGAAGAAGGCCTCCTCTACGTCGTGGTGGGTGTGCTCGGGGCCCTCGGCGCCGGGCGGCAGCAGCATGTTGGAGAAGGTGAAGCCGCCGGACGGCAGGATCCTGTTGTCGCTGTCGTGGTTGCCGGTCGCGCCGGATCCGACGTAGCGGATCTGCGCGCGCCGGTACTGGTCACCGGCCTTGGCCTGGAACGCCAGGGTGTCCCAGTCGGGCTCGCGGGAGTCCTTCGTGGCGATCAGGGAGTCGGTGTAGCCGGCGAGGTCGCCGCCGTTGTCGTACTCGGTGGTGGTGACGGGCATGACGTGCTCCTTCTCGGTGTGGTTGCTGCTGCTCGGGTGGTCATTCGGGGATCTGTGCGGTGATCCTGAGGTGGGAGAGGACCCAGGCGTTGAAGGCCCGGGGCTGCTCCTGGTTGGCCAGGTGACCGGCGTCCTTGACGATCACGTAGGCGGACTTGTGGAGGGAGCCCGCGATGAGCTGGCTCGCCTCGGCGCCGGTGACCTGGTCCTGGTCGCCGCAGATGACCAGGGCGGGGGCGGTGATCTCGGTGAGATCGGTACGCAGGTCGGCCGCTGCCATCGCCTCGGCCGCGTAGCCGTATCCGGGCAGCCGGACGGCGTCGGCCATGGTGTCGACGACCCGCCGCACCAGGTCAGCGGGCGCCGCTCCGGAGACGAGGCGCGGTCCGCGCTGCTCGGCGAAGGCACGCGGCCCGGCGGCCGCGAGCTCCGCCGCCCGTCCGCGCATCGCCGCCGCCTTCTCCGGGTCGGCGCCCGAACCGGCGCTGGAGTCGGCGACGATCAGCGAGGCGACGAGTCCGGGGTGGCGGGCGGCCAGCCGCAGTGCGATGACCCCGCCCCAGGAGACGCCCAGCACATGGGCGCTGCCGCCGCGCTCCTCGATGAGCGCCGCCGCCGCGTCCGCGTAGCCGTCGAGCGTCAGCGGGTCCTGCGGGTCGGGGGATGCCGCGTAGCCGGGCGCGTCCCAGGCCACCACCCGGACGTACGCGGAGAGTTCCGCGAGCTGGGGGGCGAAGGCGGCGGAGGAGGAGCCGATGCCGTGCAGGCAGAGCAGCAGCGGCCCCGTGGTCCCGGCCTCCGTGACATGCGGGGCGGCCGCCGGTGCGGCGGTCACAGGATCTGCCCCGTACGCCCGGCGACGGCCGCGATGCTGCGCAGCACCGCGTACGGCACGATCCGGCTGGTGGCGGGATTGCCCGGGTCCGGCAGGTGCGCGACCTCGAAGCGGTACGACCCCTGCGGGCCCTCCGCCTCGATCAGATGACGGGTACGGTCGGCGCCCGGGTCGGCGACCACCCGGACCCGTACCGCGTCCAGGTCCCCCACGGCGAGGGCCACCGAAGCGGCCACATTGGTCGACTTGGGGAATTTCACCGGGATGTCGCGCGCGGTGCCCGAGAGGACCTCGACCGGACCGGTCGCCGTCCGCATCCGGGTCAGCAACTCCTCGTCCATCCACGGCTGTTCCAGCGTGGACGGCAGTTTGGTGGTGGTCAGCCGTACGTCGTTCAGCGGTCCGAGCCCCCGGGCCGCCTGGAGCAGATCGAGGCCCCCGACGGCGCCCGATGTGAAGTACACCCGGCCAGGACCCGCGTCCAGCAGCCGCTTGGCCAGCTCCTCGTCGGTGAGAGCCCCGGTCGAGGCGATCAGCAGATCGGTCCCGGACCGCAGGATGCGCTCGGCCCACTCCCGTACGACGCCCTGGCCCGCCGCCTCCACGATCAGATCGCAGCGCTCCAGCGCCTCGTCGAACGTCAGCTGCGGGGCGGGTGCTTCGCCGATCGCGCGGTTGTCCACCACACAGACCAGCTCGACGCCTTCGACGGCGCCTGCGGCGAGTGCGGTGCCCACGGTGCGGCCGATGGCACCCCAGCCGACGAGTCCCACGCTGCGGGTCATACCGGGATCTCCTCGGTGTCGGTGTCGGTGTCGGTGTCGGTGGTGCCGGTGCCGGAGGCTGCTGTGTCGGCGCCGGCACGGGGGGCGGCCGGGGCGGCGAGCGGGCCGGGGTCGGGGGAGCCCGCCATCCGGTCGCGGATCTCCGCCGACGGCGGTCCTGCCGTGCCCCAGAGATCGGACAGTTCGGGGGTCCGCCGCCAGACCCGGGCGATCCAGGCGTCCTCCACGATCTGCGCGACCTCCGACGTGTACTCGCAGACGAGCCCCGACGGGTCGGTGAAGTACGAGAAGGTGTTGTCGCCCGGACCGTGCCGGCCGGGGCCCCACTGCGGGACGATGCCGTGGTGGCGCAGGCGGCCGAGCCCGCGCATGAAGTGGTCGACCGAACTCATCTCGTACGCCACGTGGTTCAGCGAGGCCCACTCAGCCTGGTTGAAGGCAATGCAGTGGTGGTCGGCGTTGCACCGCAGGAACGCCATCTGGTGCTCGGACCAGTCGGAGACCCGCAGGCCGAGCACGTCGCGGTAGAAGGCGACGGACGCGTCGATGTCGGTGGTGTTGAGCACGGTGTGGGTGACGCCGACCGGCACCGAGCCGTCCCGGCCGCGCGGTGCGACCGCCTCGACCTCGGCGCTTATCTCGATCAGCCGGTGTTCCGGGTCGGTGAAGCGCAGCCCGTAGCCGCCGCCCACCTGGTCGAGGGGGCCCGGGCCCGCGACCGGGGTGATGCCACGGGCGAGCAGCCGCCGGGCGGCCTCGTCCACATCGGCCGGTGTCGCCACGGCGAAGGCGATCCGGCCGAGACCGGTGCGGTCGGCGCGGGTGAGGTGCAGCACGTGGTGCTCGGTACCGGTGCCGCGCAGCCAGCGCGCACCGGGGCCGGACTCGACGCTCTCCAGGCCCCAGACCTCCTGGTAGAAGTCAGCGGTCTCGGTGAAAGCGGGGGTGAACAGCTCGACGCTGCGCAGCGACCGCAGCCGGGCGATGGGGGGTTGGGGCATGACTGTCTCCAGACGGGCTGTGACGACCGGCGGTTACGCGGCGGACCAGGGGAGGGGGGCGTCCGACGTGCCCCAGTACAGGGACTTCTGACGCTGGTAGGCGCGGATGCCGTCGCGGCTCTTCTCCCGCCCGAGACCGCTGTCCTTGAGGCCGCCGAAGGGGGTGGCGATGCTGAACTGCTTGTAGGTGTTGATCCAGACGGTGCCGGCCTCCACCCGGCGGGCGATCCGCCAGGCGGCCCGGTGGTCACGGGTCCAGATGCCGCAGGCCAGCCCGTACACCGAGGCGTTGGCCCGCCGGACGAGGTCGTCCTCGTCGACGAACGGCAGCGCGGCGAGCACCGGTCCGAAGATCTCCTCCTGGCAGGTGCGCGAGGAGTTGTCCAGGCCGTCCAGGACGGTCGGCAGGTAGTAGGCGCCGTCCCGGTACTCGTCGCCCGGCGGTACCGAGCCGCCGCAGAGCACCTGGGCACCCTCGGCGCGCGCCAGGTCGACCCGGGCCGCGACCGAGTCCCGGTGCCGGTGGTGCACCAGCGGTCCGACCTGGGTGTCGGGCGCGGTGCCGGGGCCGACCCGCAGTTTCCGGGTGCGCTCGACGAGTTCGCCGACGAATGCGTCGTAGATCTCACGCGCCACGAAGAGCCGCGAACCGGCGATGCAGGACTGCCCGCTGGAGGAGAAGACACCGAACATGACGCCGGCCAGGGCCTGTTCGATGTCGGCGTCGGCAAGCACGATGGTCGGTGACTTGCCGCCGAGCTCCAGCGAGACGGGCATGAGCTTCTCGGCCGCCGCGTGCGCGATCGTCCGTCCGGTTTCCGTACCGCCGGTGAAGCTGACCTTTCCGGTACGGGGATGGCGCACGATGGCGTCGCCCACGATGCTGCCGCGCCCGGGGAGCACCGAGAGCAGCCCGGCAGGCAGGGAGAGTTCCCCGAGGGCGCGGCTGATCAGCCGGCCCAGCGCGAGCGAGACCAGCGGGGTCCACTCGGCGGGCTTCAGCAGGACCGCGTTGCCCCCGGCGAGGGCGGGTGCGAGCTTCTGCGCGTCGCTGGCCACCGGGGAGTTCCACGGGTTGATCGCACCGACGACGCCGATCGGCTCAAAGGTGCTCATCGTGAGGTAGTCGCCGCGCGACGGGGTGATCGCCTCCTCGGCGGTCTCCAGCGCGGCGGCGGTGTACCGGAAGGTCCCGGCCGCGCTGGCCACCAGGGCGCGGGTCTCGGTGAGGGCCTTGCCGGTGTCGGCGGTCTGGAGCGCGGCGAGGTGTTCGGCCGCGCCCTCGGTCAGCTCGGCGATCCGGTGGAGCAGCCGGGCGCGCTGATGGGGGAGGAGTGCGCGCCAGGCCGGGTCGGCTGCGGCGCGGGCGGCGCCTTCGGCGGCTTCGTCGACCTCCGCCGGGGTCACGGCGTGCACGGTGGCGAGCACCTGTCCGGTGGCCGGGTCGACGGTCTCGGCCGGGGCACCGGCGCCGCGGCGCCACACGCCGGCCACGAGCGCTTCGTCGGGTACTTCGGCAGCAGGGGACCGGGGCATACGGGAGCCTCCTGGCTGAACGGGTTGGATGGGGGCTGCTTTGGGTGAGAGCTAGAAATCTAAGGGCTTAAATATCTCGGCGCAACCCCTAATTGTTTGGTGATTTACCTGTGCAGACCCTTGACGTCGTCCGGTAAGCAGGCGATACAACTTAAGCGCTAAGAAACTTTGGCCTAACGCGCTTCACAGTCCGGGTTGCGGACAACCCCCGTGGGACACCGCGTTCTTCTCGCCTCGCCCTCGCCCCTCAGCCGTGGAGTCGGAGGACCCTGCATATGACGATCGACGCTTCAGCGGACCGAGCGGTCCGGGCGGCCGTCGCCGCCCGTTTCGAACGGCTCCCGATGAGCCGCTGGCATGTCACCGTCCGGCTCATCGTGGGCGCCGTCACCTTCTTCGAGGCGTTCGACCAGCTGCTGATCGCGTACGCGATGCCCCAGCTGCGCCACGAGTGGCACCTGACCGATTCCGCCTCCACCTGGCTGCTCACCGTCGGCTCGGTCGGGATGCTGATCGGTGCGGTGCTCTCCGGCCGACTCGCCGACCGGATCGGCCGCGTCAAGGTCATCGCCCTGTGCGTGGCCGTCTCCAGCCTCGCCAACCTCGCCCTGGCCGCGACCCAGTCGCCCGGCGCCTTCATGGCAGTGCGCTTCGTCCAGGGACTGGCCATCGGCGGCGAGGTCCCGGTGGCCGCCACCTTCATCGCCGAGATCACCCGCAGCCACCGGCGGGGGCGGTTCGTCCTGCTCTACGAACTGGTCTTCCCGGCCGGACTCACCGTGGGCGCGCTGGTCGCCGCCTGGGTGGTGCCGCTGCTCGGCTGGCGCTGGATGTATGTGCTGGCCGCAGTGCCCGGGGTGCTGTGCGTCCTGGTGCAGCGCGCCGTACCGGAGTCCCCGCGCTGGCTCGCCGAACACGGCAGGGTCCAGGAGGCGGCCGATGTGATGACCAGGATCGAGGCCGCGGTCCAGCGCGCCACCGGGCAGCCGCTGCCACCCGTCACCGACCCGCCGGCCGACCGGGCGGGCCCGGCGCCCGAAGCGGTCCCGGAAGCCGGGGTGAGCGGTCTGCGCGGGCTGTTCACCGGCCGCTACCGCCGCCGCACCCTGGTGATCGGCGCCCTCTGGTTCACCGGCTACTTCGTCAACTACGGCATCACGTCCTGGCTGCCGACGATCTACCAGAACCGCTACGGCCTCTCGCTCTCCGACGCGCTCCTCTACTCGACCGTCACGGCCTGCGCGGGACTCGCGGGCTGTCTGGCCGCGGCCCTCACCGTGGACAGCGCCGGACGCAGGCGCGTCATCACCGTCTGCCTGTCCGGAGCCGCCGTGATGCTCTTCGTACTCGCGTACCTCGGCGCCCGGACCCCGGTCCAGGTACTGGTGTGGACCTCGCTCGCCGCGGTCTTCTTCTTCGGCTCCAACATCTGCCTCTACCTCTACACACCGGAACTCTTCCCGACCCGGATGCGGGCCCTGGGCAGCAGCATGGGCGGCGCGATGAACCGGCTCGGAGTGATCCTCGGCCCCATCGCCGTCGGCATGGTGTACGCCGGGGGCCGTGTCTCCCCGGTCTTCGTGGTGCTGGGAGCGGTGGCCCTGGCGGGCGCCGCCGTCGCGGTGGTCGGCGCGGAGGAGACGGCGGGGCGGCGGCTGGAGGAGGTCTCGCCCTGAGACGACTGCCGGACGGGGCAACCGGGTGACACGAGGGAGGGGCGGCCCGTCAGGACCGCCCCTCACCGCTGTGCCGTTCTCACCGCGGCGCAGTCGCTACTTCTCGCCGAGCACGTCCTCGACCTTCGCCCGGACGTCGTCCGTGGCCAGGCCCCGGATGGTCAGCGTCGTACGGCGGCGCAGCACGTCGTCGGCCGTCTCGGCCCACTCGTGGTCGCGTGCGTAGACGACCTGCGCCCATATCTCCGGGGCGTCCGGGTGGACCCGCTCGGCCAGCGCCGGGTCCTCGTTCGCCAGCCGCGCGATGTCGAAGGAGAGCGAGCCGTAGTGCGTCGCCAGATGGCGGGCTGTGTCCGCCGCCATCCGCGGCCCCGGCTCCCCGCCGTCCACCAGCAGCCGGTGCGCGACCGCGTGCGGGTTGGCGATGCCGGGCAGCGGCTGCTTCTTCGGCAGGTGCGAGATCGGCTCCATGTCGTCGCCGAGCGGGTGGCCGGGCAGCGCGGCCAGCTTGTTCATGACCGTACGGCCGATGTGCCGGAAGGTCGTCCACTTGCCGCCCGCCACCGACAGCATCCCGCCGCGCCCCTCGGTGACGACCGTCTCGCGCTTGGCCTTCGAGGTGTCACCGGGGCCGCCGGGCAGCACCCGGAGTCCGGCGAAGGAGTACGTGATCAGATCACGTGAGAGCTGCTGGTCCCGTACGGAGAAGGCGGCCTCGTCCAGGATCTGCGTGATGTCCTTCTCGTTGACCGAGACATCGGCGGGGTCGCCCTCGTACTCCTCGTCGGTCGTGCCGAGCAGCAGCTGGTCCTCCCACGGGAGGGCGAAGGTGATCCGGTACTTGTCGATCGGCGTGGCCAGCGCGGCACGCCAGGGCGCGGTGCGCTTGAGCACCAGGTGCGCGCCCTTGGAGAGCCGGATGGAGGGCGCGGCGTTCGGGTCCTCCAGCTTGCGCAGGTGGTCGACCCACGGGCCGGTGGCGTTCAGTACGAGCCGGGCGCTGACGCCGAACTCGCTGCCGTCGAGACGGTCCTTGAGCTCCGCGCCGGTCACCCGGCCCCTCGTGAAGCGCAGCCCGGTGACCTCGGCGTGGTTGAGCACGGTGGCACCTGACTCCACGGCGGCGCGCACCGTCATCAGGGCCATCCGGGAGTCGTTCATCTGGTCGTCGCCGTAGACCGCGACGGCCTTGAGGTTGTCGGTCCGCAGCTCGGGCACATCGCGCTGCGCCTTCGCCGCGGAGATGACGTGGCCGACACCGTCGCCGAAGGCGGAGAGCGCGGAGTAGGCGAAGACGCCCGCACCGAGCTTGGCCGCGCCGTGCGGTCCGCCCTTGTACACCGGCAGGTAGAACGTCAGCGGGTTGGCCAGGTGCGGGGCCACGTCACGGGAGACGGCGCGGCGCTCGAAGTGGTTCTCCGCGACCAGCTTCACGGCCCCCGTCTGGAGGTAGCGGAGGCCGCCGTGCAGAAGCTTGGAGGAAGCGGACGAAGTGGCGCCGGCGAAGTCACCGGCATCCACCAGGGCCACCCGCAGCCCGGACTGCGCGGCGTGCCAGGCGGTGGAGATGCCCAGGATTCCGCCGCCGATCACCAGGAGGTCGTACGTCGCCTTGGAAAGCTGCTCCCGAGTCTCGGCGCGGCTCGGAAGGGAGCCGGAGGCCGGGTGCGTCCCGAGGGCCGGGACGCTCTGCAGGGTGGTCATATTGGTTACTCCTCGTCTTCGAGCCAGCCCATGGTCCGCTGTACGGCCTTGAGCCAGTTCTTGTACTCGCGGTCACGGACGGCCGCGTCCATCCGGGGTGTCCACTCGGCGGCCCTGCGCCAGTTGGCGCGCAGTGCGTCGGTGTCCGGCCAGAAGCCGACGGCGAGACCGGCGGCGTAGGCAGCGCCGAGGCAGGTCGTCTCGGCCACCATCGGGCGCACCACGGGTGCGTCCAGGAAGTCGGAGAGCGTCTGCATCAGCAGGTTGTTGGAGGTCATACCGCCGTCGACCTTGAGCGACGTCAGCTCGACGCCGGAGTCCTTGGTCATGGCGTCGCTGATCTCACGCGTCTGCCAGGCGGTGGCTTCGAGCACGGCACGGGCGATGTGCGCCTTGGTGACGTAGCGGGTCAGGCCGGCGATCACACCGCGCGCGTCGGGACGCCAGTACGGGGCGAACAGACCGGAGAAGGCCGGTACGAAGTACGCGCCGCCGTTGTCGTCGACCGATGAGGCCAGGGTCTCGACCTCGGCGGCACTCTTGATCATGCCCATCTGGTCGCGCAGCCACTGGACGAGCGAGCCCGTGACGGCGATCGACCCCTCCAGCGCGTACACCGGCTTCTGGTCGCCGATCTGGTAGCCGACGGTCGTCAGCAGGCCGTTGTACGAGTTGACGGGCGTGCCACCGGTGTTCATCAGCATGAAGGTGCCGGTGCCGTACGTCGACTTGGCCTCGCCCTCGGAGAAACAGGTCTGGCCGAACAGGGCCGCCTGCTGGTCGCCGAGCGCGGAGGCGACGGGCACACCGGCCAGCACGCCCCCGGCGGCCGTGCCGTACACCTCGGAGGACGAGCGGATCTCCGGCAGCACGGCCGCCGGGATCTCGATGGAGCCGAGGATCTTCGGATCCCACTTCATCGTGTGCAGGTTCATCAGCAGCGTGCGGGAGGCGTTGGTGACGTCGGTGACGTGGACGCCGCCGTTCACCCCGCCCGTCAGGTTCCAGATGACCCAGGAGTCCATGGTGCCGAAGAGGATGTCGCCGGCCTCGGCGCGCTCGCGCAGCCCCTCGACGTTGTCCAGCAGCCAGCGGATCTTCGGCCCGGCGAAGTACGAGGCCAGCGGCAGACCGGTCTCACGGCGGAAGCGGTCCTGGCCCACGTTGCGGCCGAGCTCGCGGCAGACCGCGTCGGTGCGGGTGTCCTGCCAGACGATGGCGTTGTGGACGGGCTCACCGGTGTTCTTGTCCCAGAGCAGCGTGGTCTCGCGCTGGTTGGTGATGCCGATGGCCTTGACGTCGGCCGCTGTGATGCCGGCCTTCTCGACCGCGCCCGCCACGACCTCCTGGACGTTGGTCCAGATCTCGGCGGCGTCGTGCTCGACCCAGCCCGGCTTCGGGAAGATCTGCTCGTGCTCCTTCTGGTCGACGGCGACGATCCGTCCGTCCCGGTCGAAGACGATGCAGCGGCTGGAGGTGGTGCCCTGGTCGATGGCCGCGATGAACGGCCCGGTGGTGTGAGCGTCAGTGGTCACGGTGTGCTCCGAGATTCTGAAGGGGTGGTCGTCGGTGCCGGCAGGTCACGCGAAGGCGAGGTTGTACAGACCGCCTGCGAGAGCGCCGCCTATGAGAGGGCCCGCCACGGGTATCCACGCGTAGCTCCAGTCCGAGCTGCCCTTGTGGGGGAGCCGCAGCAGGGAGTGGACGATACGCGGGCCGAGGTCGCGGACCGGGTTGATGGCGTAACCCGTCGGACCGCCGAGCGAGAGCCCGATGGAGACGACGACCAGCGACGTGATCAGGGCGCCCATGATGCTGAGGCCCTTGCCGTCCGCGCTCAGGCCCTGGGTGAGGATCGCCAGGACGAGGACCATGGTGCCGATGATCTCGGTGGCCAGGTTCTGCACGACGTTGCGGATCTCGGGCGCGGTGAAGAAGACACCGCCCACCGGGCCGGGGCCCGGCTCGCTCTTCGTGGTGCCCTTGTCCATCGCCGCGATCTCCGGGTCCCTCAGGTGGGCCTGGAAGTGTCCGTAGTACGCCACCCAGACCAGCGTCGCGCCGATCATGGCGCCGAGCAACTGCGAGCCGAGGTACAGGGGCACGTCGCCCCACGGGGTGTCGCCCTTGATGGCCAGGCCTATGGTCACCGCCGGGTTCAGGTGAGCGCCGGAGACACCGGTGGAGATGTAGGCGGCGGTCAGTACGGCGAATCCCCAGCCGAACGTGATGGCCAGCCAGCCCGCGTCCTTGGCCTTGGAGCGCTTGAGTGTTACGGCGGCGCACACACCGGCGCCGAGCAGTACGAGTACGGCGGTCCCGATGGTCTCGCCGATGAAGATGTCGGAGCTGGACACCCGCGACTCCTTTGTCCTTCGTCCAGGGGAAGCCGGACACCGGTTTCCTCCGGTCGTCCGCGCCCTCAGGTGAGGGCGTTGCCGGCCCTTTGGCACTGTCACACCTTAACGCGTATTTCCGTTAAGTGTTCGACAATGCCGACCGATGAACGGCAGTTTTGTCCTGCGGTCGGTAAACGTCAAGAGGCTGTGACGCGAAACTCGATGAGGACTTCCACCGGGGCCGGGCCGGGACCCTGCTGGGGCCTCGCTGGGGCGCTGCCAGGGACAGGGAAGGAGCCCGGGAACGGGCCCGCGGCGGCGCTCAGAAGCGGCCGGCGCCCAGATCGCGCGAGACGGAACGGGCGCAGTCGCGCACCGCGGCCACCAGTTCCGGGCGCAGCTCCCCGTCCACACAGACCCGCTCGACCGCACCGGTCACCGCGATGGCGCCCAGCGGCATCCTGCGCCGGTCATGGATGGGGGCGGCCACCGATGCCACGCCCTCCCAGGTCTCCTCGACGTCGGCGCCCCAGCCGCGCGCCCTGGTCAGGTCGAGCACCGACTCGAACTGCTCCGGGTCGCTGATCGTGCGGGGGGTGAAAATCTGCCGCTCGGTCTCCAGGGCCTCGCTGTGCGCCACCGGGTCGTACGCCGAGAGCACCTTGCCGAGGGCGCTGGAGTGCAGTGGCTGCATGGCTCCGACCTCCAGCACCTGCCGGCTGTCGTCGGGGCGGAAGACATGGTGGACGATCAGGACGCCCCGCTGGTGCAGGACGCCCAGATAGACGCTCTCACCGCTGGAGCGGGCCAGGTCGTCGGTCCAGACGAGGGCGCGCGCCCGCAGCTCGTGGACATCCAGATAGCTGTTGCCCAGGCGCAGCAGTTCGGCCCCCAGCTGGTAGCGCCCGGATGCCGGGTCCTGCTCCACGAAACCCTCCTGCTGGAGGGTGCGCAGGATGCCGTGGGCGGTGCCTTTGGCCAGGTCGAGGGAGGAGGCGATGTCGGACAGGCCGAGCCGCCGCTCGCCGCCCGCGAGCAGCCTCAGCATCGCAGCCGCCCGCTCCAGGGACTGAATGTTCTTCGCCATTGCTGGGCCACCCTCCACGCTGTTCGGCAATGCTGAACACTATCGGTCCATGTCGACCAAGTGTCACGCGGAGTGCGCCCAGGCGGTACCCGACGCCACCCGCGGAGCCGTGCCGGCAGAGGTGTCCGTCCCGTGGAACACCCGCCCCGATCAGCGCCGTCCCCGTTACCCTGGCCTGGTGCGCCATCCTGCCGGAAGGCGCAAAGCCGACAGCCGTCGCATCCCAGGGAGTACATTCCATGGCCTCGTCGCCGACCCCTTCCGCTGACAGCCGGACCCGAGCTGACGCCCTCCGAGAGGCACTGGCCACCCGTGTGGTGGTGGCCGACGGTGCGATGGGCACGATGCTGCAGGCGCAGGATCCCACTCTTGAGGACTTCCAGCAGCTGGAGGGCTGCAACGAGATCCTGAACGTGACCAGGCCGGACATCGTCCGCTCGGTGCACGAGGAGTACTTCGCTGTCGGCGTCGACTGTGTGGAGACGAACACCTTCGGTGCGAACCACTCGGCGGCGAACGAGTACGAGATCGCCGACCGGATCACCGAGCTGTCCGAGGCGGGCGCCCGTATCGCCCGCGAGGTCGCCGACGAGTTCGGCGCGAAGGACGGCCGCCAGCGCTGGGTCCTCGGCTCGATCGGCCCCGGCACCAAGCTGCCGTCGCTCGGCCACACCACGTACGACGTCCTGCGGGACGGCTACCAGCAGAATGCCGAGGGGCTGCTCGCCGGCGGCGCGGACGCCCTGATCGTGGAGACCACCCAGGACCTGCTGCAGACCAAGTCGAGCCTGATCGGCGCACGCCGGGCGATGGACGCCCTCGGCGTCAGCGTGCCGCTGATCTGCTCGCTCGCCTTCGAGACGACCGGCGTCATGCTGCTCGGCTCCGAGATCGGCGCCGCGCTGACCGCCCTGGAGCCCCTGGGTATCGACCTGATCGGGCTGAACTGCTCGACGGGCCCGGCCGAGATGAGCGAGCACCTGCGCTATCTGGCCCGCCACTCGCGTACGCCGCTGATGTGCATGCCGAACGCGGGCCTGCCCGTGCTGACCAAGGACGGCGCGCACTTCCCGCTCGACCCCGAGGGCCTGGCGGACGCGCAGGAAGCATTCGTGACCGACTACGGCCTGTCCCTGATCGGCGGCTGCTGCGGTACGACGCCCGAGCATCTGCGCCAGGTCGTCGACCGGGCCCGGGCCCTCACGCCCACCGCCCGCGACCCGCGCCCCGAGCCGGGCGCCGCCTCGCTGTACCAGAGCGTGCCGTTCCGCCAGGACACGGCGTACATGGCGATCGGCGAGCGCACCAACGCCAACGGCAGCAAGAAGTTCCGTGAGGCCATGCTGGAGGCGCGCTGGGACGACTGTGTGGAGATGGCGCGCGACCAGATCCGCGAGGGCGCGCACATGCTCGACCTGTGTGTCGACTACGTGGGCCGCGACGGAGTGGCTGACATGACCGAGCTGGCCGGCCGCTTCGCCACCGCCTCCACATTGCCGATCGTGCTGGACTCCACCGAACTGCCCGTGCTGCGGGCCGGGTTGGAGAAGCTGGGCGGCCGTGCCGTCCTCAACTCGGTCAACTACGAGGACGGCGACGGCCCCGAGTCCCGCTTCGCCAAGGTCACGGCGCTGGCGGTCGAGCACGGCGCCGCGCTGATCGCCCTGACCATCGACGAGGAGGGCCAGGCCCGTACCTCCGACCACAAGGTCGCCATCGCCGAGCGGCTGATCGAGGACCTGACCGGCAACTGGGGGATCCGTGAGCCGGACATCCTCATCGACACCCTGACCTTCACCATCTGCACCGGTCAGGAGGAGTCCAGGGGCGACGGCCTCGCCACCATCGAGGCCATCCGCGAGCTCAAGCGCCGTCACCCGGACGTCCAGACCACGCTGGGTCTGTCCAACATCTCCTTCGGCCTCAACCCGGCCGCCCGCGTCGTCCTCAACTCCGTCTTCCTCGACGAGTGCGTAAAGGCAGGGCTGGACTCGGCGATCGTGCACGCGTCGAAGATCCTGCCGATCGCCCGGTTGGAGGAGGAGCAGGTCAAGGTCGCCCTCGACCTGATCTACGACCGCCGCGCCGAGGGCTACGACCCCCTGCAGAAGCTCATGGAGCTCTTCGAGGGCGTCAACATGAAATCCATGAAGCAGGGCAGGGCCGAAGAGCTCATGGCCCTCCCGCTGGAGGAGCGCCTGCAGCGCCGCATCATCGACGGCGAGAAGAACGGCCTGGAGGCCGACCTCGACGAAGCGCTCCAGGGCCGGCCGGCCCTGGAGATCGTCAACGACACGCTCCTGGAGGGGATGAAGGTCGTCGGCGAACTCTTCGGCTCCGGCCAGATGCAGCTGCCGTTCGTGCTCCAGTCGGCTGAGGTCATGAAGAGCGCGGTGGCCCATCTGGAGCCGCACATGGAGAAGACCGACGACGACGGCAAGGGCACCATCGTCCTGGCCACCGTCCGCGGCGACGTCCACGACATCGGCAAGAACCTCGTCGACATCATCCTGACCAACAACGGCTACAACGTCGTCAACCTCGGCATCAAACAGCCCGTCTCCGCGATCCTGGAAGCCGCCGAGGAGCACAAGGCCGACGTCATCGGCATGTCAGGTCTCCTCGTCAAGTCCACAGTGATCATGAAGGAGAACCTGCAGGAGCTCAACCAGCGCAGGATGGCGGCCGACTTCCCCGTCATCCTCGGCGGCGCCGCGCTGACCAGGGCGTACGTCGAACAGGACCTGCACGAGATCTACGAGGGCGAAGTCCGCTACGCCCGCGACGCGTTCGAGGGCCTGCGCCTGATGGACGCGTTGATCGGCGTCAAGCGGGGCGTCCCCGGCGCCGTACTGCCCGAGCTCAAGCAGCGCCGGGTGCCGAAGCGGGACACCGCCGCCGTCCTGAAGGTGGACGAGCCCGAGGGCACCGTCCGCTCGGACGTCGCCACCGACAACCCGGTGCCGGAGCCGCCGTTCTGGGGCACCCGCGTCGTCAAGGGGATCCAGCTCAAGGAGTACGCGTCCTGGCTGGACGAAGGCGCGCTCTTCAAGGGGCAGTGGGGGCTCAAGGAAGACCGCAAGGGCGAAGGCCCCACCTACGAGGAGCTGTTGGAGACCGAGGGCCGACCGCGTCTGCGCGGCTGGCTGGACCAGCTGCACACCAAGAACATGCTCGAAGCGGCCGTCGTCTACGGTTACTTCCCGTGCGTCTCCAAGGGCGACGACCTCATCCTCCTCAACGAGGACGGCAGCGAGCGGACCCGCTTCACCTTCCCCCGCCAGCGCCGCGGCCGCAGGCTCTGCCTGGCGGACTTCTTCCGCCCAGAGGAGTCCGGTGAGCGGGATGTGATCGGCCTTCAGGTGGTCACCGTCGGCTCGCGGATCGGCGAGGCCACGGCCGAGTTGTTCGAGGCCAACTCCTACCGCGACTACCTCGAACTGCACGGCCTGTCCGTGCAGTTGGCGGAAGCGCTGGCCGAGTACTGGCACGCCAGGGTCCGTTCCGAGCTCGGCTACGCGGGTGAGGACCCCTCGGACGTCCAGGACATGTTCGCGCTGAAGTACCGCGGTGCGCGCTTCTCGCTCGGCTACGGTGCCTGCCCGGATCTGGAGGACCGGGCGAAGATCGCCGAGCTGCTCCAGCCCGAGCGGATCGGCGTACACCTCTCCGAGGAGTTCCAGCTGCACCCCGAGCAGTCCACCGACGCGATCGTGATCCACCACCCCGAGGCGAAGTACTTCAACGCCCGGTGAGTCCGGCAGTCCGCCACCGGACGCGGGTGCGCCGCATCGCAGCGCGCGCCGGACCGTCCCGACGTAGAATGGTCGGTCCGGTGCAGGCCGGTTGCCTTCCCAGCAGGGTGGGCGACCGGCCTTCGTGTCCCTCCAGGAGGTGTCCCCGTATGACCAGTACGGTCGCCGCGCTCAACACCCGTATGGCCGAAGGCGCAGCCCTGCAGGCGGTCCTGCTCGACATGGACGGCACGCTGGTGGACACCGAGGGCGTCTGGTGGGACGCCGAGGTGGAGGTCTTCGCCGACCTCGGCCACCGGCTCGACGAACGCTGGCGCGACACCGTGGTGGGCGGGCCCATGACCCGCAGCGCCGGTTATCTCATCGAGGTCACCGGCGCGGACATCGCCCTTCCCGAGCTGACCACGCTGCTCAACGACCGGTTCGAGGAGCGGATCTCGGGCGGGGTGCCGCTGATGCCCGGGGCGCTGCGGCTGCTCACCGAGCTGGCCGCCCACGGCGTGCCCACGGCCCTGGTCTCCGCCTCGCACCGGCGGATCATCGACCGGGTCCTCAAGTCGCTCGGCCCGGACAACTTCACCTTGACGGTCGCGGGCGACGAGGTGGCCCGGACGAAACCGCACCCGGAGCCCTATCTCGCAGCCGCGGCGGGCCTGGACGCCGATCCGGCGCGCTGCGCGGTCATCGAGGACACCGCGACCGGAGTGGCGGCGGCGGAGGCCGCAGGCTGCCGTGTAGTGGCCGTGCCCTCAGTGGCGCCGATCGCCGCAGCGGCCGGCCGGGTAGTCGTCGGGTCTCTGGAAGAAGTCGATCTGGGCTTTCTCAGGGCACTGGTCAACGGAATGCACCGAGCCGGATACTGACCGTGTCGCTTTAGTCCTGAAGGGAATCGGCGCCCGTCATCCCCCTGTATTTACGTGAGCATGAAGAGAGGGGCTTCAAGCTTTACGAAAAGCGGGTGCGGAGTGACGTTCATCACTTGACGAAGCGTCGACACGGAGGCATTCGCGTGCTGCGATAGGCGCGTCACCGCTCCGCACGTGCCCATGTGTCCCGATTGGTGAAGCGGTGTACGAATCATTTCGGTGGTCGGATATTGACGCTCCGCTATTCGTGAAGATGGTGTGGATCCCACCCAAGTCGCCCCCGGTCCAGGTTTCCTGACGTTCCCCACTAATCTCATGGCGAGAACTTCGCCGTACACTTCTGTGCCCCCGGCGCCCACCAAGCGGCCGGGATCACTGGACTGATCGCTCTGTACCCGGCCCGATCGCCCCGCCCCGATCGGGCGGTAGCGGCGGAGTGTCTGTACATCGCTGTATCCCAGTGCCGGATGAGGAGAACGTCCAGAATGAACCGCAAGACTCTGGTGCTGCCGGCGATAGTTTGCCTGCTCGCTCCGGTACTCGCCGCGTGCGGCGGCACAGGCAGCGGCGGCGACGGCGGCAAGGCCATCGTCGTGGGTACGACGGACTTCATCGAGTCGGGCAAGAAGGCTCCGGCTCCTCTCGACCCCGCCTACACCTATGACACCGGCGTCTGGAACTTCCTGCGCCCGACTCTCCAGTCGCTCATGGCGATGCCGCGTGGTGGCGGCCTGCCGGTGCCGGACGCCGCCAGCGACTGCCGTTTCACGGACACCGAGAACGAGAGCTACCGCTGCAAGCTCCGCAGCGGGCTCCAGTTCGCCAACGGCGACCCCCTCACGGCCGCCGATGTGAAGTACTCGATGGAACGCGTCACCAACATCGACGACCCGAACGGCCCGGCCGGTCTGCTGGAGAACATCGACACCATCGAGGCCGTGAGCTCTCATGAGCTGGTCTTCCACCTGAAGACGCCCGACGCCACCTTCCCGTACAAGCTGGCCACGCCGGCCGCGGGCATCGTGGAGAAGAAGGAGTACGCGCCGAAGAAGCTGCGCAAGGGCTTCGTGATCGACGGCTCCGGTCCGTACACCTTCAAGGCGGAGGTCGGCAACGACCGCCTGAAGAAGGCCATCTTCACCAAGAACCCCCACTACAAGGGGGCGTTGAAGCTGCAGAACGACAAGGTCGAGATCGATTCCTTCGCGGATGCCGCGGGCATGGGCGCCGCGCTGAAGTCCGGCAAGATCGACATGATGGGCCGGACTCTCTCCCCGGAGCAGATCAAGCAGTACTCGGACGGTTCGTCGCCGAACGTCAACTTTGTCGAGAGCCCCGGCCTGGAGATCCGCTACCTGGCCTTCAACACGAACGACCCGGCGGTGAAGAACAAGGCGGTCCGGCAGGCGATGGCCGCGCTCGTCGACCGCGGTCAGATCGCCAGCCAGGTGTACGGTGCCACCTCGGACCCGCTCTACTCGCTGATCCCCACCGGAATCGGCGGACACACGAATTCGTTCTTCAACAAGTACGGCGATCCGAGCAAGTCCGAGGCCGCCCAGATCCTGCACTCTGCCGGGATCACCAGCAAGGTCCGGCTGACGCTGGATTACACGAGCGACCACTACGGACCCGGTACGGCGAAGGAGTTCGCGCTGCTCAAGCAGCAGCTGAACGCCTCCGGGCTCTTCGACGTGAAGACCCAGGGCCACAAGTGGGCGCAGTTCCGCCCCGACGAGGTGAAGGGCGACTACGCGGTCTACGGCATGGGCTGGTTCCCGGACTTCCCCGACGCGGACAACTTCATCTCGCCGTTCCTCAGCAAGGGCAACTTCCTCAACACCCCCTACGCGAACCCCACCATCCGCGACAAGTACATCCCGGAGTCCCGGCGGGCCGCGGACCGCACCACGGCGGTGGTCCCGCTCCAGAAGATCCAGGACATCGTCGCGGACGACGTTCCCGTGCTGCCGCTCTGGCAGGGCAAGCAGTATGTGGCCGCCCGGGACGACCTGACCGGGGCGGAGTGGGCGCTGAGCAACTCGTCCGCCCTGCAGATCTGGGAGCTCGGCCGCGGCGTCAGCTGACCCGCGGACGGCAGGGCACCGGCCGGACGTCCGGCCGGTGCCCTGCCTGCCGGAGCCGCCGCGGGCCCCGCCGGAGGACCGGCGGGGCCCGGGAACTACGGCTGAGCCCCCGGGCGTACCAGACCGCTCTCGTACGCGTAGACCGCGGCCTGGACCCGGTCGCGCAGCCCCAGCTTGGTCAGTACATGGCCCACATGCGTCTTGACCGTGGTCTCGCTGACGAACAGGTCGGCGGCGATCTCGGCGTTGGACAGGCCCCGCGCGACCAGCTTGAGCACTTCCACCTCGCGCTCGGTCAGGGTGTGCAGCGTGTCCGGGACGGGATCCTCGCCGGACGGCAGATGGTCCGCGTACTTGTCGAGCAGCCGGCGGGTGATGCTCGGTGCGAGCATCGCCTCGCCCCCGGCCACCACCCGGATCGCCTGGACCAGCTCATTGGCGGGCGCGTCCTTGAGCAAGAAGCCGCTCGCACCGGCCCGCAGGGCCTCCACCACGTACTCGTCCAGGTCGAAGGTGGTCAGCACCAGGACCTTCGCCGGACCGTCCCGGCCGGGGCCGGTGATCTGGCGGGTGGCCTCGACCCCGTCCATCCGGGGCATCCGGATGTCCATCAGCACCACATCGGGCTGCAGCGCCCGGACCTGGTCGAGAGCCTGGAGGCCGTCCCCGGCCTCACCGACCACCGCGAGGTCCTGCTCGGCCTCCAGAATCATCCGGAAACCGGTGCGCAGCAGCGGCTGGTCGTCGACCAGTAGGACGCGGATCGCCACGGGAACTCCTTAGCTAGACCGGCCCCATTCTGCCCTGACCGGCCCGCCGGGACGCCGCGGGGCGTACCGGGGGTGTCCCGGACGGATCAGGCGCTGCGGGGAGGGCGGGGCGGAGCCCGCCCGGTCTCACCGGGCCTCGGGTACCTCTTCCGCCTTGCGCACCACTTCCAGCGGGTAGACCGGCGGGGTGCCGCCGAATTCCGGACAGACCGCCTGGTGGTCGCACCAGCCGCAGAGCTTCGTCGGCCGCGGCTGCCAGTCGCCGCTCTCCGTGGCCTTCCTGATCGCCTCCCACAGCGCCAGCAGCTTGCGCTCGACCCGCTCCAGATCGCCCTCGACCGGGTCGTACGTCACCACCTCGCCGCTCCCCAGGTACACCAGCTGGAGCCGGCGCGGCACGATCCCCTTCAGCCGCCACACCACCAGCGCGTAGAACTTCATCTGGAACAGCGCGCCCTCCGCGAACTGCGGGCGCGGCGCCTTGCCCGTCTTGTAGTCGACGATCCGGACCTCGCCGGTCGGCGCCACATCGACCCGGTCGATGATCCCGCGCAGCCGCAGCCCCGACGCCAGCTCCGTCTCGATGAACAGCTCCCGCTCGGCCGGTTCGAGTTGTGTCGGGTCCTCCAGCGTGAACCACCGCTCGACCAGCGACTCGGCCTCCGCGAGCCACTTCGCCAGCTGCTCGCCCCCGGTGTCGTCCGCGAAAAGCTCGCCCAGCTCGGGCTTGGCCGACAGGAGCCGGTCCCACTGGCCGGGGACCATGCCCCGGGCACGCGGAACCGTCCGCTCCGCCGCCGGGTCGTCGAACATCCGCTCCAGCACCGCATGCACCAGAGTGCCGCGCGTCGCCGCAGGACTGGGCTTCTCCGGCAGCTTGTCGATCACCCGGAACCTGTACAGCAGCGGACACTGCATGAAGTCGCTCGCCCGCGACGGCGAGAGTGAAGTGGGCTGCTGGGCGGTAGTCATGTCCCAGACCCTACGACCCGCCACTGACACCGAGCCGCATACCATCGACGGCAGACCTCCTCGCACTGCATGATCAGGGCACCGTGGAAAGCGGTGTCGGACCGGCGGTGGTGCGGAACGCATTCCGGACAGCATGAACGACACGGAACGACATGAAGGGATACCGTGAACGAGAGCGGCGACAGCGGGCGCCCGCAGCCCGGCGCGGACGGGGCAGGGCCCGGCCCCGCGCCCGATGGCGGCAAACCGCGGCGCCGGGACGCGCCGGGCGGCGGCATCCTGATGGGCCGCCCCTTCGGTGTTCCGGTGTACGTCGCCCCCAGCTGGTTCCTGGTGGCAGCCCTCATCACCTGGGTCTTCGGCGGCCAGCTCGACCGGATCCTCCCCGAACTGGGCAACGCCAGGTATCTGGTCTCCCTCTTCTTCGCGGTCGCCTTCTACGCCTCCGTACTGGTCCACGAACTGGCCCACACCGTCGCCGCACTGCGCTTCGACCTCCCGGTGCGCCGCATCCAGCTCCAGTTTTTCGGCGGTGTCTCGGAGATCGAGAAGGAGTCCGAGACACCGGGCCGCGAGTTCATCCTGGCCTTCGTCGGACCACTGCTCTCGATGATCCTCGCCGGCCTCTTCTACCTCGGGATGAAGGCCGTGGAGCCCGGCACGGTCCCCGGAGTGCTGCTGGCCGGCCTGATGATCTCCAACCTCATCGTGGCCGCCTTCAACCTGCTGCCCGGGCTGCCGCTGGACGGCGGCCGGATGCTCCGCGCGGTCGTCTGGAAGATCACCGGCAAGCCGATGAGCGGCACCATCGCCGCCGCCTGGTTCGGCCGGGCGCTCGCCGTCTCCGTCCTGATCGGCCTCCCGCTGCTCACCCACACCGGCTCCGACGCCGACGTGGGCGGCATGGAGACGGTCATGGACGCGCTGCTCGCCGCGATCCTCGCCGCGATCATCTGGACCGGCGCGGGCAACAGCCTGCGGATGGCCAGGCTCCGCGAACACCTCCCCGAGCTCCGCGCCCGTACGCTCACCAGGCGCGCCGTCCCCGTGGAGACGACGACACCGCTCTCCGAGGCGCTGCGCAGGGCCAACGACGCCGGTGCCCGGGCGCTGGTCGTCGTGGACAGCCAGGGCGACCCGACCGCCCTGGTCCGGGAGGCGGCCATCGTCGGAGTGCCGGAGCACCGGCGCCCCTGGGTCGCGGTCAGCGGACTCGCCCAGGACCTCACCGAGGGGATGCGGGTGCCGGCCGAGCTGGCGGGCGAGGCGCTCCTCGACAAGCTGCGGGCCAGTCCGGCCACCGAGTACCTGGTGGTCGAGGAGACCGGCGCGATCTACGGAGTCCTCTCCACGGCCGATGTCGAACGGGCATTCGTCCAGGCGATGGCGCGCCCCGGTTCCTGAGGCCGGTAGTCTGCTCGTATGTCCGAACCGACCGGTGCCGCCCGCCGACGTGGGCCCTTCAAAGTCGGGGACCAGGTCCAGCTCACCGACCCCAAGGGACGCCACTACACCTTCACGCTCGAAGCCGGGAAGAACTTCCACACCCACAAGGGTTCCTTCCCGCACGACGAGCTGATCGGTGCTCCCGAGGGCAGTGTTGTCCGTACCACGGGAAACGTCGCCTACCTCGCGCTGCGCCCCCTGCTCCCCGATTTCGTCCTGTCCATGCCCCGCGGCGCCGCCGTGGTCTACCCCAAGGACGCGGGCCAGATCCTGGCCTTCGGGGACATCTTCCCCGGCGCACGGGTCGTCGAGGCGGGTGTGGGGTCCGGCGCGCTCAGCAGCTTCCTGCTGCGTGCCATCGGCGAGCAGGGGATGCTGCACTCGTACGAGCGCCGTGAGGACTTCGCGGAGATCGCCACGCAGAACGTGGAGCGCTACTTCGGCGGGCCGCACCCCGCCTGGCAGCTCACCGTCGGTGACCTCCAGGACAACCTCTCCGACACGGACGTCGACCGTGTGGTGCTGGACATGCTCGCCCCCTGGGAGTGCCTGGACGCCGTCTCCAAGGCGCTGGTCCCCGGCGGCATCCTCTGCTGCTACGTGGCCACCACCACCCAGCTCTCACGCACCGTCGAGTCGATCAGGGAGATCGGCTGCTTCGCCGAGCCGCAGCCCTGGGAGTCCATGGTCCGCAACTGGCACGTCGAGGGGCTGGCCGTCCGCCCGGACCACCGGATGATCGGCCACACCGGCTTCCTCGTCACCGCCCGCCGCCTCGCAGACGGTGTGGAGGCCCCGCTGCGCCGCCGCCGGCCGTCCAAGGGCGCGTACGGCGAGGACTACAGCGGTCCCGGAAAGAGCACCGCCCAGCCTAAGGCCGGAACCGGGAGCGACTCGGCCGGGAGCGAGCCGACCGGGTCCGACGACACCGTCTGACAGCGACAACGCACCAGCGCCGCCGCGCAGTTCCCCCAGCACACCGGGGAACTGCGCGGCGGCTTCTTTACGTTGACCTTACGGACCCCGGCGTTCCGATCCCCTGTGACGTGTGGCACTATTCTGGCCACCCCCACCGGCACTGCCCCACAGGAGACCTCTCGCGTGCAGCCCTCCGCGCTCCCGGACCTCGTACTCCCGGACCTCGCGCACAACAGGACCAGCCCGGTCCACTGGCTGGCCACGGCCACCGCGATGGCCGGCGTCGTCGCCCTGGCGGGCGTCCTCGCGCCCGATCCGGCCACGGCGTCCCAGCCCGGCGGGAAACCGGCCCGCCCGCACGTGGCCGCGCCGGATCCAGCGGCCGTCACCTTCCCGCTGGAGTGCGGGGGAGCGGGCACCACAGTCACCAGGAAGGCATCCGGCGATCTCGACGGGGACGGCAGCCCCGAAACGGTGGCAGCGGTGCGCTGCGACGCCGGATCGGGCACACCGCCCACCGGCATCTACGTGCTCACCCGGCCGGGGACCGGTGACGGCCGGCCCCGGCTCGTCGCGACACTGGTCAGCCCGGCGGACCAGCAGAGCGTGGGCGCGCTCGCGATAGGGGACGGAGCCGTGACCGCGACGCTCCTCGGCTACTCCTCACCCGACGTGCCGCGCTGGAATCCGGACGTGCACCAGCAGGTCAAGTGGCGCTGGCAGGGCGGCAAGTTCGTACGCTCGGTGCCCTCCCAGGCGCGGAGCGTATGACGGCGGTGAGCGTAGGCCGACGGCGCGTACCTGACGTACGTGAGGATGCGGCGCGCGGGGCGCCCTACTCGGCAGCGGGCCCGTAGACCTCGACGCTGTCCGAAACGCGGCGTACATGGATGCAGTCGCCCGGGCACTCCTTCGCCGAGTCCACCACGTCCTGGAGGAGCGGCAGCGGCACGGGCGTTGTGGCGCCGACCGCCTGGAGCAGCTCGTCGTCGGCGCTCTTCACATAGGCCAGCCCGTCGATGTCCAGCTCGAACACCTCGGGCGCGTACTGGGCGCAGATGCCGTCCCCGGTGCAGAGATCCTGGTCGATCCAGACCTCCAGCGCCTGGGCGCCGTCGCTGGTGGGAGCCTCGTCCTGCACGGTCATTTCTCCTGCCGTTCCTGCGCGGTTGAACCAATTGAAGCCAGCCCTGACGGGTGTTGAACACTTCGACGATACAACCGGCCGCTTTCCGATGTTGTTGGGTGGGTATTCCCAAGACGTGAGGGAGTACGCAAGGGTGAAGATCAGACACACCCCGACGGTCTTTGTGATCTAGGGGTTTCAATCACCAGCCGCCCAGGTAGGGTCAGGAAGCGTCCAGCTCCCCTTGGAGGAGGTGAGGACCGTGGCAGCCCACGACGACGACATCAACCGCGGCACCCGGCCCGCGCGAGGGTCCGAGGACCCCGCCGGCCAGGTTGCCTATCTCGAGCAGGAAATCGCCGTCCTGCGCCGCAAGCTCGCCGACTCTCCGCGTCATACGAGGATTCTCGAAGAGCGGATCGTCGAGCTGCAGACCAACCTGGCAGGCGTGTCCGCGCAGAACGAGCGGCTCGCCAATACACTCCGTGAGGCCCGCGACCAGATCGTGGCCCTCAAGGAGGAGGTCGACCGGCTCGCACAGCCGCCGGCCGGCTTCGGTGTCTTCCTGCAGGCCAATGAGGACGGGACCTGCGACATCTTCACCGGGGGCCGCAAGCTCCGGGTGAACGTGAGTCCCAGCGTCGAGCTCGAGGAGCTCAGGCGCGGCCAGGAAGTCATGCTCAACGAGGCACTCAACGTGGTCGAGGCCATGGAGTTCGAGCGCGCCGGGGACATCGTCACCCTCAAGGAGATCCTTGAGGACGGCGAGCGGGCCCTGGTGATCGGGCACACCGACGAGGAACGGGTGGTGCGGCTCGCCGAGCCGCTGCTGGACATCACCATCCGTCCCGGCGACGCCCTGCTGCTCGACTCCAGGTCCGGTTACGTCTATGAAGTGGTGCCGAAGAGCGAGGTCGAGGAGCTCGTCCTCGAAGAGGTGCCGGACATCGACTACGACAAGATCGGCGGCCTGGGCGACCAGATCGAGCTGATCCGCGACGCGGTCGAGCTTCCGTACCTCCACCCCGACCTCTTCAAGGAGCACGAACTGCGGCCGCCGAAGGGCATCCTGCTCTACGGCCCGCCCGGCTGCGGCAAGACTCTCATTGCCAAGGCCGTCGCCAACTCCCTTGCCAAGAAAGTCGCCGAGGTCACCGGCCGGCCAGCGGGGAAGAGCTACTTCCTCAACATCAAGGGCCCCGAACTCCTCAACAAGTACGTCGGTGAGACCGAGCGGCACATCCGCCTGGTCTTCCAGCGTGCCCGGGAGAAGGCGAGCGAGGGCACCCCTGTCATCGTCTTCTTCGACGAGATGGAATCCCTCTTCCGCACCCGTGGATCAGGCGTCAGCTCGGACGTGGAGAACACCATCGTCCCGCAGCTGCTCGCCGAGATCGACGGTGTGGAGGGCCTGGAGAACGTCATCGTCATCGGCGCGTCCAACCGCGAGGACATGATCGACCCGGCGATCCTGCGGCCCGGCCGCCTCGACGTCAAGATCAAGATCGAGCGCCCGGACGCGGAGGCGGCGAAGGACATCTTCGCCAAGTACCTGCGGTCGTCGCTGCCGCTGCACACGGACGACCTGGCCGAACACCGGGAGAACCCCGATGTCACGGTCAGCGCCATGATCCAGTCCGTCGTGGAGCGGATGTACACGGAGTCCGAGGAGAACCGCTTCCTCGAAGTCACGTACGCCAACGGCGACAAGGAAGTCCTCTACTTCAAGGACTTCAACTCCGGCGCGATGATCCAGAACATCGTCGACCGGGCCAAGAAGATGGCCATCAAGGCCTTCCTCGACCAGGGACAGAAGGGTCTGCGGGTCTCCCACCTCCTCCAGGCATGCGTGGATGAGTTCAAGGAGAACGAGGACCTGCCGAACACCACCAACCCCGACGACTGGGCCCGTATCTCCGGCAAGAAGGGCGAGCGGATCGTATTCATCCGCACCCTTGTCACCGGAAAGCAGGGCGCGGACACCGGGCGCTCCATCGACACGGTGGCGAACACCGGTCAGTACCTGTAAAAGACAGGGCGGCTGCGGGTCCCCCGGCGGGCACCCGCAGCCGCCGTGTTTTCCGGCCTTCGGCCGCAAGGACACCAATGCCTGTAATGATCTCCCCAGCGGCGCAAAGGCGTTCTACGCTCTTCGGTATCACCGAGTCGCGCAGTGCGGGGAAGGGCAACCGCACACGCACCGGAGAAGCAGCGGTACTTGAGCGACGTTCCCGCGAGGGGCGCTGCCGGGCAAGGAGGGCCGCATGACCGTACGGCGGGTAATGGGCATCGAGACGGAGTACGGCATCTCTGTTCCGGGCCACCCGAACGCCAATGCCATGCTCACCTCGTCCCAGATCGTCAACGCCTACGCGGCGGCGATGCACCGGGCGCGCCGCGCCCGCTGGGACTTCGAGGAGGAGAATCCGCTGCGGGACGCGCGAGGCTTCGACCTCGCCCGGGAGACCGCGGACACCAGCCAGCTGACCGACGAGGACATCGGCCTGGCCAATGTGATCCTCACCAACGGGGCGCGCCTCTACGTCGACCACGCCCACCCGGAGTACAGCTCCCCGGAGATCACCAATCCGCGTGACGCCGTGCTCTGGGACAAGGCGGGCGAGCGGATCATGGCGGAGGCCGCGGAACGGGCCGCGGAGATCCCGGGTGCGCAGCCGATCCACCTGTACAAGAACAACACCGACAACAAGGGCGCCTCGTACGGGACGCACGAGAACTACCTGATGAAGCGGGAGACCCCCTTCTCGGACATCGTGCGCCACCTGACCCCCTTCTTCGTCTCCCGCCAGGTGGTGACCGGGGCCGGCCGCGTCGGAATCGGCCAGGACGGCCACGAGCACGGGTTCCAGATCAGCCAGCGCGCGGACTACTTCGAGGTCGAGGTCGGCCTGGAGACCACCCTCAAGCGGCCGATCATCAACACCCGCGACGAACCGCACTCGGACGCCGAGAAGTACCGCCGCCTCCACGTGATCATCGGCGACGCGAACCTCTCGGAGATCTCGACCTACCTCAAGCTGGGTACGACCTCGCTGGTGCTCGCGATGATCGAGGACGGGTTCATCAATGTGGACCTCGCCGTCGACCAGCCGGTGCGCACCCTCCACCAGGTCTCGCACGATCCCGGCCTCCAGCAGCTGATCACGCTGCGCAGCGGCCGCACGCTCACCGCCGTACAGCTCCAGATGGAGTACTTCGAGCTGGCACGGAAGTACGTCGAAGAGCGGTACGGCGTGGACGCCGACGAGCAGACCAGGGACGTCCTGGGCCGCTGGGAGGACGTGCTGAACCGGCTGGAGAACAACCCGATGAGCCTGTCGGGCGAGCTGGACTGGATCACGAAGCAGGAGATCCTGGAGGGCTACCGCCGCCGGGACGGTGTCGACTGGGACGCGGCGAGGCTCCATCTGGTGGACCTGCAGTACGCGGACGTACGGCCCGAGAAGGGGCTGTACAACCGTCTGGTGGCCCGCGGGAAGATGAAGCGCCTGCTGGACGAGCCCAGGGTCGTACGGGCCGCTGCGAACCCGCCGGAGGACACCAGGGCCTATTTCCGGGGCCGCTGTCTCGAACAGTACGCGGACGATGTCGCCGCGGCCTCCTGGGACTCCGTGATCTTCGATCTGCCGGGCCGCGACTCGCTGCAGCGGGTACCCACGCTGGAGCCGTTGCGCGGGACCCGCAACCACGTCAAGGAGCTGCTGGACCGGTGCCGGACGGCCGAGGACCTGGTCCGGGTGTTGCAGGGCGGCTGAAAAGCCCCGCCGGTGGGAATCATCAGGGTAGGTCCCGGACGTTGAGGAAAGTGCGGGGCCAATGTCGGACCCCGCTTGTAGTGTCTGATCAAGCGGATCCGATCATGCTTCTGACCGGATCGGGCCGATTCAGTACGGTCAGCTCCAGTCTGTTTCAGCTTCAACAACATCGAACCGAGCGGGGTGAGGTAGATGGCGACCAAGGACACCGGCGGCGGGCAGCAGAAGGCGACGCGCTCCACCGAGGAGACCGAGGAGCAGGCGCCTGAGGCGCAGGGCTCCGAGGACCTCAAGGAGCGCCAGGAGAAGCTCTCGGACGACGTCGACTCCGTTCTGGACGAGATCGACGACGTGCTCGAGGAGAACGCCGAGGACTTCGTTCGGTCATTTGTGCAAAAGGGTGGCGAGTAGCTCCTGTTGTCCGTAGCCGGTGCGGCCGGCGGAAGCCGATCGCACCGGGGCGGATGACCGGCGCGGGCACGGGTAAGGTCCGTTCAAAGTCCGCAAGATCGGCCCGGCCTCCAGAAGGCGGGCCGCCGCCCATCCGGAAGGAAACGCGTGGAAGCCAACCCTCGTAGCACCGGGCGTCTGCCGGCCGCTTTCCTGACGCCGGGGTCCTCCTCGTTCATGGACTTCCTGTCCGACCACTCGCCGGAAATCCTGCCGGGCAGGCGGCCGTTGCCGCCCACCCAGGGGCCGGTCGAGGCGCCGCACGGGACGACCATCGTCGCCGCGACCTTCCCCGGCGGGGTGGTCCTCGCCGGAGACCGGCGCGCGACCATGGGGAACATGATCGCTCAGCGCGACATCGAAAAGGTCTTCCCGGCCGACGAGTACTCGGCGGTCGGGATCGCGGGTACGGCCGGTCTCGCCGTCGAGATGGTCAAGCTGTTCCAGCTCGAACTGGAGCACTTCGAGAAGGTCGAGGGGGCCACCCTCTCCCTGGAGGGCAAGGCCAACCGGCTCTCCACGATGATCCGCGGCAATCTCTCCATGGCGATGCAGGGCCTCGCCGTGGTCCCGCTCTTCGCCGGGTACGACGTCGACCGCGAGGAGGGCCGGATCTTCTCCTACGACGTCACGGGCGGCCGCTCCGAGGAGCGCGGCTACGCCTCCACGGGCTCCGGCTCGATCTTCGCGCGCGGCTCCATGAAGAAGCTCTACCGCGATGACCTGACGGAGCAGCAGGCCACCACCCTGGTCGTACAGGCGCTGTACGACGCGGCCGACGACGACTCGGCGACCGGGGGGCCCGACGTGGCCCGCCGGATCTATCCGATCGTCACGGTCATCACCGACGAGGGCTGCCGCAGGCTGACCGATGAGGAGGGCTCCGAGCTCGCCCGTTCGATCCTGGCGCGGCGTCTCGAACAGCCCGACGGCCCGCGCGCCGAGCTGCTCTGAGGCCCCTTCCGATGCACTCGTCACTGACAGAAAGGGACGGATAGCCGGTGTCGACGCCGTTCTATGTCTCACCTCAGCAGGCCATGGCCGACCGGGCGGAATACGCCCGGAAGGGCATCGCCCGTGGTCGCAGCCTGGTCGTGCTGCAGTACGCCGACGGCATCGTCTTCGTCGGCGAGAACCCGTCCCGTGCGCTGCACAAGTTCAGCGAGATCTATGACCGGATCGGCTTCGCGGCCGCCGGCAAGTACAACGAGTACGAGAATCTGCGGATCGGCGGTGTGCGCTACGCGGATCTGCGGGGGTACACCTATGACCGCGACGACGTGACGGCCCGCGGGCTGGCGAATGTCTACGCGCAGACGCTGGGCACGATCTTCTCCAGTGCGGCCGAGAAGCCGTACGAGGTGGAGCTGGTCGTCGCCGAGGTCGGGTCCGTGCCCGACGGCGACCAGATCTACCGGCTGCCGCACGACGGATCGATCGTGGACGAGCACGGTTCGGTCGCGGTCGGCGGCAACGCCGAGACGATCAGCACGTTCCTGGACCAGCAGCACCGCGAGGGGATGACGCTCGCCGAGGCGCTCAAGCTGGCCGTGCAGGCGCTGTCCCGTGACACCAACGGAGGCGAGCGGGAGATCCCCGCCGAGCGCCTCGAAGTGGCGGTGCTGGACCGTACCCGGCCGCAGCAGCGCAAGTTCAAGCGCATCGTCGGCCGCCAGCTGGCCAGGCTGCTCGACGCGGCCGACGCCGCGTCCGCCGAGACGGACGCGCCCTCGGACGAGGACGAGTAGCCCCGCCTGCCGTCCGGTTCAGTCCGTGCCCCGGCCCGCCTGTGCGGTCCGGGGCACGGACGTGTACTCCGCAAGGCGCCCGCGGACCGGCACCCAGAACAGCACCCGCGAGCCCCGGCGGCCACCAGCCTCCCGGGGCCGGTCCTCAGCCCCGCACCGGTGCCGGGGCCGTCGAGCCGCGTACGAGAAGGTCCACCGGCAGATCGCCGCCCTCGGGCCTGCGGCCGTCGAGCACGGCGAGCAGAGCCGCCATTCCGCGCCGGCCGATGTCTTCCGCGGGCAGGGCCACCGTCGTCAGCTCCGGTTCGATCGCGGTCGCGAGCGCCAGATCGTCGAAACCGGTGATGGAGAGGTCCTCGGGGACCCGCAGCCCCAGCCGCCGCGCCGCCTTGCAGGCCCCGGCGGCCAGGATGTCGTCGTCGCAGATCACCGCGGTCGGTCGGGGGCCGGGGCCGGTGAGCGCGCCCTCCGCCGCCTGCCGCGCGGCATCTACCGCCAGTGGGGCGGTGACGGTGCGGACCTCCGAACCTCGCAGAGCCGACCGCAGGGCGGCGGCCCTGACGTCGAAGGTCCAGGAGTCGATCGCCGGTGCGAGATGGACGAATCTGCGGTGGCCCAGCGCGAGCAGATGGCCCGTCACCTGGCGCATACCGTCCGCGATGTTCAGATTCACATGGGCCGCCGCCCCCGGCTGGTCCGGGTCGCTGTCCAGCATGACCAGCGGCAGGCCGGACTCCTGGATCGCGGCGAGCGCGCCGACAGCCATCGACGAGGCGATCACCCCGTCCAGCGCGGTCCGCGCCGAGCCGAAGGGGTCCCGCGCCGGCCCCACACCTTCGGGGGAGGGGTAGAGCACCACCCCGAAGCCGTGCTCGGCCGCTTTCGCCGCGGCGCCCGTATAGACGCGGGCGAAGAACTCGGTGGTCAGCGCGGGGACGACCAGCAGCACGGTCCGGGTGCTGCCCAGACGCAGATCGCGGGCGGCGAGATTCGGCCGGTAGCCGAGCTGCCCGGCCGCGTCGCGTACCAGCCCAGCCGTGCGCTCGGAGACCCGCCCCCGCCACTTGTCACCGAGGACCAGCGAGACGGTGGCCTGTGAGACACCTGCGGCGCGGGCCACGTCGTGGCTGGTGGGGCGGGCCGGAACCACCGGTTCCGGGCTCATCGCTCGGGCATCCACTCGGGCCTCCGTCCGGCCTGGTCCCGACCGCGGCCATCTGGACTCGCGGTCTGCGCACATGGTACGTATGAGCCACAGGTTATACGTAACACCCCGGTCGGGGCCGGGAGACAAGGGGCGGACATGGCCGCGGGATACGCGGAACTCTTCGGCACCAGACATGTGACGCGGCTGCTCACCGGCACCCTCGTCGGCCGGCTGCCGAACGCGACAGCGGCCATCGCCGTGGTGCTCTTCGTCCGCGCCGAAGGCGGCAGTTACTCGCTCGCCGGGGCGCTCTCCGCCGTCTACGGGCTGGCCACCGCCGTCGGTCAGCCGCTGCTCGGCCGCGCCGTCGACCTGTACGGACAGCCCCCGGTGATGCTGCCGTCAGCGCTGGTGTCGGCGCTCGGCATGGTGCTCTTCGCGGTCGTCGGCACCGATCAGCTCCCGCTCGCCGTCACCGCGATGCTGATCGCCGGGCTCTTCACACCGCCCCTGGAGGGCGGGCTGCGCGCCCTGTGGCCCAGCGTCCTGAAACGCGAGGACCGGGTGCACGCCGCGTACGCGATGGACGCGGTGGCCCAGGAGGTGATGTTCACGGTCGGCCCGCTGCTGATCACCCTGGCGGTCTCGCTGTGGTCGGCGGCGACCGCACTGGTGGCCGTCAACGCCCTCGGGGTGCTCGGGGCGCTCTCCGTTGTCGTCTCGGAGCCCTCGCGCAACTGGCGCTCCGCGCCCCGCGAGGCCCACTGGCTGGGCGCCCTGCGCTCGCCCGGACTGCTCGCGCTCCTCGGGGCCTTCTTCTTCGTCGGCCTGGCGCTGGGCTCGATCACGGTGGCCGCGATCGCCTACTCCGACGGGCACGGCGGCGACGCGGCGTACGGCGTGCTGATGGCGGCCATCGGACTCGGCGCGCTCATCGGCGGGCTGCTGTACGGCGCGCGGCAGTGGCCGGGCGCAGCGGAGAAGCGGCTGCGCGTCATCGTCGGCGCGCTGGCGCTCTGCTACCTGCCACTGATGCTGGTGCCCGGGGTGACCGCGATGTCCGTGCTGATGACGGTGGCCGGTGTCTTCCTCGCTCCCGCCATCGCCTGCGCCTTCATCGTCGTCGACCGGCACGCCCCGCGCGGCACGGTCACCGAGGCGTTCTCCTGGCTGGTGACGACCTTCGGCGTCGGCGCCGCACTGGGTACGGCTGTCGCCGGGCCGGCCGTCGAGGCGGGCGGGGCGCCCGCCGGGTTCGCCGCCGCGGGAGGCGGGGGGATCGCCGCGTTGCTCGTCCTGCTGGCCACTCAGCGGGTCCTGGCAGCTCCTGGCGGTACCGGCTCTGTCGTGGCCGGTTCCCAAAATGATCGGAACGGGGCCGTCGAACACGGTTTCAGGACAGGCCATCAGGCGTAATGTTCAGTCATGGACCGCCGCATTTTCGGGCTGGAGAACGAGTACGGCGTCACGTGCACATTCAGGGGACAGCGCCGACTGTCACCTGACGAAGTGGCGCGCTACCTCTTCCGCCGTGTTGTGTCATGGGGCCGCAGCAGCAACGTCTTTCTGCGGAACGGCGCCCGCCTCTACCTCGACGTGGGATCGCATCCGGAATACGCAACTCCCGAATGCGACAACGTGGCTGAACTGGTCACACACGACAAGGCGGGCGAGCGCATTCTCGAAGGCCTGCTCGTCGACGCCGAACGCCGCCTGCACGAGGAGGGAATCGCGGGCGACGTCTATCTCTTCAAGAACAACACCGACTCGGCGGGAAACTCCTACGGCTGCCACGAGAACTATCTCGTCGCCCGCCATGGGGAGTTCTCGCGGCTCGCGGACATTCTCATCCCCTTCCTCGTCACCCGCCAATTGCTCTGCGGCGCCGGGAAAGTGCTGCAGACACCGCGCGGAGCCGTTTTCTGCGTGAGCCAGCGGGCGGAGCACATCTGGGAGGGCGTCAGTTCCGCGACCACCCGCTCCCGCCCCATCATCAACACCCGCGACGAACCGCACGCGGACGCCGAGCGCTACCGCAGGCTGCACGTCATCGTCGGTGACTCGAACATGTCCGAGACGACCATGCTGCTGAAGGTCGGCGCGACCGACCTCGTCCTGCGCATGATCGAGGCGGGCACGGTGATGCGTGATCTGACCCTGGAGAACCCGATCAGGGCCATCCGCGAGGTCAGCCACGACACCACGGGCCAGCGCAAGGTGCGCCTCGCCAGCGGGCGGGAGGCCTCGGCGCTCGAAGTCCAGCGTGAGTACTACGAGAAGGCCGTGGACTTCGTGGACCGCCGTGGCATCCGTACGGGCCAGGTCGAGCAGGTCCTGGAGCTCTGGGGCCGCACACTCGACGCGATCGAGGAGGAGGACCTCGACAGGATCGGCACCGAGATCGACTGGGTGATGAAGTACAAGCTCATCGAGCGGTACCGGGACAAGCACAACATGACCATGTCGAATCCGCGGGTCGCTCAGATAGACCTCGCCTACCACGACATCCACCGCAGGCGCGGGCTGTACTACCTCCTGGAGAAGCGCGGACAGGCCGCGCGCATCTGTGAGGACCTGAAGATCTTCGAGGGCAAGTCGGTGCCCCCGCAGACCACCAGGGCCCGGCTGCGCGGGGACTTCATCCGCCGGGCCCAGGAGCAGCGCAGGGACTTCACCGTCGACTGGGTCCATCTCAAGCTCAACGACCAGGCGCAGCGCACCGTGCTCTGCAAGGACCCGTTCCGGTCGGTCGACGACCGGGTGGAGAAGCTGATCGCCGGGATGTGACCGTCCTCACCCCGATCGCCCGAGGGCTCCGCACACAGTCAGTGCGCGGGGCCCTCGCGCATGCCGTGAGCCCACATGGGGGACGGGGAGTCGTAGAGTGGCGGCCACTGACACCCCCACTACCCCGAGGACCACTGTGCGACGCCGTTTTGCTGCCTTGCTCATCGTGCCGGCCCTGGTACTGACCGCCTGCGGAGGTGGGTCCTCCAAGAAGACGGATGACTCGTCCTCACCGCCAGACCAGTCCGCGGCCACGGCCGTGCCCAAGCCGGTCGATTCGGCGTCCCCCCTGCCGACGGTCTCGGGCGGCACGGGCAAGAAGGCGACCATCACGGTCCCCAAGAAGGACCCGAGCGGCAAGTTCGTCATCCACACCGTCTCCGAGGGCAGTGGCGCCGTGGTCAAGAAGAACGACCTGGTGATGGCCGACTTCACCGGCAAGGTCTGGAAGAGCGGCAAGGACATCGGCAGTTCGTTCGACAAGGGCGGCGCCCCGCAGCTCATCACCGCCGGTTCCAAGACGATCATCCCGGCCTTCGCCGACGCCGTCACCGGCCAGAAGATCGGCAGCCGGGTCCTGGTCGTCGCTCCGCCCAGCGCGGCCTTCGGCAGCCAGGGCCAGCAGCAGCTCGGTGTCACCGGCAAGGACACCCTGGTCTTCGCGCTGGACATCAAGAAGGTGATCCCGAAGAAGGTCGAGGGCACCCAGGCCCCCACCTCGTCCGACCTGCCGCAGATCAAGGCGGACCAGGAAGCGCCCGCCACCATCTCCGTACCGAAGAGCGACCCGCCGAAGAAGCTGGTCGACAAGGAGCTGATCCAGGGCAAGGGCGCCACCGTCAAGAAGGGCCAGACCGTCTACATGCAGTACAGCGGTGCTGCCTGGAAGCCCAACGAGGGCAAGCCCACCGCGACTCTGTTCGACTCGTCCTGGAAGACCGGCACGCCGTTCCAGACGGCCATCGGTGAGGGCGCGGTCATCAAGGGCTGGGACCAGGGCATCGTCGGCAAGAAGGTCGGCAGCCGGGTCATGCTGGTGATCCCGCCGTCGCTGGCGTACGGCTCCAAGGCTCAGGGCGCGACCCTGCCGGCCAACTCGACGCTGGTCTTCGTCGTCGACATTCTGGCGGCAGTGTAAGACTGTCCCGGTTGCCCAGTACCAAGAAGTAGGAGCAATTACGTGAGCATCGAGAAGCCCGAGGTCGACTTCCCGGGCGGCGAGCCGCCGGCCGAGCTGGAGATCAAGGAGATCTGGGAGGGCGACGGCGCCGTCGCCAAGGCCGGGGACAAGGTCAAGGTCCACTACGTGGGCGTGGCCTTCTCCACCGGTGAGGAGTTCGACGCGAGCTGGAACCGCGGCACCCCGCTGGAGTTCAAGCTCGGCGTCGGCCAGGTCATCTCCGGCTGGGACCAGGGTGTCCAGGGCATGAAGGTCGGCGGCCGTCGTCAGCTGACCATCCCCGCGCACCTCGCGTACGGCGACCAGGGCGCCGGCGGCCGTATCAAGCCGGGCGAGACGCTGATCTTCGTCTGTGACCTGGTCGCTGTCTGACCGGAACTGATCGTTTCTGAGGGTCCATGCCTGCCGGCATGGGCCCTCGGCTTTTGACCGGGCACGCCGTAGCGGTACGGTCGGCGGTCGTGGAACGTCCTGCGTTCTTCGTGCTGCGTTCTTCCCGGGGAATCGCCCCGGCGGACACTCCCGGACCCCAGAGAGGGCGTCGATGGCGATTGCCAAGGCCGAGCGGCTCATGAATCTGGCGCTGTGCCTGCTCGGAACCAGGCGGCCCCTCAGCAAGCGTGAACTGCGGGGGTCCATCGAGGCGTATCTGGAAGCGGGATCGGACGAGTCGTTCAACCGGATGTTCGAACGGGACAAGGACGATCTGCGTGAACTCGGCCTGGTCATCGAGACGGTCGAGAGTCTGGACGGGGACGCCGGATACCTGGCCCGCCGCGACAGCAACAGGCTCCCCCCGGTCGCGCTCGACGCCGAGGAGGCCGCGGCGCTCGGACTGGCCGCCAAGGTCTGGCAGCAGGCGCGGCTGGCCGGCGCCGCCAGCGGCGCCCTGCAGAAACTCCGGGCCGCCGGAATGCCCGAGGCCGAGGACCCGTACGCCGTGCAGCACGGCGCGCTGGAGCCGCGCATCCCGGTGCACGAGGCCGCGTTCGAGCCGCTGATGCTGGCCTGCCGCGACCGCCGCCCGGTCGTCTTCGACTACCGCAAGGCCAACGCGGCCCGCCCCGAGGCCCGTCAGGTCGAACCCTGGACGCTGGAGTGCTGGCGCGGCCACTGGTATCTCGCGGGCTGGGACCGCGAGCGCGGCGCCGAGCGGGTGTTCCGGCTCTCCCGTATCACCGGCAAAGTCCGTGCCAGGCCCGGTGCGTTCACCGCCGACGTGCCGGACGTGGTGACCGTACGCGAGACCGTGGAGACCTGGGCGGGTGAGACGGCGACCCGCAGCGCGCGGATCCGGCTGCGCTCGGGCGCCGGGTACCCGCTGCGCTCACGCGCCACCGCCGTCCGGGAACTCGGCGACGGATGGGACGAGTTGGAGATTCCGTACGGACACGGTCTGGACGCCTGGCTGGTGGAGTTCGGCCCCGACGTGATCGTGCTGGAGCCCGCGGACCTGCGGGCCGACGTGGTGGACCGGCTGCGCGCCGTGGCCAAGGACTGAGGAGCACGTGGCTACGAACGCGATCGACCAGACCCGCCGGATGCTGTCCCTGGTGACCTATCTGCGTGAGCGCCCCGGCGCCCGTGTCGGGGATGTCGCGCGGGCCTTCGGCATCACCGAGGACGAGCTGATCTCGGACCTGGACGTGCTGCCCATGTGCGGGACGAGCTTCCGCGGCGGCGACCTCCTCGACATCGACACCGACGGTGAGTCCATCTGGTGGCACAACGCCGACGACGTCGCCGCGCCGCTGCGGCTCGCCGCCGACGAGGCCACGGCCCTGCTGGTGGCCGCGCGTGCGGTGGCGACCCTGCCGGGGCTCCGTGAGGGCGACCGGCAGGCGCTGCTGCGGGCCACCGCGAAGCTGGAGGCCGCGGCCGGCGAGGTGGCGGGCGCCAGCTCCCGGCTCTCGGTGACCTTCGAGTCCGAGGGCGGGGTGTTCGCCGACGTCGACCGGGCCATCTCGGAGCGGCGTAGGCTCTGGCTGCGCTACTACTCGCCGGCGCGCGACGAGCTCACTGAGCGCGAGGTCGACCCGATCAGGCTCTTCGCCGTCGGCCATACGTACATGGAGGCCTGGTGCTACCTCTCCGAGGCCCGGCGCACCTTCCGGCTGGACCGGGTCGCCGCGATCCGGCTGCTCGACGAGCCCTCCGCGCCGCCCGAGCTCGAACTGCGCGATCTGTCGGCGGGGCTCGTCCAGCCCGCGGCCGAGGACCCCGAGGTCGTGGTCGAGACCGGCCCGGGCGGCCGCTGGGTCGCCGAGTACTACCCCCACGACAGCGCGGAGGAACTCGCCGACGGCGGGCTGCGCATCACCCTGCGCACCCCCGACCCCGCCTCGCTGCGCAGGCTCGCCCTGCGGCTCGGCCGGGACGGGCGCATCGTCTCGCCGGGTGACCTGGCGGCCAGCGCACAGCTCGCGGCCCGTGAGGCGCTCGCAGCCTATGACGGGCAGGAGTAGAGGAGTTGAGGTATATGTCGGTTATGCCCGGATTTTCCACCCAAGTGGGCCCGGTCATCTTCCGGGCCGCCTGCCCGGACTGCCGCAACCGGTTCGAACTGGCCGCGGGCGCGCTCCGGCTGGCGATCGGCGCCAGCCGGCGTACCACCTTCTACTCCTTCACCTGTCCCGACTGCGGGTCGTCGGTGCGCAAGCCGGCCGGTGAGCGGATCGTCGAACTCCTCTCCGGCGGAGGCGTGCGGACGCTCCGCCTCCACTCCACTGTCTAGGGTGTTCACATGTTCTGGCCGATGACCGCGATCGTTCTGGGGTTCCTCGGAATCGCCGTGCTCGGTGTGCTCGCCATCAGGGTTTTTGTCGAGGCCCGGCGCCTCGGCAGCCAAGTGGCGCGCGCCACACAGCAGATCAGCCAGGCCGCCTACGGGCTGGAGCGCGCGGCCACGGGGCTCGCGCGGAGCGGTGAAAGTTTGTGATAGAGGCGCCCGGCTCTGCTGCCGGGCCGTTTCGAGCGGTACGCTGCTGGTCGCGGGCCCGGAAGCGAGGTGCGGGCCGCCGGCGCGAGTCTGCACAGGGATTGCCCTGCGTTTACCCCCGCGGGTTACGATCGCTGCCAGCACGACTACCGGACGCCTGTCCGATCGGTCGGGCAGCCCCACCCCAGCCGCCTCGGTGAGAAGGTACAGCTTATGTTCGGAAGGCTCGGCGCCCCCGAGATCATCCTGATCCTCGTCGTCATCGTCCTGCTGTTCGGCGCGAAGAAGCTTCCGGACATGGCCCGTTCGCTGGGCAAGTCCGCCCGCATCCTCAAGAGCGAGGCCAAGGCGATGAAGTCGGAAGGCCAGCAGACCGCCCCGGCCGACCCGCCGCAGGACACCAACGCCCAGACCGACGTCCCGCGTACGATCCAGGCAGCTCCGGGAGACGTGACCAGCGCCCGTCCCGTGACCGAGCCGTCGGACTCGACCAAGCGCTGACTACCGGGCCGGAGCGGGCGCCGCGGTGAGCGGCTGCCCGCCGCACAGATGAGGACGTGGGTTGCTCGTGTCTGCCCGCAATAAGGAGAAGGACTCCGAGGGGCGCATGCCCCTCGTTGAGCACCTGCGTGAGCTGCGCAACCGGCTGGCCAAGGGCCTGCTGGGGATCGTTGTCGTCACGATCGCGGCTGCCTTCTTCTACAGGCACATCATTGAATTCTTCACCAACCCGGTGCTGCACGCGGTGGGCTGCGAGACGAGTTTCTCGGAGCTCGCCCACAAGAGGGACGGGACCTGCGCACGGATCGTCCTGAACGGTCTTCTCACGCCGTTCACGCTCGCCCTCAAGGTCTCCTTGATGTCGGGTGTGGTGCTCTCATCGCCGATCTGGCTCTATCAGCTCTGGGCCTTCATCGCGCCGGGCCTGCACAAGCACGAGCGCAAGTACACGGTCGGCTTCGTTGCCGCGGGCTTCCCGCTCTTCCTGGCCGGCGGCTTCTTCGCGTACAAGACGCTCCCCACGATGGCGAAGGTCCTTCTCCAGCTCTCCCCGGCCCATCTCGACAACCAGCTGCCTCTCGACGACCTGCTCGACCTGATCACCCGCATGGTGGTCGTCTTCGGGCTCTCCTTCGAGCTGCCGCTGCTGCTCGTCATGCTGAACTTCGTCGGGATCATCACCGGCAAGCGGATGGCCGGCTGGTGGCGCGGCATGATCATGGGCATCACGGTCTTCGCCGCGGTCGCCACGCCCAGCACCGACCCGCTGAGCATGCTGGCGCTCGCCGGGCCCATCTGGGTCCTGTACGGCTTCGCCACCGTCATCGCCCTGCTGAATGACCGCCGCAAGGCGCAGCGTGCCGCAGCGGGCCCGGGCGACGACGAGGCATCCGACCTCGACCTCACCCCGGCGGACATAGGAGAGGTCGAGACCGTGCCCGCCTCCCGGGTACCGGGGCAGGCCGGCAGTGAGACGGACGGTTCCAAGCCCAGCGGTCTGGGCGGTTACGACGACGTGACCTGACCTTGTAGGGTCCGGCGGGTGACCAGCGAGATCACCCTCTTCGTCAATCCCACCGCAGGACGCGGCCGGGGCGCGCACGCCGCGCAGCCGGCCGCTTCCGCGTTGCGGGACGCAGGTTTCTCCGTACGCACGGTGCTCGGCAGCGACGCGCCCGACGCGCTGCGCCGGGCGCGGGAGGCGGTGCGGGGCGGGACCGGCGCCCTGATAGCCGTCGGCGGGGACGGCATGATCAGCCTTGCCCTCCAGGCCGTGGCGGGCACCCGCACCCCGCTGGGCGTGGTCGCCGTCGGAACCGGCAACGACTTCGCCCGCGGGCTCCGGCTGCCGGTACGGGATCCGGCCGCAGCGGGCCGCTCGGTGGCCGCGGCCCTCAAGGGCGGGAACATCAGGGAGATCGACCTCGGCCGGGTCGTCCGGAGCGACGGTTCCGGTCCGGGCGATGGTGCAGGTCAGGGGAACGGTGCGGATCCGGGTGACCGTGCGGACGACACCGGGCTCCGGCCGGCCGGGGCGCGCTGGTTCGGGAGCGTGCTCGCCGCCGGATTCGACTCGCGGGTCAACGACCGGGGCAACCGGATGCGCCGGCCCGCGGGCCGGCTGAAGTACGACCTGGCGATGGTCGCCGAACTGGCCGCCTTCCGGCCGCTCCCGTACCGGTTGGTGCTCGACGGGGGACCCGCGCGCGAGATCGAGGCCACGCTCGTCGCCGTCGGCAACGGACCGTCGTACGGCGGGGGCATGAAGATCTGTGCCGGCGCGGAGCTGGACGACGGGCTCCTCGACATCACGGTGGTCGGTGCCTGCTCCCGCGCCACCCTGGTCAGGGTCTTCCCGAAGGTCTACCGGGGCACCCACCTGAGCCATCCGGCGGTCACCTCGTACCGGGTGCGCAGGATCGAGCTGCGGGCCGCCGGGATCACGGGGTACGCGGACGGTGAGCCGCTGGGCCCGCTGCCGCTGACCGCCGAGTGCGTGCCGCGCGCGGTCCGGGTCATCGGCTGTTGAAATGCTGAAATAAAGATCACTGACTGTCGGAGGCGGCGGGTAGGCTCGTTGACAAGATGACCGAGGACCTTTCGCCCGCTGAGCGTTATGCAGCCGCCCGCATCCGCGCCGTCGAGGACGCCACTGCGCTGGCCCCCTTCCGCGGCATGTACGACTTCGATCTCGATCCGTTCCAGATCGAGGCGTGCCGGGCCCTGGAGGCGGGCAAGGGTGTGCTCGTCGCGGCACCCACCGGCTCGGGCAAGACGATCGTCGGCGAGTTCGCCGTGCACCTGGCCCTGGAGCAGGGCCGCAAATGCTTCTACACCACCCCGATCAAGGCCCTGTCCAACCAGAAGTACGCGGACCTGGCGAGGCGGTACGGGGCGGACAAGGTCGGCCTGCTCACCGGTGACAACAGCGTGAACGCCGACGCCCCGGTGGTCGTCATGACCACCGAGGTCCTGCGGAACATGCTGTACGCCGGCTCGCAGGCGCTCCTGGGGCTCGGCTATGTGGTGATGGACGAGGTGCACTACCTCTCCGACCGCTTCCGCGGCGCCGTGTGGGAGGAAGTGATCATCCACCTGCCGGATTCGGTGACCCTGGTGTCGCTCTCCGCCACCGTGTCCAACGCCGAGGAGTTCGGCGACTGGCTGGACACCGTACGCGGCCACACCGAAGTGATCGTCTCCGAGCACCGGCCCGTCCCGCTCTGGCAGCACGTGCTCGCCGGGCGCCGGATGTACGACCTCTTCGAGGAGTCGACGGACCACGGCGGCCGGGGCGGTGCCAAGCGCGAGGTCAACCCGGACCTGCTGCGGATGGCCCGGCAGGAGAACCAGCGCACGTACAACCCGCGGGACCGCCGCCGCGGCAAGATGGTGCGCGAGGCGGACCGCGAGCGCGAGCGGCGCTCCCGCAGCCGGATCTGGACCCCCAGCAGGGCCGAGGTCATCGCCCGGCTCGACGCCGAGGCGCTGCTGCCCGCCATCACCTTCATCTTCAGCAGGGCCGGCTGCGAGGCCGCGGTCCAGCAGTGCCTCTACGCGGGACTGCGGCTCAACTCGGAGGAGGCGCGCTCCACGGTCCGCGAGATCGTCGAGGAGCGCACCGCCTCCATCCCGCGCGAGGATCTCCACGTCCTCGGGTACTACGAGTGGCTGGAAGGCCTGGAGCGGGGCATCGCCGCGCACCACGCCGGGATGCTGCCGACCTTCAAGGAGGTCGTCGAGGAGCTCTTCGTACGAGGGCTCGTGAAGGCCGTGTTCGCGACGGAGACCCTGGCGCTCGGCATCAACATGCCCGCCCGCACGGTGGTCCTGGAGAAGCTCGTCAAGTGGAACGGCGAGCAGCACGCCGACATCACCCCCGGCGAGTACACCCAGCTGACCGGCCGGGCCGGGCGGCGCGGCATCGACATCGAGGGCCACGCCGTGGTGCTCTGGCAGCGCGCCATGGACCCCGGCGCGCTCGCGGGCCTCGCCGGGACCCGCACCTATCCGCTGCGCTCCAGCTTCCGGCCCTCGTACAACATGGCCGTCAACCTGGTGCAGCAGTTCGGCCGGCACCGTTCGCGGGAGCTGCTCGAAACGTCCTTCGCGCAGTTCCAGGCCGACAAGTCGGTCGTCGGGATCTCCAAGCAGGTGCAGAAGAACGAGGAGGGCATCTCCGGCTACCGCGAGGGGATGACCTGCCACCTCGGGGACTTCGAGGAGTACGCGCGGCTGCGCCGCGACCTCAAGGACCGCGAGACGGAGCTGGCCAAGCAAAGGGCCGTGCAGCGGCGGGCCGCCGCCGCCGACGCCCTGGAGAGGCTCAGGCCGGGCGACGTCATCCATGTGCCGACCGGCAAGTTCGCCGGGCTCGCACTGGTTCTGGACCCGGGGCTGCCGGCCGGCCGGGCCAACGGACACCGCGGCTTCGAGGAGTACGACGGGCCCCGGCCGCTGGTGCTCACCGCCGAGCGGCAGGTCAAGCGGCTCGCCTCGATCGACTTCCCGGTGCCCGTCGAAGCCCTGGACCGGATGCGGATCCCGAAGTCGTTCAACGCGAAGTCGCCCCAGTCCAGGCGCGATCTGGCGTCCGCGCTGCGCACCAAGGCCGGACACATCGTGCCCGACCGGCACCGCAAGCCGCGGGCCGCCGCAGCCGACGACCGGGAGATCGCCCGGCTCCGCACCGAGCTGCGCGCGCACCCCTGCCACGGCTGCGACGAGCGCGAGGACCACGCCCGCTGGGCCGAGCGCTACCACCGGCTGCAGCGCGACACCAGGCAGCTGGAGCGACGGATCGAGGGGCGGACCAACACCATCGCCCGCACCTTCGACCGGATCTACGCCCTGCTGACCGAGCTCGACTACCTCAGGGGCGACCAGTCGACCGAGCACGGCAAGCGCCTCGCCCGGCTCTACGGCGAGCTGGACCTGCTGGCGTCGGAGTGTCTGCGCGCCGGTGTCTGGGAAGGCCTCAGCCCCGCCGAACTCGCCGCGTGCGCCTCGGCGCTGGTCTTCGAGGCGCGCCAGGCCGACGACGCCGTCGCGCCCAAGGTCCCCGCCGGTGCGGCGAAGACCGCGCTGGGCGAGATGGTCCGGATCTGGGGCAGGCTCGACGCCCTGGAAGAGGACTTCAAGATCAACCAGACGGAGGGCGTGGGCCAGCGCGAACCCGACCTCGGGTTCGCCTGGGCGGCCTACCAGTGGGCATCCGGCCGGGGCCTCGACGAGGTGCTGCGCGAGGCCGAGATGCCGGCCGGTGACTTCGTCCGCTGGTGCAAGCAGGTCATCGACGTCCTGGGCCAGATCGCGGCGGCGGCCCCCGGCGAGAAGAGCACGGTCTCGCGCAACGCCCGCAAGGCGGTCGACGCGGTGCGGCGGGGCGTGGTGGCGTACAGCTCGGTGGGCTGATCGCGCTCGGCGCGCCGTACGGCCCCCGCGGGAGCAGGTCCTGCGGGGGCCGTACCTGTCTGCTCAGCGGCCTGTCGCCCACTGGTCGTACGCCGTCCAGGCCAGGAGCGAACGGCCGCTCTCGAAGTGGTGCTCGGCGCCGGTGACCGGGTCGGTGAACTCCAGTACGCGGGCGAGGAGTTGCAGCGGCCGGCGGAAGTCGTCCGGCGGCGGGTCGGTGACCACCGGGAAGAACGGATCGCCCAGCAGCGGGACGCCCAGCGCGTTCATATGGACGCGCAGTTGGTGCGTACGGCCGGTGACGGGGGTGAGCCGGTAGCGGGCGAGATCTCCCTTGCGGCCTGCAGGTTCGATCCGGGTCTCGCTGTTCGGCTCGCCGGGCGTCTCGAATGCGGCGACGATGCCGGGCACCTTCTCGATGCGGCTGCGTGAGACGTGCGGCAGTTCGAGACCGGCCCGGTACGGGGCGACTCCCTCGTACTCCTTGCGTACTTTCCGGTCCCGGAACAGCGTCTGGTACGCCCCGCGCTCCTCGGGCCGCACGGAGAACAGCACCAGCCCAGCGGTCAGCCGGTCCAGCCGGTGGGCCGGACTCAGCGCGGGCAGCCCGAGCTCCTTGCGGAGCCGCGCCAGCGCGGTCTGGGTGATGTGCCTGCCCCGCGGGGTGGTGGCCAGGAAGTGCGGTTTGTCGGCGACGACAATGTGCTCGTCGCGGTAGCGCACCTCGATGGGGAACGGCACGCGCACCTCGTCGGGGAAGTCCCGGTGGAACCAGACCGAGGCGCCCGGCAGATAAGGGGTGTCGGCCCGGACCGGCCCGTCCACCCCGACGAATGCGCCCTTCCGCAGCATGGCGTCGACCTCGGCGGCGCCGCCCGGCAGCCGCTCGGCCAGGTGTTCCCCGACGGTGGTCCACGCACCCTCCACGGGAAGCCGCAGCCGCACCGCGTCGATACCCTCGCGCTGGGGCAGGGGACCCGGAAGCCGGGATGTCTTGCGTCTCATCGTGGCTCAAGAGTACGAGCGGCGAGGCGTGGCGGGCGCAGTCGCCGGCATCCGCGATACATCGCGGTTGTCCTCCCGGGGCACTACACGGTCGTGCAGAACCTGGAGAAGCACGGCTTCGTGGAGGTCACCGACGTCCAGCGGCAGGGCAACCGCCCCGAGCGCACTCTGTACGGCCTCACTGACAGCGGCCGTACGGAGACGCTCGACTGGATGCCCGATCTGCTGGCCGTCCCGGCAGCCGAGTTCCCGCTGTTCGGGACCGTACAAACTGCACATGATCGAGGCCGAGGCCGCGCATCTCCAACGCCGTCCAGTCCGTGATCATCGTGCTGCTCGGACTGCTGGGCGGTGCGGACTATCCCGGCGGCGCGGGCGGACTCGCCGTGCTGGTGTTCGCGTCGATCCTGCTCGGTACGGTCTTCGGCGCGCTCTCCAATGCGCTCGGCATGCTGGTGCGCCAGCGGGAGTCGATCATCGGTATCAACACGTTTCTGCTGCTGCCGCTGACCTTCCTCTCCTCCGCCTTCATGGCAGCGTCCCAGATGCCGTCCTGGATGCGGTACATCGCCGACTTCAACCCGGTCAACTGGGCCATGCTCGCGGGCCGTTCGGCGATGGCGGCCGACCCGGACCGGGCCCCTGGTGCTCAGCCGCGGGGGTGCGCTGCTGGTCCTCGCGGTCGTCGCGGTCCAGTTGTCGACCCGCACGTTCCGGTCGTACCAGCGGTCTGTGCAGCCCCGAATATCGCTGCCCCGCACAGCGGGAAGCCCCGGCATCGAGCATGCGCTCGATGCCGGGGCTTCCCGCTGTGCGGGGTGGTGTACGGAAGGCGGCTCAGCCCGCCTGCTCCTGTTCCGCCTCCACCTGGGCGTTCCACTCGCGCTTCGCCGCGCGCCAGGTCTCGTCGTTCTGTCCCAGCCGCCAGTAGCCCGAGATGGACAGCTGCTCACGGGGGACTCCCCGGTCCAGCCGCAGATGGCGCCGCAGCTCCTTCACGCAGCCCGCCTCGCCGTGCACGAAGGCGCTGACCTCACCGGCCGGGAAGTCCAGAGCCCGCACCGCGGCGGTCAGCGCCTCGCCCGCCGGGCGGGTGCCGCGGTGCAGCCAGCGCACCTCGACGCCGTCCGGCGCCGCGATCTTCTGCTCCTCGTCGGGGCCCGACACCTCCACGAACGCGTGCACCACGGCGCCCGCCGGCATCCGCTCCACCGCTGCCGCGATGGCGGGCAGCGCGCTCTCGTCGCCGGCCAGCAGGTGCCAGTCGGCGGCTGGGTCCGGGGCGTAGCCGCCGCCGGGACCGAGGAAGCGCATCGTGTCGCCGGGGCGCGCGGCGGCCGCCCATGGACCGGCGAGACCTTCGGTGCCGTGCACGACGAAGTCGACCACCATCTCGCGCAGCGCCGGATCCCAGGACCGCACCGTGTATGTCCGGGTGACCGGCCACTGCTCGCGTGGGAACTCCTCGCGGATCCGGGCCATGTCGAACGGTTCCGAGTAGCTCACGCCCTCGGGCGCGAAGAGCACCTTGATGTAGTGGTCGGTGAACTCCGATGCGTCGAACGCGTCCAGCCCCTCACCGGCGAGGACCAGACGGACCATGTGCGGGGTGATCCGCTCGGTACGGACCACCTGCGCCTCGTGGGCCTTCGGTGTCTTACGGGCCGGTGCTTCCGCCACGGACGGCTCCCCTGATCGTTGTGGTTAGGCTCACCTAAGTTAGCACCTCAGTCCTGGAGAGTGGAGAGCAGCCGCTGAAGTGATCCGCCCAGGCCCCACAGGGCGCCCTGCTGTTCCAGGGTGGCGGGATCGCGCGGCTCGGCGGGCAGGGCCGGGTCGAACGGCGGCAGCGGTACGTCCGAAGCCACCCGCACCACCTTCGGCGCCACCGCGACATAGGGGCGCGCCTCGTTCAGCTTCCTGCGCTGCGACGGGGTGAGCCGGGACGCCGGGTCGTCGACCGCGGCCATGATCCCGGCCAGGTCACCGAACGCGTCGAGCAGCTTCGCCGCGGTCTTCTCGCCGATCCCCGGGACGCCGGGCAGTCCGTCGCTCGGGTCGCCCCGCAGCAGCGCCAGATCCACATACCCCTGGCCGGTCACCCCGTACTTCTCGCGCAGCAGCGCCTCATCGGTGAGCTGGAGATTTCCGACCCCCTTCAGCGGATAGAGGACCCTGACGCCGCGTGCGTCGTCCACCAGCTGGTAGAGGTCGCGGTCCCCGGTGACGATGTCGACTGGCCCGGTGGCACGGCCGGCGAGGGTGCCGATCACGTCGTCCGCCTCGTACCCCTCGACGCCGACCCGGGCGATACCCAGGGCGTCGAGCACCTGCTCGATCATGGGGACCTGCGGGGCCAGGGTGTCCGGGGTGTCCTCCTCGTCGGGACCCTGTTCCGTCTCCTGCGCCACCCGGTGTGCCTTGTACGAGGGGATCAGGTCGACCCGCCACTGGGGGCGCCAGTCGGCGTCCCAGCAGGCGACCAGGGAGTCCGGGCGGTGGTCCTGCACCAGCCGGGCGATGAAGTCGAGCAGCCCGCGCACGGCGTTGACCGGGGTGCCGTCCGGGGCGCGTACGGTGTCCGGCACCCCGAAGTAGGCCCGGTAGTAGAGGGAAGCGGTGTCGAGGAGCATCAGGCGTCGCGTCACATACCGATCATGCCGTACGCCACTGACAGCCACCCTGAGTGAGCTGGGTCACTCTTCTGTTTGGACCGCATAAAGGTGGGAAGGCGCCGCCCCGGAGCGGAACCAGTAGCAGATTCAAGTATTGCGAGGGTGAAGCGGACCGATCCCGTGCCGCTCCACGACCTGTCGACACGGGGGTGACGGGTCGTTTTCGTTTCAACGCGTGAGGTGTATGTGTCCAGGCTGCAAGCCGACCGCTTGTACAAAGTGTTCGGCAGACGACCCGATGAAGCCGTGCGGAAACTCGAGAACGGCACCGGCCGCGATGAGCTGCGCGGTGAAGGGACGACTGCTGCGGTCATCGACGCATCCTTCACCGTCGAGCCGGGCAACATCTTCGTGGTCATGGGTCTCTCCGGATCCGGCAAGTCCACGCTGCTGCGCATGCTCAACGGCCTCCTTGAACCGACGTCGGGCCGGGTGCTCTTCGACGGACAGGACCTGACCGCCCTCAGCGACAGCGAGCTGCGCGAGGTGCGCTCGAAGAAGATCAGCATGGTCTTCCAGCACTTCGCTCTCTTCCCCCACCGCAGTGTCCTGGAGAACGCCGGCTACGGCCTGGAGGTCCAGGGTGTGCCCCGTGCGGAGCGCGACAAGCGGGCGGCCGAGGCCCTGGAGATGACGGGTCTCGCGGGCTGGGAGAACTCCTGGCCCGACGAGCTGTCCGGCGGTATGCAGCAGCGGGTGGGCCTGGCCCGCGCGCTCGCCACCGACGCCGACCTGCTGCTGATGGACGAGTCCTTCAGCGCGCTCGACCCGCTGATCCGCCGCGATATGCAGGATCAGCTCCTCGAACTGCAGAAGCGGCTGAAGAAGACCATCGTCTTCATCACCCACGACCTCAACGAGGCCATGCGCCTCGGCGACAGCATCGCGGTCATGCGCGACGGTGAGATAGTCCAGCTCGGCACCGCCGAGGACATCCTCATCACGCCGGCCAACGACTACGTCGCCTCCTTCACCAAGGACGTGGACCGCACGCGCGTCCTCACCGCCGCGGCGATGATGACCGACGACCACCGCCCCGACGCGGGCACCTGCGGTTGCGAGACCGTCACCCCCGACACGACCTTCGCCGACCTGTGCGGCGTGAGCGCGCGTGTCCCGCACGACGTGACCGTGAAGAACACCAAGGGCGACATCGTCGGTGTCGTCCAGCAGTCCCGTCTCATAGGATTCCTCGGCGAGTACGCCGAGCCCCCGCTGGCCTGCGACGCAGCCCCCAAGAACAAGGCGGTCGCCAGTGCCTAGGTTCCATTTCGGCGACTGGGTCGAAAACATAGTCAAATGGCTGACGGACAACGTCGGCTGGCTCTTCGACGCCATCAACAGCGTGCTCACGCACATGTACAACGGCGTCGACGCGGTACTGGGCGGCGGTGAACCGCTGCTGATGGCGGGCATCTTCGCCGTCCTCGCGTTCTGGCTGCGCGGACTGGTACCGGCGGTTCTGACCTTCGTCGGCTTCGCACTGATCGACTCCCTCTCCCTCTGGGACGACGGGATGCAGACGCTGTCGCTGGTGATCGTCGCGGCGGTCATCACGATCGTGATCGCGGTACCGCTGGGTATCTGGGCCGCGCGCAAGGCGAAGGTCGGCGCCGTGGTCCGCCCGGTGCTCGACGTCATGCAGACGATGCCCGCCTTCGTCTACCTGATCCCGGGCGTCATGTTCTTCGGCGTCGGGGTGACCCCCGGCGTGATCGCCACGATCGTCTTCGCGATGCCCCCGGGCGTCCGGATGACCGAGCTCGGCATCCGGCAGGTCGACGGCGAACTGGTCGAGGCCGCCGAGGCGTTCGGCACCACCCCGGGCAACATCCTGCGCCGGGTCCAGCTGCCCCTCGCGCTGCCGACGATCATGGCCGGTGTCAACCAGGTCATCATGCTCGCGCTCTCCATGGTCGTCATCGGCGGTATGGCCGGTGCGGGCGGTCTCGGTGAGAAGGTCTACGCGGCCATCACCCAGCTCCAGGTCGGTCTCGCCGCCGAGAGCGGTGTGGCCGTGGTCATCCTCGCCATCTACCTGGACCGGATGACCGGCGCACTCAACCAGCGCGTCTCCCCGCTCGGCCGCCGGGCCGCCGCGAAGGCGGCCTCCGTGGCCCAGAAGTGGAGCTTCGCGCACTACCGCCCGGGCACCACCGTCGCCATGATCGGCGTCGTGATCCTGGGGCTCGTCGCGGGCGGCATGAACCTCGGCTCGGCCTCCGACAGCAGCGGCTCGTCGCAGGCGGGCTCGGACGTCGGACACGGCAAGCAGATCAAGATGGGGTACATCCCCTGGGACGAGGGCATCGCCTCCACGTTCCTGTGGAAGGAGCTGCTGGAGGAGCGCGGCTACACGACCGACGTCAAGCAGCTCGACGCCGGCCCGCTCTACTCCGGTGTGGCCCGTGGCGACGTCGACTTCCAGACCGACTCCTGGCTGCCGACGACCCACAAGGACTACTGGGACAAGTACAAGTCCCAACTTGAGGACATGGGCACGTGGTACGGCCCGACGTCGCTTGAGCTGTCCGTGCCTTCGTATGTCAAGGGTGTGAAGTCCCTGGCGGATCTGAAGGGCAAGGGCAAGGAGTTCAACGGCAAGATCATCGGTATTGAGTCGAGTGCCGGTGAGATGGGGCTGCTGAACAAGAAGGTCCTGAAGGCCTATGGGCTGCAGGGTGAGTACAAGGTGGTGTCGTCGAGTACGTCGTCGATGCTGGCGCAGCTGGCCCGCTCCATCAAGAAGAAGGAGCCGGTGGTCGTGGTGCTGTGGTCGCCGCACTGGGCCTACGGCAAGTACGACCTGACGAAGCTCAAGGACCCGAAGGGTGCCTGGGGCAAGAGCGACTCCATCCACACCGTCGCGCACAAGGGCTTCGACAAGAAGGACCCGACGGTCGCGAAGTGGCTCAAGGACTTCAAGCTCACCGAGGGCCAGCTGACCAGCCTGGAGAACTCGGTCCAGAGCGCCGGCGAGGGCCATGAGCAGGACGGTGTGCGTGCCTGGCTGAAGAAGAACCCGGACATGGTCTCCAAGCTCGCGCCCGTCGCGAAGGGCGCGGGCGCCCCGCAGAAGGGCAAGGACGCCGGCAAGAGCGTCAACCTGGGCTTCTTCCCGTGGGACGAGGCCATCGCCTCCACGTACCTCTGGGACAACATCCTGGAGGACCGCGGCTACAAGCCCAACGTCAAGCAGCTCGACCCCGGGCCGCTGTACACCGCGCTGGCCCAGGGCCAGGAGGATGTGCAGTTCGACTCCTGGCTGCCGACGACCCACAAGCAGTACTGGGACAGATACAAGAACCAACTCACCGATGTCGGCTCCTGGTACGGCCCGACGTCGCTTGAGCTGTCCGTGCCTTCGTATGTCAAGGGTGTGAAGTCCCTGGCGGATCTGAAGGGCAAGGGCAAGGAGTTCAACGGCAAGATCATCGGTATTGAGTCGAGTGCCGGTGAGATGGGGCTGCTGAACAAGAAGGTCCTGAAGGCCTATGGGCTGCAGGGTGAGTACAAGGTGGTGTCGTCGAGTACGTCGTCGATGCTGGCGCAGCTGGCCCGCTCCATCAAGAAGAAGGAGCCGGTGGTCGTGGTGCTGTGGTCGCCGCACTGGGCCTACGGCAAGTACGACCTGACGAAGCTCAAGGACCCGAAGGGTGCCTGGGGCAAGAGCGACTCCATCCACACCGTCGCCCGCAAGGACTTCGGCAAGGATCTGCCCGAGCTGAACGGCTGGCTGAAGAACTTCAAGCTCAGCGAGGACAAGCTCAACTCCCTGGAGGTCGCGATCCAGAACGGCGGTGCGGGCAACGAGAAGAAGTCCGCTCGCAAGTGGCTCGACTCCAACCCGGGCCTGGAGGACAAGCTGGCGCCTGTCGGCAGCTGATCCACTCTCCCGCGGGATCTTCCGCGGAAGGCTCTCCCGCGAGGGGCGGCCAACGCCAACGGCGTTGCCCGCCCCTCGCGGCGTTCCGCCCGATGCCGTCAACTTCGCACTGCCGTCCGGCACTTGGCGGCGGCCGGACCGCGCGGTGCCGGAGGCGGGTGCGCGCCTGTACGGCGGAAAGGTTGTACGACGCGGGTGTGGCAGGAGGGCCCTCCCGTGGCCCGAAGCTGCGTAAGGTGCTTGCAGACACGACGGGCGACAGGGCAAGGGGAGGGGAACCAGCGATGGACGCTAACGAGAAGGAGGCGTTCCGGGTGGGCGCCGCCGTCCGCAGGCGCCGCCGCACGCTGGGACTCACCCTCGCCAAGGTCTCCGCGCGCAGCGGACTCTCGGTGCCCTTCCTCAGCCAGATCGAGAACGAGCGGGCCCGGCCGAGCGAGCGCTCGCTCCAGCGGGTCGCCGACGCGCTGGAGACCACGGCCGTGGAACTGCTGGCCGCGTCCGAGGCGGGACGCACGGTCGACGTCGTCCGCGCGACGGCCGCCACCGGAGCCGTCGCGGACCCCGAGCCGCAGATCCGGGACCTGGTCCGCGGACACCACCAGCTGCACGCCATGGAGTTCACGGGCGAGCAGGAGACGGGACGCGAGTTCCAGCACCGCAATGACGAGGTTCTGTACGTGGCCGAGGGCGCGGCCGAGGTGGAGGCCGAGGGCAGGGCGTACCGTCTGGAGCGCGGCGACAGCCTGTTCCTCTCCGGGGGAGTGCGGCACCGCTGGCGTGCCACGGCGCCCGAGACCCGGATCGTCGTCGTCGCTGTTGCCGAGCACGTCGACGCGACCGCCAGCCCGCGGTGCTGACTGCTGGGGCCGGCGCCTGGCCCGCGGCGCTGGGCGCCTGACCCTGGAGTGACCGGATGACCCACACGACCCCGCCCGGCTGGTACCCGGACACCGGCCTGGCCGCCACCGAGCGGTGGTGGGACGGCGCGGCCTGGACCGCGCACACCCGCCCGCTCGACGCCGTACCGCAGCAGTCCGGTCCGGCGCTGCCGGGCGCCGGGGGCTTCGGTCCGCCGCAGCCGGGGAAGCACCCCGTACCGCACGGCTTTGGTCCGCCGCCCGCGCCGGTGCCCGCGGTCCGGCGCGGGCCCGGCGGCCTGCCACGCGCGGTGCCGATCGCCGTCGGGGCGGTGGCGGCCTTCGCTCTGGCCGTGACGGTGGTCATCACCGTGGTCAACGGCGGCGGTGACAGTAAATCGGCGCACGCCCCGGCCGCCACCATCGTGCCCGCCTCGCGCCCGGCCACGGCCGCAGGGGAGCACGGCTCGAAGACCAGCGCGCCGCCGACCGACGATCCCTCGCTGCTTGTCGACGAGCTGAACGGCATCACCCTGCCCGTCCCGGACGGCTGGGAGAAGCCGACGAGCACGGTCGACGACGTGACGACCATGCAGACCAGCCACTCCTACGAGTGCCCGGGTGACTCGGCCTCGTTCTGCTACCACGGCAGGGTGACCTCACGCACCGCCGACGAGACCGGACTCCCCTCGGCGGAGGCCGTGGCCAAGGCGGACATCATGGACGCCGCCGACAGCTCGTACGACAGGGACCTCGTCGGAGACCTCAACTACGACGGCATCACCTCGCACACCCGGCTCAGGTCCCAGTCCGTGACCGTCGCGGGCCGCACCGGCTATCTGGTGCGCTGGCGGGTCAGGACCGGTGCGGGGCCCGGCGGTTACGTCCAGACCGTCGCCTTCCCGTCGTCGGTCGGCTCCGAGTCGATGGTGGTGGTGCGCTTCGCCTTCGACGCCGGGCCGGACGGACCGCCGCTGGACGGAATGGACACCATCACCAGCGGGATCCGCCCCATCGGCGATGCCACCAGCGGCGGCGTGGGCAGCAGCATCGGGCACTGACTCCACGTCGTCATGCCACTTCATGCCGCCGCGGGCTACAGGAAGGTGTGTCCCTCGCCGCGGTACGTCGGCGCCGTTCCGGTCACCCGGTCGCCCTCGACCAGCTGGAGCACGTCGAACCGCTCACACAGCTCACCCGACTTCGCGTGCCGGAACCACACCTTGTCGCCGATGAGCAGATCGTCGGCGGGCGAGCCCAGCAGCGGTGTCTGGACCTCGCCCGGGCCCTCCTGCGGGTCGTAGCGCAACCCCTCCGGAAGGTAGGGGACCGGCAGCCGGTCCTGGCCCGCCGCACCCGACGCCGGGTAACCGCCGCCGAGCACGGTCACCACACCCACGCCCGGCCTGCGTACCACCGGCATGGCGAAGAGGGCCGCCGGACGCCCGGTGAACGAGGTGTAGTTGTCGAAGAGCCGCGGCACATAGAGGCCGGAACCCGCCGCGATCTCGGTCACCGCGTCCTCGGCCGCCGTGTGCTGGACGCTGCCCGTCCCACCGCCGTTGACGAACTCCAGGCCGGGTGCCACCGCCCGCACCGCCCGCACCACGGCGGCCCGCCGGGCAGCCAGCTCCCTGCGGGCCGCCGACTGCATCAGCCGCACCGCCCGTGAGCGCAGCGGCCGCCCGGCCACCGAGTCGCCCACCCCGGCGATGTGACCTTCGTACGCCATGAGACCCACCAGCCGGAACCCGGGGCGGCGCGCCACCGACCGTGCCAGCTCGGCGAGTTGGGCCGGCTCACGCAGCGGAGACCTGAGCGCTCCGATCCGTACCCGGCCGGCGAGCATCCGGAGCGAGGTGTCCAGCTCCAGGCAGACCCTGATCTCCTCGCGGCCGCCGTCGCGTGCGCGGTCGATCAGCTCCAGCTGGGCCGGATCGTCCACCATGACGGTCACGGCGGCGGCGAGTTTGGGGTCGCCCGCCAGCTCGGCGTAGCCACCGCGGTCGGCCGACGGGTACGCGAGGAGTACGTCATCGAAGCCCGAACGCGCCAGCCACAGCGACTCCGCCAGCGTGAAGGACATCAGCCCCTCGAACCCGTCCCGCTCCAGCACCCGTTCCAGCAGCGCCCGGCAGCGTACGGACTTGCTGGCCACCCGGACCGGCTTGCCCGCCGCCCGCCGGACCAGGTCGTCGGCGTTGGCGTCGAAGGCTTCGAGGTCGACGATCGCCAGCGGGGCATCGAGAGCGGCGGTGGCCCGGTCGTACCGGGTCCGGTCAGCAGCACGGGGCGTCATGGCCGAAGCCTGCCAGACATGATTACCGGAGGGTAGGGGGATGTTCTGGGCAGATACCCCGTGCGTACCGTCCGGGTTCCCGCAGGTCCCGCGCCAGCCCGTAGAGTGACCGACGGACCAGCCAGGAAGGCGAATTCGGGCAGACGCACAGGGGGGCGGATGAGTACTGAGGCGCGACGTGCCCCCTTCCCGTCCTTCCCGCCCCACCCGAAGGAACTGCCGCCCGCGCGGGCCGGCAAGTCGGAGCCCCCGGCCGAGACCCCCACCGAGACGACCACCCGGCTGCGCCCCGTCGCCGACTCACCTGAACCTCCGGCATCGGCAGCATCCTCTGAATACGCGGCATCCTCTGCACGCCCCGCATCACCCGCATCACCCGGTTCTCCCGAACCGCAGGGCACGTCCGCCGGTTCGCCGGCCGGAGCGTCCGGTAGGCCGCCCGGCACCCAGCCCCGGCCCGCCACCGCGCCGCCCGTGTTCCCGCCCCGGCCCCCGGCGCCCCCGGCGCCCCCGTCCACCCGCCGCCGTCCGGTCGGCGCTGTCGATCTCACCCCGCGGCCGGGCGCGGAAAGCCCGGCGATCCGTACGCAGCCGCATGCGGTCCCCGAGGAGACGCCGGTGGAGACCACCACCCGGCTGCGGCCCGTTCCGGCCCGGCATCCGGCCAGGGCCGTGGGCGCCGCCGCCTGTGTGGTCCTCGGGCTCGGACTGCTCGGCGGCGCGGCCGCCGGGAGCATGCTCAGCGGTGACAGCGCGGCGGCCGGCCCCAGCGACGCGTACACCGCATCGCGCGGCCTGTGGCACAGCACCCCCGTCGACACCCTCTTCCCCCCGACGCTCAAAGGCACCGGCGCGGGCCCAGGCGGCGCCGACCGCACCTGGACCAGGGTGGGCGTCGCACCGGACAGCACGTGTACGGGCCGGCTCGACCCTCTGCTGCTGCGGGCGCTCCAGCCGGTGGGCTGCGCCAGGATGGTGCGCGCGACGTACACCGATGCCACCAGCAGCAGCGTGACCACGGTCGGGATGGTCTTCACGGAGGCGGGGCCGGCCGCGATGGCCGCCCTGCACAAGAGGTTCGCGGCCGAGGGGCTCGACCGGCGCACCGATCTGATGCCCGGCACCTACCCGGTGAAGTCAACGGCCGCCGCCTTCTTCGGCGAGCGGCAGCGGGCGAGCTGGACGGTGAGCGTCCTGACGGACGCACCCGTGGTCATGTACGCGGTCTCGGGGTTCGCCGACGGGCGGACGGTCACCGACCCGCAGCCCGCCGGCGTGGCCATGGAGGAGTCGCAGACGACCGCCGCGGCCCAGGCGGGACTCGGCCACGAGGCCAAGGGCATCGAGGAGCGCGTCGAGCGGGCGCTGCGCAAGAACGTCGCCGCAACGGAGAAGCCCTGAACCGCAATCAACAGGCAGCCCTGAACGGCACCCCGAGCCCCGACCGCACCGCGAAGCCCCGACCGCACGGCGAAGCCCCGAACCGCTCGGAGGAGCACCGATGAGACGCCGAGGACCGACCGTACTCACGGCCGTGCTGGCCGCGGCGGCCTGCACCGTGCTGCCCGCCGTGCCCGCCCGCGCCGACTCCATCCGCGCCCAGCAGTGGGAACTGGACGCCATGCACGCCCAGCAGGCCTGGCGGACGACCAAGGGCCGGGGCGTCACGGTCGCCGTGCTCGACACCGGAGTCGACAGCACCAATCCCGATCTCGCAGGACAGGTGCTGCCCGACAAGGACCTGATCGGCTTCGGCGCGAAGCGCGGCGACCGGTCCTGGGCCCGGCACGGCACCGCGATGGCGGGCATCATCGCCGGACACGGTCACGGCCCCGGCCGCGCGGACGGCATCCTGGGCGTCGCACCCGAGGCGCACATCCTGCCGGTCCGGGTGATCCTCGAAGGCAGCGACCCCGCGATCAAGAAAGCCCGTGCCTCACGGGGCGGCGCCCTGGCCACCGGCATCCGCTGGGCGGCCGACCACCACGCCGACGTCATCAATCTCTCCCTCGGTGACGACAGCGCGTCCGCCCGTCCGGAGCCCGGCCAGGACGCAGCCGTTCAGTACGCACTCTCCAAGGGCTCGGTCGTCGTCGCGTCAGCGGGCAACGGCGGCGAGGACGGCGACCACATCTCCTACCCGGCCGCCTACCCCGGGGTGATCGCGGTGACCGCCGTCGACCGGTACGGCACGCACGCCTCCTTCTCCACCCGCCGCTGGTACGCCACCGTCAGCGCCCCCGGTGTGGACGTCGTGATCGCCGACCCGGACCGCAAGTACTACGAGGGCTGGGGCACCAGCGCGGCGTCCGCCTTCGTCTCGGGCGCGGTCGCGCTGGTGCGGGCCGAGTACCCCGGCCTCACTCCGGCGCAGATCAAGAAGCTGCTCATGGACACCGCCCGGGACGCCCCGCAGGGCGGCCGCGACGACTCACGCGGATACGGCATGGTCGACCCGGCAGCGGCGCTCGCGGCGGCGGCGAAGCTCGCCCCGGCACAGATCCGTACGGAGGCCGCCGGGTACGGGAAGAAGTACTTCGGGCCGGGCCCCGACGCCGAGCCGAGCGGCGGAGAGGCCGGTGTCTGGATCGTCCCGCTCGCGGGCGGCGCGGGGGTGCTGCTGCTGGCCGGCGCGCTGCTGCTGTGGCGCCGGGCACCGTCAGGAAGCCCGCGAGGCGCCGGTTTCAGCCGGTTCCGCCGGTCGTTGTGACGGCGGCGGCCCGGCAGCCGGGCGCGCCCCGGCGGCGGATAGGGTCGGGGCGTGGCGCTCAAGAACATTCCTGACTCCGGCTTCTCCGACGACGACGGCACCGCCGACCCCCGGCTGACCGCGGCGCTCGCCGCCTGGTCGCAGGACAGGGCGGCCGAACCGAAGGTGCTCGAAGCCCTCAAGGACGCGCGGCTGCTGGTGCCGGTCGTCGCGATGCTGGGGGAGGCCGAGACGGGCGAGGACGGGCTGCGCCGCGAGAAGTCCAGCGACATGGCGGTCCCGACGCTCCAGGCCGGTGACCGCAGGGCGCTCCCGGCCTTCACGTCGACCGCGTCGCTGGCCCGCTGGGACCCGCAGGCCCGCCCGGTCGCCGTACCGCTGCACCAGGCGCTCCGGGCCGCCGCCCATGAGCGTGCCGACACCCTCGTACTCGATCTGGCGGGCCCGGTTCCGTACGAGCTCAGGGGCGCCGCGCTGCTCGCCCTGGCGGAGGGGCGCACCAGCGCCGACCCGCTGGACGATCCGGCCGTGGTGGAGGCGGTACGCGATGTCGTGGCCGCGCACCCGGCGGTGCTCCGCGCCCACCTGGGCCCCGGCCGGGCCGACGGCACCCTGGCGCTGGTCCTCGCGTCCGGTGCGGACCAGTCGGCCGCCACCGCCGTCGCCACGGATCTGGCCGCACACGAGGTGCTCAGGGCCCGGCTGGTACAGGGGCTCGACCTGGCCCTGCTGCCCGCCGGGGCACCGGCTCCGAACCCGCCGCTCTTCGCACGCTGACTCTCGGCACCGGAGCCCCGAGAGGCAGTCCTGGCCCTTCCGACGAATAATTGCGGAGAAATCCGACAATCTTCGTGAGGTGTGAGCTATGGAGACGGCGGAGACACGGAGGATTGCCGCGGAGTTCCTGGGAACTCTGCTGCTGGTGTTCATCGCGGTGGGATCCGTGGTGCTCGCCAGCGAGTACATCGGTGCCTTCGGCATCGCGCTCGCATTCGGCTTCACCATGCTGGCGCTGGCCTACTCGCTCGGCGCGATCTCGGGCTGCCACATCAACCCGGCCGTGACGCTGGGCATGCTGCTGGCCGGGCGCATCGGTCTGCGCAGGGCGGTGGAGTACTGGATCGCGCAGTTCCTCGGCGCCATCGTCGGCGCCGCACTGCTCTTCCTGCTCGCCAAGCAGGTGCCGGGAATCAAGACCGACGGTCTGTTCGGCAGTAACGGATACGACAGCCGCTCGGCCGTGCACATCAACCTCGGCGGCGCGTTCCTGGTGGAGCTGGTGCTGACCTTCGTCTACGTCTTCGTCGTGCTGGCCGTGACCCACAAGGTGGCCGTCGTGGGCTTCGACGGCCTGCCCATCGGTCTGGCGCTCGCCACGGTCCACCTGATCGGCATCCCGCTGACCGGTACCTCGGTGAACCCGGCGCGGAGCCTCGGCCCGGCCCTCTTCGCCGGCGGCGCCGCGCTCTCCCAGCTGTGGCTCTTCATCGTGGCGCCGCTCATCGGCGGGGCGCTCGCGGCCTACGCGCACCTGTTCACGCACCCGGTGGGGCTGGCCACCGCGGACGCCCGTCTCTGAGTCGTCCGGAGGCGCCACTCAGCGCCCGGCCGGGTCCGGCCGCCGGTGATCCGGCGGCCGGACCACCCTTGTGCGGTCCGGACTCAGCCGTAGACCGGCCCGGTGTACTTCTCGCCGGGCCCCTGGCCCGGCTCGTCGGGCACGGCGGAAGCCTCGCGGAAGGCCAGCTGCAGCGACTTCAGGCCGTCGCGCAGCGGAGCGGCGTGGAAGGAGCTGATCTCCGTGGCGCTCGCCGTGATCAGTCCGGCCAGCGCCTGGATCAGCTTCCGGGCCTCGTCCAGGTCCTTGTGCTTCTCGCCGTCCTCGGCCAGGCCCAGGTTGACGGCGGCCGAGCTCATCAGATGCACCGCGACCGTCGTGATCACCTCGACCGCGGGGACGTCCGCGATGTCACGGGTCATGGAGTCGAAGCCGGGGGCTGCTTCTTCGGGTTCTTCGGGGGTGGGGGAGGGGGTCGCGTCGCTCATGACGCACACGATATGCGGTGGTCCCGGTGCCGCCGCGCGGAGGCTGCCGCGCACCGGTTCGCCGCACCGGGTCCGGGGTGCTAACCTTGTGTAACGACCGGCCGGACACGTGTGTGCCCGGCCCACAAGTGGAGGCTCCGATCTCCCACCTGACTGTCCTCACGGACGGCGGGTCACCGGTCAGGCGGCGCCCATCGTTCCGTACGGACGATGGAAGCCACCCGATGTGCGCCCCGCGGTAGACGCGGCGGTGCTCCGGTATGTGAGGAGCTCCCGCCTGTGTCCCGTCCGGGGCGTTTTTCATGTTCCAGGGGCGGTTGGTCTGTCTGAACAGACGTTACGCGGCTGTCTGCCAGAGAGCCGTGTGGTGCTACCGAGGAGGATCCATCAGCGCCGAGCCCCGCATCAACGACCGGATTCGCGTTCCCGAGGTGCGACTTGTCGGACCCAGCGGCGAGCAGGTGGGCATTGTCCCGCTCGCGAAGGCCCTGGAGCTGGCACAGGAGTACGACCTCGACCTGGTCGAGGTCGCGGCGACCGCCCGTCCGCCCGTGTGCAAGCTCATGGATTACGGGAAGTTCAAGTACGAGTCGGCCATGAAGGCCCGTGAGGCGCGCAAGAACCAGGCGCACACGGTCATCAAGGAGATGAAGCTCCGGCCGAAGATCGACCCGCACGACTACGACACCAAAAAGGGTCACGTCGTGCGCTTCCTCAAGCAGGGCGACAAGGTCAAGATCACGATCATGTTCCGCGGTCGCGAGCAGTCCCGCCCCGAACTGGGTTTCCGGCTGCTGCAGCGTCTCGCTTCGGATGTCGAGGACCTCGGGTTCATCGAGTCGAACCCGAAGCAGGACGGCCGAAACATGATCATGGTGCTTGGCCCGCACAAGAAGAAGACCGAGGCCATGGCCGAGGCGCGCGAGGCTCAGGCCGCCCGCAAGGCGGAGCGCCAGGGCTACGCGACCGAGGGGTCCGCGGACGAGGTCGCCGAGGCAGAGGCCGAATCGTCGGCCGAGACCACCTCCGAAGCGTGACCGGACGGGCCACCAGCCAGGCGGCCCCGGGGTTCCGCCCGGAACACATACCAACGATCTGACGCTCCCGGTCTCCGGTGCCCGCACCGGGGGAGCGCCACTGACGAGGAGAGTACGGCGCGATGCCGAAGAACAAGACGCACAGCGGCTCCAGCAAGCGCTTCAAGATCACCGGCTCCGGCAAGGTGCTCCGTGAGCGCGCCGGCAAGCGCCACCTGCTGGAGCACAAGTCGTCCAAGAAGACGCGTTCGCTGACCGGCACCGTCGTGGTGGCCCCGGCCGACGCCAAGAAGATCAAGAAGCTTCTCGGCAAGTGACCTCGCGGCCCCCGGTGACCACCGGGGGCGCGAAGTCGGGACCGGGACCAATTCGTTTCCGGGCCGTGTGAGTTCACCCACGGCCCCGCTACAAGGAGTCAACAAGTGGCACGCGTCAAGCGGGCAGTCAACGCCCACAAGAAGCGCCGGGCAATTCTCGAAGCGGCCAAGGGCTACCGCGGTCAGCGTTCGCGCCTGTACCGCAAGGCCAAGGAGCAGGTCACCCACTCCCTGGTCTACAACTACAACGACCGCAAGAAGCGCAAGGGCGACTTCCGTCAGCTGTGGATCCAGCGCATCAACGCCGCTGCCCGCGAGAACGGCATGACGTACAACCGCCTCATCCAGGGTCTGAAGGCCGCCAACATCGAGGTGGACCGCAAGATCCTCGCCGAGCTGGCCGTCAACGACACCAACGCGTTCGCCGCGCTGGTCGAGGTCGCGCAGAAGGCGCTCCCGAGCGACGTCAACGCGCCGAAGACCGCTGCCTGATCAGGCACGCACTTCAGCCGGGAACCCGGTCGGCAGGACCCGCAGGCGGAAGCCGCCTGCGGGTCCGCTGTGTTCCGCAGACCGGTTGGGCCCCGCATCCCCCCCGTAGAACGACCCGGCCCCCGGTGCCCAGCAGCCCGGACGTGCCGCAGTTCCGTACGTGAGTTACGTGAGTAAGGTGAAACGCCGACCATGGGCACCCCCGCCGAGCTGATCTCCCCGCGCTCCCCGCGCGTCACCGCCGCCAAGCGGCTCGCGCGGCGCAACTTCCGTACCAAGGAACGCCGGTTCATCGCCGAGGGGCCGCAGGCCGTACGCGAAGCCGTGCAGCACCGGGTCGACGGCGAGCCGACGCTCGTGGAGCTGTTCACCACCGTGGAGGCCGCCGAGCGGTACGCGTCCATCGTCGCCGCGGCACGGGACACCGGAGCGCGGATCCATCTCGCGGGCGACGACGTACTCGCCGAACTCTCCCAGACCATCACCCCGCAGGGCCTCGTCGGAGTCTGCCGCTTCCTGGACTCGCCCTTCGATGAGATCCTCGCGGCGCGGCCCCGGCTGGTGGCCGTGCTCGCGCACGTCCGCGACCCCGGAAACGCCGGGACGGTGCTGCGCTGCGCCGACGCCGCGGGCGCCGACGCCGTGGTCCTCACCGACGCCTCCGTCGACCTGTACAACCCCAAGTCCGTACGCGCGTCGGTCGGTTCGCACTTCCATCTGCCCGTCGCGGTCGGCGTCCCCGTCGAGCGGGCCGTCGCCGGGCTGAAGGCCGCCGGGGTACGGATCCTCGCCGCCGACGGCGCGGGTGACGACGACCTCGACGCCGAACTCGACGCGGGCACCATGGGCGGTCCGAGCGCCTGGGTGTTCGGCAACGAGGCCTGGGGGCTCCCCGAGGAGACCCGGGCTCTGGCCGACGCCGTGGTCCGCGTCCCCATCCACGGCCGGGCCGAAAGTCTCAATCTCGCCACGGCCGCCGCCGTCTGCCTCTACGCGTCCGCGCGTGCGCAGCGCGCTTCCGGAGGGTGCCGCTCCGTCACCTTCAGCTAGTAGGGTGACGAGTTCGGGGGCCCACTGCGCTATTCGGAGAGGTGGGATACGGGGATGGCTGTCTCATCGGGCAGTGCGTCATCGCACGGACACGGACCGCCGCTGAACGGAACCGGCGAGTCCGGCGGACCCGCCGGATCCGGGGTCGACCCCGACGAACTCCCCGACGGTCTGGTCGTCGCCGACGAGCACGGCCGGATCATCTGCTTCAACACCGCCGCCGCACGGATCACCGCCGTACCGCGAGCGGACGCACTCGGCCGCCCGCTGGAGCAGGCGCTGCCCCTGGAGGACCTCAAGGGGCGCCGCTGGTGGACCCTGACCGACCCGTACGGCGGGCTCGCCATCCGCTACGGCCAGCCCGAGCGCAATCTGCTGCTCCCCGGCGGGCGCGAGGTGCTGGTCTCCGCGCGGTACATACGGGAGCACCCCACCGGGCCCGTCCGGCGGGTGGTCGTCTCGCTCCGCGGCACTGAGGCGCGCCGCCGCACCGAGCGCAGCCACGCCGAGCTGATAGCGACCGTCGCGCACGAACTGCGCTCCCCGCTGACCTCGGTCAAAGGGTTCACCGCGACCCTGCTCGCCAAATGGGAGCGGTTCACCGACGCCCAGAAGCGGCTCATGCTGGAGACCGTCGACGCCGACGCCAACCGGGTCACCCGGCTGATCGCCGAGCTCCTCGACATCTCACGCATCGACTCGGGCCGGCTTGAGCTGCGCCGCCAGCCCGTCGACATCGCCGCGGCTGTCCGCCGGCACATCCAGGCCCACACCGCGTCCGGCCAGGACCCCGACCGGTTCCTGGTCCGGATCCAGCAGCCGCTGCCCGATCTCTGGGCCGACCCGGACAAGATCGACCAGATCCTCGGCAACCTGCTGGAAAATGCGGTGCGCCACGGTGAGGGAACCGTCACCATCGAGGTGGCAGCGGGCGCCGCGAAGAACGACGAGAAGGGGACGGGCGTCACGGTGACCGACGAGGGCCCCGGTATCCCGGAGGAGTCGATGAGCCGCGTCTTCACCCGCTTCTGGCGGGGCAGCAAGCGCGGCGGTACCGGGCTCGGCCTGTACATCGTCAAGGGCATCGTCGAGGCGCATGGCGGGACGATCACCGTCGGCCGCGGGGCGGGCGGCGGGGCGGAGTTCCGATTTATCCTGCCTGTAGGGGCTCCGGCTTACCTGAAATAGGAAATGTCGCGAAGCGTCGTGCAAGGGTGGCGACGGGCGACGGGTGGGCCTGAGGACCTGCGGGCTTCTTCGACCCATGCGACCTCTAGAATCGACCTTTGGCACGTTTGCGTCCTTGACGTCGCTGTCGGCGAGCAGGTCGCCTCAGCCAGAAATCGGAAGTACGGGAAGAGATGTCGGCACCGAACAAGTCGTACGACCCTGTTGAGGTCGAGGCACTGAAACCGGAAGAGATCGAGCGGATGCGGAGCGAGGCGCTCGCCGCCTTCGCCGCCGCCGGTGATCTCGACGCGCTCGCGCACGCCAAGACGGCCCACACCGGCGGTACCTCGCCGCTGGCGCTCGCCAACCGCGAGATCGGCGCGCTGCCGCCGCAGGCCAAGGCCGATGCGGGCAAGCGCGTCGGCATGGCGCGCGGCGCCGTGAACAAGGCCCTCGCGGCCCGCCAGGCGGAGCTGGAGACCGAGCGCGACGAGCGCGTGCTGGTCGAGGAGGCCGTGGACGTCACACTGCCCTACGACCGCACTCCGGCCGGCGCCCGCCATCCGCTGACCACCTTCATGGAGCGGGTCTCGGACATCTTCGTGGCCATGGGCTACGAGGTCGCCGAGGGCCCGGAGGTCGAGGCGGAGTGGTTCAACTTCGACGCCCTGAACTTCACGCCCGACCACCCGGCCCGGCAGATGCAGGACACCTTCTTCGTCCAGGGTCCCGAGGGCACGGAGGGCGACGAGTCCGGTGTCGTCCTGCGGACGCACACCTCGCCGGTCCAGGCGCGCACGCTGCTCGACCGCGAGCCGCCCGTCTACGTCGTCTGCCCGGGGCGGGTCTACCGCACCGACGAGCTGGACGCCACGCACACCCCGGTCTTCCACCAGATCGAGCTGCTCGCCGTGGACGAGGGCCTCACCATGGCCGACCTCAAGGGCACCCTGGACCACATGGTGCAGGCACTCTTCGGCCAGGACATGACTACCCGGCTGCGCCCGAACTACTTCCCGTTCACCGAGCCGTCGGCCGAGATGGACATGCAGTGCTACGTCTGCCGCGGCGCGTCGGTGGGCAACCCCGACCGCCCCTGCCGTACCTGCTCCAGCGAGGGCTGGATCGAGCTGGGCGGCTGCGGGATGGTCAACCCCAAGGTGCTCACCGCCTGCGGTGTCGACCCCCAGAAGTACAGCGGATTCGCCTTCGGGTTCGGCATCGAACGGATGCTGATGTTCCGCCACAACGTCGAAGACATGCGAGACATGGTCGAGGGTGACATCCGGTTCACCCGGCCGTTCGGGATGGAGATCTGATGCGGGTCCCGCTTTCCTGGCTGCGGGAGTACGTCGATCTCCCCGCCACCGAGACCGGTCGTGACGTACAGGCCAAGCTGATCGGCGTCGGCCTGGAGGTCGAGACCGTCGAACAGACCGGCGCCGGCCTCAAGGGCCCGCTGGTCGTCGGAGAAGTACTGACCATCGAGGAGCTGGAGGGCTTCAAGAAGCCCATCCGCTTCTGCACCGTCGACGTCGGCACCGCCAACGGTACCGGCGCTCCGCAGGAGATCGTCTGCGGCGCCCGGAACTTCGCCGTCGGCGACAAGGTGGTCGTGGTCCTGCCCGGCGCCGTGCTGCCCGGCGACTTCGCCATCGCCGCCCGCAAGACGTACGGCAAGACCTCGCACGGCATGATCTGCTCCGGCGACGAACTGGGGATGGGCGATGACGGGACGCACGGCATCATCGTGCTGCCGCCCGGCCACGAGCCCGGCACCGACGCCATCGCGCTGCTCGAACTGGTCGACGAGGTGCTCGACATCGCGGTCACCCCGGACCGCGGCTACGCCCTGTCGATCCGCGGTGTCGCCCGAGAGACCGCGACCGCCTACGGGCTGCCGCTGAGCGACCCGGCGCTGCTCGACGTGGCGCCGCCCAACGCCTTCGGCTACCCGGTGAAGATCGCCGACCCGAGCGGCTGCGACCGCTTCACCGCCCGTACGGTCACCGGCCTCGACGTCGAGGCCCGGACGCCGATCTGGCTCCAGCGCCGTCTGCAGAAGGCCGGTATGCGGCCGGTCTCGCTCGCCGTGGACATCACCAACTACGTGATGCTGGAGCTCGGCCAGCCGCTGCACGCCTACGACCGCACCCGGATCGAAGGGCCGATCGGCGTACGCAGGGCCGTGGCGGGCGAGAAGTTCACCACGCTCGACGGCGCCGCCCGGGTACTCGACGCCGGTGACCTGGTCATCACCGACGACCGCGGCCCCATCGGTCTCGCCGGTGTGATGGGCGGGGCCAACACCGAGATCGCCGACGTCACCGCCGACCCGGAGACCGGACAGCTCCGCGGCACCACCGACGTCGTCATCGAGGCCGCGCACTTCGACGCGCTCTCCATCTCGCGCACCGCACGCCGCCACAAGCTGGCATCCGAGGCGTCCAAGCGCTTCGAGCGGGGTGTCGACCCGGAGGCCGCTTCGGCGGCCGCCCAGCGGACCGTCGACCTCCTGGTGCTGCTCGCGGGCGGCACCGCCGAGGCCGGGGTCACCGAGGTCGTCGCGCCGTCGGCGCCGCGCACCCTCCAGATGCCCGCCGACCACCCGGACAAGGTGGCGGGTGTCGCGTACGGCCGGGAGACCGTCGTACGCCGCCTCCAGCAGGTCGGCTGCGACGTCTACGGTCAGGACGAGCTCATCGTCACCGTGCCGTCCTGGCGCCCCGACCTCGCGTACCCCAATGACCTCGCCGAAGAGGTCATCCGTCTCGAGGGGTACGAGAACCTCCCGTCGACGCTGCCGAGGCCCCCGGCGGGCCGCGGGCTCACCGAGCGGCAGCGGCTGCACCGCAGGGTCGGCCGCGCGCTGGCCGGCGCGGGCTTCGTCGAGGCCCTGAACTACCCGTTCACCGGCGACGCCGCCTTCGACCAGCTCGGGCTGGCGGCCGACGACCCGCGCCGCGCCACGGTCAAGCTGGTCAACCCGATCTCCGACGAGGAGCCCGCGCTCCGCACCACGCTGCTGCCGGGGCTGCTCGGCGCGTTGCGGCGCAACACCGGACGCGGCTCGCACGACCTCGCGCTCTTCGAGACCGGTCTGGTCTTCCGGCCGACCGGCGACGAGCGGGTACCCGCGCGGCTGCCCGTCGACCGCAGGCCCACCGACGAGGAGATCGCCGGGATCACCGCCGCGCTGCCGCGCCAGCCGCGCCGGGTCGCCGCCGTCCTGGCCGGGGCGCGCGAGCAGGCCGGCTGGTGGGGCAAGGGCCGTCCGGCCGACTGGGCGGACGCCGTCGAGGCGGCCCGTACCGTCGCCCGCGAGGCCGGTGTGGAGCTGATCGTCCGCGGTGACCGGTACGAGCCGTGGCACCCCGGCCGCTGCGCCGCGCTGTACGTCGTCGTGGACGGCGCGGAAGTCCTCGCCGGGCACGCGGGTGAGCTGCACCCGCGCGTCATCAAGGCGTTCCACCTCCCCGAGCGCAGCTGCGCCATGGAGCTGGAGCTCGATGTGGTGGAGCGGGCCGCCATCACGCTCGTCGCGCCCCGGATCTCCTCCTTCCCGGTGGCGACCCAGGACGTCGCGCTCGTCGTTCCCGCCGGGGTACCGGCCGTGGACGTCGAGGCGGCGCTGCACGAGGGCGCCGGTGAACTCCTCGAATCGCTACGGCTGTTCGACGTCTTCACCGGTGAGCAGATCGGCGAGGGCAAGAAGTCCCTGGCGTACGCGCTGCGCTTCCGCGCGGCCGACCGCACGCTGACCGTCGACGAGGCGACCGCCGCGCGGGACGCCGCCGTCGCGCTCGCGGCGGAGCGGACCGGGGCGGCGCTGCGCGGCGCGTAACCGCCGTTCCGCGTACGGGAACCACTGAGGGGCGTGTCCGGATCTCCGGGCGCGTCCCTCACTCGTTCGGGTGAGAAGCGCTGCGGATGTACGCCAACGGGTACGCACCGCCGACAGAATCGACCCGCCCGATCATCGGCCGCCCCCAATTGCCGGACGGTCTCAAGTCGAGGGGGCCGGCGGCATGATCCGCACCAGGGCCGTGATCCGTACCAGGGGATGGCGGGGCGCGGTCGTCTTCGGCCTCCCGGCGCTCGGGCTGGCCGCCGTGGTCGGCTGGGAGCTGGTCGGGTCGCCGGCCGGCGACGACAGCATCACCGTCCGGCTGGCCTTCAGCGCCGCGCTGCTCTCGCTGGCGGGCTATGTGCTCGCGGGTGTCCGGCTGGGCCCGGTGCGGGAGTTGAGGCAGGTGCGCGCCGTCGCGTACGCCACCCAGCGGGTGCTGCTCAGGCCGCTGCCCGCGCGGATCGACGGTCTCGCCGTTGCCGCGAGCCAGCTCTCCGCCTCCGGGGGCGCGATGGTCGGCGGGGATCTCTACGAGGCGCTGGCCACGGTGCACGGGGTGCGGCTGGTGATCGGTGACGTGCGCGGCCACGGGCTGGCGGCCATCGGCGCGGTCGCCGCGGTGCTGGGCAGCTTCCGGGAGGCCGCGCACGACGAACCGGGGCTGCCCGGTGTGGCGAGGAGACTGGAACGAGCGCTGGAACGGCATCTGCGGGAGCGGTCCCGGCAGGAGCACCCGGCGGCGGGCGGGGCCGCGCCGGGCCATCCGTCGGCCGAGGAGTTCGTGACCGTACTGCTCCTGCAGATCGACTCGGAGGGCGCGATGACCGCGGTCAACTGCGGGCATCCGTGGCCCTACCGGCTGGGGAAGTCGGCCGGACCGCTCTGCGGGCGCGAACCGTTGCCCCCGCTGGGGACGTTCCCGTTGCCCGCCGCCGTCGAGGCGGACCGGTGCGGCCGTCTGCTGCCCGGTGACGCGCTGTTCCTGCACACCGACGGGGCGACTGACGCGCGGGACTCGGCCGGCCGGTTCTTCCGCCTGGAGGAAGCGCTCTGCGACGCGGCCGCCGACGGCGTTTCCGCGCCTGCCAGGGTGATCCAGCGGGTGCACGGGGCGCTGTTGCGGCACACCGGCGGCCGCATCACCGACGACGTGGCGCTGCTCGTCCTGCGCAACGACCGCCGCGGGGCGTTCGGCAGGCCGGACCCGGTCCGTACCGCACGGTCAGCCCTCTGAGGTGAGAGGGGGCCGGGCTGTGCCGGGTGGGGGCGGCGCGGTGTGCGAGTGGTGCGGTGCCGGGGCGCGGTGCGGTGTGCGCCACCCGTCCTGTCGCGGAGCGCCGGGCAGTTCCGGCAGGGCGGGTGGCGCCGGGAGCGGGCCGTCGCACTGTACGAGGGGGAGCCGACGGCCCGGCCGCCTCCTGGGAGGCAGTTCAGTCAAGCGCCACGGCTCCCCCCGAGGAAGGGACCCGGGCGCCCCGGTCCGGGCGTTCCGTTCACACCCCGTGTGAACCGCGCTCCACTACGCTGTCCCGCACCCGGCCACCGGAGGGCCCCATGCTGCCGAACATCCAGCTCGACGCCCTGCTCGACGAGGCGGGGATGTCCCATGCGGGCCTCGCCGTCCGGGTCAACAGGGCAGGCAGGGCCCGCGGAATGTCCCTGCGGTACGAACACACCGCCGTGGCCCGCTGGTTGAAGGGTCAGCGGCCGCGCGGTCAGGTGCCGGACCTGCTCTGCGAGGTCCTGGGCACCTGGCTGCGCCGTACGGTCACGCTGGACGACATCGGCCTCGGCGTACCCGGCGCACCCGCGCCCGTGCACACCACCGCGCTCTGCGGGTTCGTGGAGCGGGCGGCCGCGCTGTGGCGCTCCGACGCACAGCAGCGCCCGCATCTGCGGGGCACGGCCCCGGTGACCGGGACCCCGGCGGTGCTGCCGGTCTGGGAGTGGGAGAACCCGCCCGAGGACACCGACGTCTCACGCGGCGGCAGTTGCCGGGTCGGCCGCGCCGACACCGGTACGCTCCGGGCGGCCCGGACGCACTACGAGCAGATGTACCGGAAGGCGGGCGGTGTCGCGACCCGCGCCCGGATCGTCGGATTCCTCAACTCCGGGACGGCGCCGCTGCTTCGCGGCTCCTACAGCGACGCCACCGGACGGGAACTGCTGCGAGCCACCGGCGGACTGGTGGCCATCGCCGGGATCTGTGCCTACGACTCCGACGAACAGGGCCTGGCCCAGCGCTACTTCCACCAGGCGCTGCGGCTCGCCAAGGCCAGTGGCGACCGGGCGCTCGGCGCGTATGTCGTCGCGCTCCTCGTCAACCAGGCGCTCTTCATGCGGGAGTACCGGCAGGCCGTTGCCTTCGCCGAGGCGGCGCTGCGGACGGCCGGCCGCGAGCTCACTCCGGCGCTGGGCAGCGATCTGCATGCGATGCAGGGGAAGGCGTACGCCTATCTCGGCGACGCCGGCAGCGCGCTGGCCTGCATCGGGCGGGCGGAGGAGGCCGCCGGGCGGATCAGGCCGGGCGCCGAGCCGGACGAGACCGGCTATGTCCAGCCCGGACTCGTCAATGTGCAGGTGGCCGAGGCGCTGCTCAGGCTGGGTGATCTGCCGGCCGCCAGGGCCCAGGCGGTCGCCGCCGCCGCGGCCCCCGCGCACGACCGGGGCCGGGTCCACCGGCTGGCGGTGCTCGCCCGGATCGAACTGCGGCAGGGGGACGCCGACCGCGGCGTGGCCACCGCGGTCGAAATGGCGGTGCAGGCACGGGGGATGGAGTCGCGCCGGCTCCGGGACCGGCTGCGCGATGTACGCGACGATCTGCGGGGGACCCGGTTCGGCGGTGCCGATGAGGCCGCCGCTCTGATCGAAGGGGCGTTGCGCGTTCCCCTGTGAGCGTGCACCTGCTGCCATATTGCCATCGACCTGTCGGAAGGTGGCAGAACTGTGCAGTGGACGAACATAAGCGAACGAAATGTGTACAAGAACCCCTGGTTCCAGGTGAATCTGGCGGATGTGGCACTCCCGGACGGCACCCGGCTCGACCACTATGTGATCAGGCAGCGGGCCGTCGCGGCGGCGACCGTGGTCAATGAGGCGAACGAGGTGCTGCTGCTCTGGCGCCACCGGTTCATCACGGACAGCTGGGGCTGGGAGCTGGCCGCGGGCGTGGTCGAGGACGGCGAGACGGCCGAGGCGGCGGCGGCCCGCGAGATGGAGGAGGAGACGGGGTGGCGGCCGGGTCCGCTGCGCCATCTGCTCAGCGTCGAACCGTCCAACGGCCTCTCCGACGCCAGGCACCATCTGTACTGGTCGGAGGAGGGGATCCGGACGGGCGGCCCGCAGGACGCGTTCGAGTCCTCGCGCCGTGAGTGGGTGCCGCTGAAGCTGGTGCCGGACATGATCGCGCGTGGCGAGGTCCCGGCGTCCAACACGGCGGCGGGGCTCCTGATGCTGCACCATCTGCGGCTCGGCTAGCCGGGCCGGGCGAAGAGGGGGCGTGCGGGGGCGGCGCGTCCCGTCCCGCACACCCCCTGCTTACGTCGGTATGTCCCTACGTACGGCTCAGTCGTACGGGTAGAAGCCCGAGCCGGTCTTACGGCCCAGCCGTCCCGCGTCGACCATGCGCTGCAGCAGCGGGGGAGCGGCGTACAGCGGCTCCTTGAACTCTGCGTACATCGAGTCCGCGACAGACGCGACGGTGTCGAGACCGATCAGGTCGGCGAGTTTCAGCGGGCCCATCGGGTGGGCGCAGCCCATCTCCATGCCGTTGTCGATGTCCTCGCGGCTCGCGATGCCGGACTCGAACATCCGGATCGCGGAGAGCAGATACGGGATGAGCAGGGCGTTGACCACGAAGCCCGAGCGGTCCTGCGCACGGATCGCGTGCTTGCCGAGTATGCCCTGCACCAGCGCCTCGGAGCGCTTGACCGTCTCTTCGGACGTGGTCAGCGCCGGGATCAGTTCGACGAGCTGCTGCACGGGCGCGGGGTTGAAGAAGTGGATGCCCATGACCTGGTCGGGCCGGGAAGTGGCGACGGCCAGCTTCACCAGCGGGATCGACGAGGTGTTGGAGGCGAGGATCGCGTCCGGCCGGGTCACCACCTGGTCGAGCACCTGGAAGATCTCCGTCTTCACCTGCTCGTTCTCCACGACGGCCTCGATGACGAGGTCGCGGTCGGCGAACTCCCCGAGGTCGGTGGTGAAGCTCAGCCGGCCGAGCGTCGCGTCGCGCTCCTCCTCGGTGATCTTGCCGCGCTCGGCGGCCTTCGAGAGGGAGTTGTGGAGCCGGGTGCGGCCGATTTCCAGAGCCTCGCCAGTGGTCTCGGCAACCATCACCTCAAGGCCGCTGCGGGCGCAGACCTCTGCGATCCCCGCGCCCATCTGGCCACAGCCCACCACTCCGACGCGTTCGATGTCGGTCACATCCAGCCTTTCGCAGATCGTCGCGGGCGAGTACCGCGTGCGGTTCCGGTGCCCGCCCGGCCCTCAGACGTTACCCCCGACCTGCGGGTGGCCGGGGCGCCGGGTTAACCACCGCTCACTTTGCAAATCAGGACTTTTCGTCCTATCTCGTCCTGGAGCGCTGAGTGACCGCGATACAGACGAGGACCGCGACGGCGGCGACGGGAGCGGCCACCGGAAGGTGCTCGCCGAGCAGCAGGACCGACCAGACCAGGGTCAGCAGCGGCTGTGCGAGCTGGAGCTGGCTGGCCCTGGCGACGCCGATCTCGGCCATGCCGCGGTACCAGACAACCAGCCCCAGGAACTGGGAACCTGCCGCCAGCCAGAGCATCCCGGCGATGCTGTGGCCGGTGACGTGTACGGGTTCGAGCGTCAGCGCCACGGCGGCGGCCGGCACGGCGAGCGGCAGGCAGAGGATCAGCGCCCAGCCGATCACCCGCCAGCCGGGCATCTCGCGGGCCAGCCGTCCGCCCTCGGTGTATCCGGCGGCGCAGATCAGCAGAGCGGCGAAGAGATACATGTCACCCGTGGACAGGGCCCCGCCGGACTGCTGCACGGTGAACACGATCACCACGGCTGCCCCGGCCAGGGTCGCGGCCCAGAAGGCGCGGGACGGCCGTGAACCGGTCCGCAGAGCCGAGAAGACGGCCGTGGTGAGCGGCAGCAGCCCCACCACCACGGCGGCGTGCGAGGTCGTGGAGGTCTGCAGGGCGAGCGTGGTCAGCAGCGGGAAGCCCAGGACCACCCCGGCGCCCACCACGGCGAGACCGGCCCAGTGGCGCCGGTCGGGGACGGGAATACGCAGGGTGAGCAGGGCGCCGCCCGCCAGCAGAGCGGCGAGCACGCAGCGTACGGAGACAAGCGACCAGGGACCGAAGCCCTCAAGGCCCCAGGCGGTCGCGGGGAACGTCAGCGAGAAGGAGACGACCCCGAGTCCGGCCAGCAGGGTGCCGTTGCGAGCCGTGTGGCCGGTCCCGCCCACGGTGCTGTCACCTCTGCTGCCGGTGACTGCTATCGATGAATCGTCGGTAGCGCTATTCTGTGCTGTCATGTATGAGCGTAGCAGTGTGACCGAGCTGGTGAAATCCTTGAAAGCGGAGCTCGATCGCTATCCGGTTGATGGAAAGCTGCCGTCGAGCCGGGCCATGGTCGAGGCCTACCGGGTCAGCCCGGTGACCGTCTCCAGGGCGCTCGCCCAGCTCGCCGCCGAGGGCCTCGTCGTGACCCGCCCGGGCGCCGGAGCGTTCCGGGCGCGGCCCCGTGAGGACACCCCCGCCCCCGGCGACACCTCCTGGCAGGAGATCGCGCTCAGCGCCGACGGGGCCACCGACGCCGCTCCCCGCGCGGTGGACGCGTCCGGGGTGCTGGTCACGCTCGCCGCGCCACCGCCGGGCGTCATCGAGTTCAACGGCGGCTATCTGCACGCCTCGCTCCAGCCTGAGCAGGCGATGGCCGCCGCCCTCGCCAGGGCGGGCCGCAGGCCCGGGGCGTGGGGGCGGCCCCCCGTCGACGGGATTCCCGAGCTGCGCGAGTGGTTCGCACGGGGGATCGGCGGACCGGTCACCGCGGCCGACATCCTGGTCACCGCGGGCGGCCAGAGCGCCATCAGCACCGCCCTGCGCGCGCTCGCCCCGCCCGGCGCCTCCGTACTCGTCGAATCCCCGACCTATCCGGGGATGCTGGCTGTCGCCCGCGCGGCCGGGCTGCGGCCGGTGCCGGTCCCGGTGGATCCTGACGGCGTACGCCCCGGACTGCTCGCCGACGCGTTCCGCGCCACCGGGTCCCGGGTCTTCGTCTGCCAGCCGCTCTTCCAGAACCCGACCGGTGCGGTCCTCAGCGACGCCCGCCGCCCGGAGGTGCTGCGCATCGCCCGGGAGGCCGGGGCGTTCGTCATCGAGGACGACTTCGTCCGCAGGCTCGTCCACGAGGACGCGGGGCCCCTGCCGAGACCGCTGGCCACCGACGACCACGACGGTGTGGTCGTCCATGTCTGCTCGCTCACCAAGGCGACCTCGCCCAGTCTGCGGGTGGGGGTGCTGGCCGCACGCGGCCCGGTGTTCGAACGGCTGCGCTCGATCCAGGTCGTCGACAGCTTCTTCGTCCCGCGGCCGATCCAGGAGGCCACCGTCGAGCTGGTCGGATCGCCTGCGTGGAACCGCCATCTGCGGTCCGTCTCGGGGCAGTTGAAGGGCCGCAGAGACACACTCACCGCGGCGCTCCGCAGCAGTCTTCCCGAACTGGACCTCCCGTACATCCCCAGCGGTGGCTACCACCTCTGGCTGCGGCTGCCCGACGGCACGGACGAGGCTGCGGTGGTCTCCGCGGCTCTCCGCGCGGGCGTCGCCATCGCACCGGGCCGCCCGTACTTCTCCGCCGAACCGCCCGCTCCGCATCTACGGCTGAGTTTCGCCGGGGTGGCGGGGCGGGGCGAGATCGCCGAAGGGGTACGGAGATTGCGTACGGCGTGCGACGAGGTGCTCGGCTGAGGTGCCCGGTCGAGGTGCCCGGCTGAGGGGGCGCGGGGTACGCCGCTCCCCGCTCCCGGGTGCCGGTTTGCCGCCGCCTCTTGACCCGTCGGGGTTTCGGTCGCACGATCGCGGCCATGAGCGTTCGCGTCACGCTGGTCGCCGCCGCACGCAGTTCCTCCCGGCTCGCCGAGCGCTTCGACGACGACCGGCCTCTCGACCGCGCCGGCTGGCACGAGGTGCAGCTCTCGGCGAGCTTCCTCGTCCCGCTGGCCGCCGCCGAGCTGCGCTACTGCTCGCCCACCGCCCGCAGCCGCGCCACCGGCGACGCCCTCGGCTTCGCGCCGCTGCTCCAACCCGCCCTCAGCGACTGCGACATGGGGCGGTGGCGCGGGCTTACCCTGGCGGAGGTGACGGCACGCGAACCGGCAGCCGTCGACGTCTGGCTCTCCGACCCGCGTTCGGCCCCGCACGGCGGGGAGTCACTGATGGGCTTCATCTCGCGGATAGGGAACTGGCTGGAGACCCGGCCCCCGTGCGACGGCTCCATCGTCGCGGTCGCCGAACCGTCCGTCGTCCGGGCCGCCCTGGTCTACGCGCTCCGGGCGCCGCCGTCGACGTACTGGAACGTCGACGTGCCTCCGCTCTCCACGGCGACCCTCACCGGTCTGCCGGGGCGCTGGAGCCTGCGTCTGGAGACAGCTGCCCGCTGACCCGAAGCCGGTCCCGGTGATCCGGCAGGGGCCTTTCCTGTCAGCACCTCTCCTGTCAGGACCTCTCCTGTCACGGCAGCGGCCGCGGTGTCCGGTCGGCGTGTGCCGCGCGAGGAGATTCAGGGGCTGGTCGCCGCGGCGCTGCGGCAGGGCTGCGCGTCCGGACCGGGCCGGGGGTGAACCGGCCGCTCCCGTGTGCCGTCGCCTCAGCCGGCCGGCGCGGTCTGCCGGTCGAGCTGTTCGAGGACCAGGGGCCAGGCGTCGGCGGTGCGCTCGCAGGACTCCTCGTCGGCGAAGCCCGCATGGGTGAGCGTCAGCAGCGTCCCGTCCCCCTCCGGTGCGAGTTCGACGGTGACCACGGTTTCGGCGCCCTCGGTGCCGCCCGCACCCGTGACCCAGGTGACCTCGACGAGGCGGTCCCGCTCCAGCCGCAGGAACCGGCCGTAGTGCGGGTGCCGGACAACCGGGCCGCCCGGCTCGGGCGCGTACTCCGTCTCGAAGAAGAACGGCGCGCCCTCCTCGGGTGTCATCCGTACCGAACCGGGGGCCGCGAACCACTGGTCGAACCGTTCGGTCCAGGCCAGATAGAGGACCCCGGGGGCGGCGCCCATAGGGTGTCCGGTCGTCAGCCGGAAGGGCCTGGATGTCAGATCCGGACTGCGGAACGGTTCCTTGGACATGGCCGAACGCCTCTTTCCACGGCTGGTTTCCACGGCTGGACAACAGGGCGGTCGTCCCCATCGGATCACATGCGCGCGCCCGGTGCCCCGCGCGGGCGGGGCCCGCCAGTGGCCGTCCCCGCCGGGCCGGCGGTCCGGGGCGGGCAGGCCGATCACGGGGCCGGCCGGCAACCGGTCAGGAATCGAGAAGCAGGGGTCGGCGAGCCGCATTAGCGTGATTTCCATGGACGTCAGCAGCCACGCACCGGGTGGATGCGACCCACGACCTCAGGAGTGACCATGAGCGGCTCAGCAACCCAGGGCATCAAGACCGTGCTGCACCCCGTATCCGACCTGGCGGCGGCCAAGTCGGTCTACACCGCCCTCCTCGGCGTAGCGCCGGTGGCCGACGAGTCGTACTACGTCGGTTTCGAGACCGGCGGCCAGCACATCGGGCTGGTGCCGGGCGGTGCGGAGCAGGGCATGACCGGGCCGGTGACCTACTGGCAGGTGCCGGACATCGAGGCGAAGCTGGCCGAGGTGACCGCCGCCGGTGCCGTGGTGAAGGAGCCCCCGCACGACGTCGGCGGGGGCCGCCTGGTCGCCACGGTCACCGACCCCGACGGTAATGTCCTGGGACTGCTTCAGGACAAGTGAGCGCAGGCCCCCTTTCCACTTCCACTTCCGCGCGGCGGGAGAGCCGGACCGCCCGGCCGGAGCGAGTCCGGCCTGGCCGGGTGACACCGGCGGATACCGCGAGTGCGGACCGCCCGACAGATGGAGAACCGATCAGCATGGCCAGGAGGACGGGCGCACAGCCGCCTGCGCACGTTGCCGACAGCCACGGCATGATCCGCGTGCACGGCGTGCGGGTGAACAACCTCAAGGACGTCAGCGTCGAGATCCCGAAGCGCCGGCTGACGGTGTTCACCGGCGTCTCCGGCTCGGGTAAGAGCTCCCTGGTCTTCGGGACGATCGCCGCGGAGTCGCAGCGGCTGATCAACGAGACCTACAGCGCCTTCGTGCAGGGATTCATGCCGCCGCTGGGGCGGCCCGAGGTCGACGTACTCGAAGGGCTGACGACCGCGATCATCGTCGACCAGCAGCGGATCGGCGCCGATCCTCGCTCCACGGTCGGCACCGCGACCGACGTCAACGCGATGCTGCGCATCCTCTTCAGCCGGCTCGGGAAGCCGCACATCGGCTCGCCCCAGGCCTACTCCTTCAACGTCGCCTCGGTCAGCGGAGCGGGCGCGGTCACGATGGAGCGCGGCGGGGAGACGGTGAAGGAACGGCGCAGCTTCAGCATCACCGGCGGTATGTGCCCGCGCTGCGAGGGCCGGGGCTCGGTCACCGACATCGACATCACTCAGCTCTTCGACGACTCCAAGTCGCTCGCAGAGGGCGCCATCACCGTCCCCGGCTACAAGGCGGGCGGCTGGAACTACCGGCTCTACAGCGGGTCCGGCTTCTACGACCCGGACAAGCCGATCCGCAAGTACACCAAGAAGGAGCTGCACGACTTCCTCCGCCGCGAGCCGACCAGGATGAAGATCGAGGGCATCAACATGACCTACGAGGGGCTGATCCCCCGGGTCCAGAAGTCGATGCTCTCCAAGGACCGGGAGGCGATGCAGCCGCACATCCGGGCGTTCGTGGACCGGGCGGTCACCTTCACCGTCTGTCCCGAGTGCGACGGCACCCGGCTCGCCGAGGCGGCCCGGTCGTCGCGGATCGGGAAGACCAGCATCGCCGACGCGTGCGCCATGCAGATCAGCGATCTGGCCGAGTGGGTCCGCGGCGTCGATGACCCCTCGGTGGCGCCGCTTCTCGTGAAACTGCGGCAGACCCTCGACTCGTTCGTGGAGATCGGCCTCGGCTATCTCTCGCTCGACCGGCCCTCGGGCTCGCTGTCGGGCGGCGAGGCACAGCGGGTCAAGCTGATCCGCCACCTCGGCTCCTCGCTCACCGACGTCACGTACGTCTTCGACGAGCCCACCATCGGTCTGCACCCCCACGACATCCAGCGGATGAACGACCTGCTGCTGCGGCTGCGGGACAACGGCAACACGGTGCTCGTCGTGGAGCACAAGCCGGAGACCATCGCGATCGCCGACCATGTGGTCGACCTCGGCCCCGGTGCCGGTACGGAGGGCGGCACCGTCTGCTTCGAGGGCACCGTCGAGGGGCTGCGGGCCGGTGGCACCCTCACCGGCCGCCATTTCGGCGACCGGTCCACCCTCAAGGAGAAGGTGCGCACGCCCACCGGCAGGCTGGAGATCCGTGGCGCGACGGCGCACAATCTGCGTGACGTCGACGTCGACATCCCGCTCGGGGTGCTGGCCGTCGTCACCGGCGTCGCGGGCTCGGGCAAGAGCTCGCTCGTACACGGGTCGATCCACGCCGACGAGGGTGTGGTGTCGATCGGCCAGGAACCGATCCGCGGCTCACGGCGGAGCAACCCGGCGACGTACACCGGACTGCTCGAACCGATCCGCAAGGCGTTCGCGAAGGCCAACGGCGTGAAGCCCGCGCTGTTCAGCGCCAACTCCGAGGGTGCCTGCCCCAACTGCAACGGTGCGGGCGTCATCTACACCGATCTGGCGATGATGGCCGGCGTCGCGACCACCTGTGAGGAGTGCGAGGGGAAGCGGTACCAGGCGTCGGTGCTCGACCACCACCTCGGCGGACGCGACATCAGTGAGGTGCTCGCGATGTCAGTGGCTCAGGCCGAGGAGTTCTTCGGCGCGGGCGATGCGCGCACACCGTCCGCGCACGCCGTCCTCACCAGGCTCGCCGATGTCGGGCTCGGCTACCTCAGCCTCGGACAGCCGCTCACCACGCTGTCCGGCGGCGAGCGGCAGCGGCTCAAGCTGGCCACGCACATGGCCGAGAAGGGCGGCGTCTACGTACTGGACGAGCCGACCGCCGGGCTCCACCTCGCCGATGTCGAGCAGCTGCTCGGTCTGCTCGACCGGCTGGTGGACTCGGGTAAGTCGGTGATCGTCGTCGAGCACCACCAGGCGGTGATGGCGCACGCCGACTGGATCATCGACCTCGGTCCCGGCGCGGGCCACGACGGCGGCCGGATCGTCTTCGAGGGCACCCCAGCCGATCTGGTCGCCGCCCGCTCCACCCTCACCGGGGAACACCTCGCGGCGTACGTGGACGCCTGACGGGAAGCCGGCGCGGCCGGCATCAGGACGCCCGCTGACAGCAGCGGGACGGTCAGCAGGAGAGAACGAACACGGTGCAACATGGAAGGGGCTCCTCTGCTCGGGCAAGGACGCTGCCATCGTGGCGCGGGTCCTGCTCCGTCCGTCTCCGGATGGGATGACCCTTACCTGCCTGAGGTTCCGTACGGCCGCCATGGATCGCCGGACGGAATCTCCCGCTCCTGCCGAGCCTCCGAGCAGCCTTTGCATAATTGCATAAAAGTGCAGGCTTGCGTATAGTCATGCCATCGACGAGGAGGTTTCGGTGGCGGTACGTGCAGCGGTGGCAGGGGCAAGTGGATACGCCGGCGGGGAGCTCCTCCGTCTGCTGCTGGGCCACCCGGATGTCGAGATCGGTGCGCTCACCGGCAACACCAACGCGGGCCAGACGATCGGCGCCCTGCAGCCGCATCTGCGGCCGCTGGCCGGGCGCGTGCTCCAGCCGACCACCGCGGACGTTCTCGCCGGTCACGACGTTGTCTTTCTCGCGCTGCCGCACGGGCAGTCCGCCGCCGTGGCCGAGCAGCTCGGAGGCGATGTCCTCGTCGTCGACATGGGCGCCGACTTCCGGCTGAAGCACGCCGGGGACTGGGAGCGGTTCTACGGCTCCCCGCACGCGGGGACCTGGCCGTACGGTCTGCCCGAGCTGCCCGGCGGACGGACCGGTCTCGCCGGGGCGAAGCGGATCGCCGTGCCCGGCTGCTACCCGACAGCGGTGTCCCTCGCACTCTTCCCGGCGTACGCGGCCGGCCTCGCCGAGCCCGAAGCGGTGATCGTCGCCGCCTCCGGCACGTCCGGCGCCGGCAAGGCGGCCAAGCCTCACCTCCTCGGCTCCGAGGTGATGGGGTCGATGTCGCCGTACGGGGTCGGCGGGGGACACCGGCACACCCCCGAGATGATCCAGAACCTCAGCGCGGCGGCCGGCGAGCCGGTCACCGTCTCGTTCACGCCGACCCTCGCGCCCATGCCGCGCGGCATCCTCGCCACCTGCACCGCGAAGGCGAAGCCCGGTGTGAGCGCCGAGACGCTCCGTGCGGCGTACGGGAAGGCCCTCGCGGACGAGCCGTTCGCCGAGCTGCTGCCCGAGGGGCTGTGGCCGTCGACCGGCGCCGTTTACGGCTCCAACGCGGTGCAGATCCAGGTCGCGTACGACGTCGCCGCCGGCCGGATCGTCGTCATCAGCGCCATCGACAACCTCACCAAGGGCACCGCGGGCGGCGCCCTGCAGAGCATGAACATCGCACTCGGACTCCCCGAGGACCGAGGGCTTTCCACCATCGGACTGGCGCCGTGAGCGGCGCACGCACGGCCTCCGGCCGGGCAACCGCCGTACGGCGCCGGCAGACCGGGGCCGCGCCGCAGCACAGCGCGGCCGGCAGTGACACGAGCCGCCACAGCGGCGGGGCGAACGAGGAGATGCAGTGAGCGTCACGGCAGCGAAGGGATTCACGGCGGCGGGCATCGCCGCCGGAATCAAGGAGAGCGGCGGACCGGACCTGGCCCTCGTGGTCAACGCCGGCCCCCGGCTGGCCGCCGCGGGAGTCTTCACCTCCAACCGCGTCAAGGCCGCACCGGTCCTCTGGTCCGAGCAGGTACTCAAGGGCGGGACCGTCGGGGCCGTGGTCCTCAACTCCGGTGGCGCCAACGCCTGCACCGGGCCCAAGGGCTTCCAGGACACCCACGCCACCGCGGAGAAGGCCGCCGAAGTCCTCGGCGGCAACGCGGGCGAGGTCGCGGTCGCGTCGACCGGCCTCATCGGCCTGCCGCTGCCCATGGACAAGCTGCTGCCCGGTATCGAGCGGGCCGCCGCCGAACTCTCCCCGCACGGCGGCGAGAAGGCCGCCATCGCCATCAAGACCACCGACACCGTCCACAAGACCGCAGTCGCGGGCGGGGACGGCTGGAGCGTCGGCGGGATGGCCAAGGGCGCGGGCATGCTCGCCCCCGGCCTCGCCACCATGCTCGTCGTGCTCACCACCGACGCCGACGTGGACGGCCCGGTTCTGGACCGGGCGCTGCGCGCCGCCACCCGCACGACCTTCGACCGGGTCGACTCCGACGGCTGCATGTCCACCAACGACACCGTGCTGCTGCTCGCCTCAGGTGCCTCCGGAGTGGTGCCCGGTGAAGCGGAGTTCGCCGAGGCCGTCCGTACGGTCTGCGCCGACCTGGCCCGCCAGCTGATCGGCGACGCCGAGGGGGCCAGCAAGGACATCCGGATCGAGGTGGTCAACGCCGCGACCGAGGACGACGCCGTCGAGGTGGGGCGCTCCATCGCCCGTAACAACCTGCTGAAGTGCGCCATCCACGGCGAGGACCCCAACTGGGGCCGGGTGCTCTCCGCGATCGGCACCACGTCCGCCGTCTTCGAGCCCGACGAGCTCAACGTCGCCATCAACGGCGTCTGGGTCTGCAAGAAGGGCTCCGTCGGCGAGGACCGCGACCTCGTCGACATGCGGTACCGCGAGGTCACGATCACCGCGGACCTGGCGGCGGGCGGCGAGTCGGCCGTGATCTGGGCCAATGACCTGACGGCCGACTACGTCCACGAGAACAGCGCGTACAGCTCATGAGCACCCGCAAGCACACCGCGCTCCCCAAGGCGCAGACCCTCATTGAGGCGCTGCCCTGGCTGACGCGCCACCACGGCAAGACCGTCGTCATCAAGTTCGGCGGCAACGCCATGATCGACGATGAGCTGAAGGCCGCCTTCGCCCAGGATGTCGTCTTCCTGCGGCACGCCGGACTCAGGCCGGTCGTCGTGCACGGCGGCGGCCCGCAGATCAGCGCACAGCTCGACCGGCACGGCCTGGTCAGTGAGTTCAAGGCCGGGCTGCGGGTGACGACGCCCGAGGCGATGGACGTCGTACGGATGGTCCTCGCGGGCCAGGTGCAGCGCGAACTCGTCGGACTGCTCAACCAGCACGGCCCGTTCGCGGTCGGCATGACCGGCGAGGACGCGAACACGATCACAGCCGTCCAGCACTTCCCGCAGATCGACGGCGAGGCCGTCGACATCGGCCGGGTCGGCGAGATCACCGGAATCGACATCGGCGCGATCGAGGCGCTGCTCGACGACGGCCGTATCCCCGTCGTCTCCTCCATCGCCCGCAGCGCCGATGACAACCACGTCTTCAACGTCAACGCCGACACGGCGGCCGCCGCACTGGCCGCCGCGCTGAACGCCGAGACGCTGATGGTCCTCACCGATGTCGAGGGCCTCTACGAGGACTGGCCCAACAGCGACGACGTCATCAGCAGGCTCACGGCGAAGCAACTGGAGAAGCTCCTTCCGGAGCTGGCCAGCGGCATGGTCCCCAAGATGCAGGGCTGCCTCTTCGCCGTGCGCAACGGAGTCACCACCGCCCGCGTCATCGACGGGCGGGTCCAGCACGCGATCCTGCTGGAGATCTTCACCGATGAGGGCATCGGCACGATGGTCGTGCCGGACACCGATACGGAAACCACTGGCGCCACCGAGGGGGAGTCGTGAGCAACCAGGAACTCGCACAGCGCTGGCAGGGCGCTCTGATGGACAACTACGGCACGCCGAAGCTCTCCCTGGTACGCGGCGAGGGCGCCACCGTGTGGGACGCCGACGGCACCGCGTACACCGACTTCGTCGGCGGCATCGCGGTCAACGCGCTCGGCCACGCCCACCCCGCGGTCGTCGAGGCCGTCTCGCGGCAGATCGCCTCGCTCGGCCATGTGTCCAACCTCTACATCGCCGAACCGCCCGTCGCGCTCGCCGAACGGCTGCTCCAGGTCTTCGGCCGCGCGGGCCGCGTGTACTTCGCCAACTCGGGGGCCGAGGCCAACGAGGCGGTCTTCAAGATCGGCCGGCTCACCGGGCGTACGCACATGGTCGCCACCCAGGGCGCCTTCCACGGCCGGACCATGGGCGCGCTCTCGCTCACCGGCCAGCCAGCCAAGCAGAACGGCTTCGAGCCGCTGCCCGGTGTGGTCACCCATGTCCCGTACGGCGACGCGGAAGCCCTGCGCGCGGTCGTCACGGAGAACACCGCATTCGTCATCATCGAACCGGTCCAGGGCGAGAACGGCGCCGTCGTCCCGCCCGCGGACTACCTCAGGGCCGCCCGGGAGATCACCCGCGCCACCGGCACGCTGCTGGTGCTCGACGAGGTGCAGACGGGGATCGGGCGCACGGGCCACTGGTTCGAGCACCAGGCGCACGAAGGGGTCGAGCCCGATGTCGTCACGCTCGCCAAGGGGCTCGGCGGCGGGCTCCCGCTCGGCGCGGCCGTGGCGTTCGGGGCGGCTGCCGAACTGCTGCAGCCCGGTCAGCACGGCTCCACCTTCGGCGGCAACCCGGTGGCGTGCGCCGCCGGACTCGCCGTGCTCGACACGATCGCGGCGGACGGAATCCTCGACCGGGTGAAGCGCACGGGCGAGAAGCTGCGCACCGGAATCGAGGCGCTGGGGCACCCGTTGGTCGGGCAGGTCCGCGGCGCCGGACTGCTGCTGGGTATCGTGCTCACCGAGTCCCGCGCGCACCGGGTGCAGCAGGCGGCTCAGGACGCAGGCTTCCTGGTGAACGTGACCAGCCCCGATGTCGTACGGCTGATGCCGCCGCTGATCATCGGTGACCACGACGTGGACGCGTTCCTTCAGGCGCTGCCCGGCGTTCTCGACCAGGCCGACGGGGAAGAGTGATCCGCAGAGTGAGGCGACGATGACCGACGCGCAGCAGACCGAGCACGAGGCGCAGGACACCGAGCACGGCGGGCCCTCGGTCCCGCAGACCCGGACCGCCCGCCACCGCCGGATCGTGGACATCCTCAACCGGCAGCCGGTGCGCTCGCAGAGCCAGCTCGCCAGGCTCCTCGCCGACGACGGGCTGAGCGTCACCCAGGCGACGCTCTCCCGCGACCTCGACGAACTGGGCGCCGTGAAGATCCGCAACACCGGTGGTGAGCTGATCTACGCGGTGCCCAGCGAGGGCGGCTACCGCACACCACACGCGCCGCTCGGCGAGTCCGCCAAGGAGGAGCGGATGCGCAGACTCTCATCCGAGCTGCTGATCTCGGCGGAGGCCTCGGCGAATCTGGTGGTGCTGCGCACTCCGCCCGGCGCGGCCCAGTTCCTCGCGTCGGCCATCGACCAGGCCGAACTGCACGACATCCTGGGCACGATCGCCGGGGACGACACGCTGATGCTGATCAGCCGGGACCCGGCGGGCGGCCAGGCGCTCGCGGACCACCTCCTGCGGCTGGCGCAGAACCCGCGCTGAGCCGCGCCGAGCAACAGCGGGCCCCAGGGCGTCGGCCAATCCCTGGGACGCCGCTGGGCGTCCCTGGGCGTCAGTAACGGGTCAGGGCGGTCGGCCCCGACCGGGTGCCGATCGCGATGTGCGGACGGCGCCCGGGGACGGCCCAGCTGAGGATCCGGTCGACCGCGGCCGCCGGTACGGACACACAACCGTCGGTCGCGCCACTGCCGTTGACATGCAGGAAGATCCCGGCACCCCGGCCGTGCACCGGCCGCGCGTAGTTGTACCCGATGACGAACGCCCGGGCGTACTGCGTCGGATAGTTGCCCAGCCGCTCCGCGTCACCGGCCCGGCAGTCCGCGGGTAGCGGGTCCACCCAGCGGTTGTACGCACGGGACGAGTTGTCCTCGCACCACCACGAATCCGAGTTGACCGCCCGGTAGGGGTAACGGGTCCCGGCCGGGGCCGCCTTGATCCCGAAGGCGTACGGCAGGTCGAAGACGCCGGTGGGTGTGGTGGCCGTGCCCTGTCTGCGCTTCGCGCCGTCGGCCAGCCCCTTCGCGCCGAAGCGGGCCGCCGCGGAGCCTGCCTGGTGCCAGCTGCCGTCGCGCAGGTCCCACCAGGTCAGCCTGCCGGTGGTGGAGTGCGGGGCCGCGGCCTCCACGGTGATCAGCTGGGAGCCGCCGCCGGTGTCGGCGAGCTGTTCGGGCAGCGGACCGTCACCGGCGGGAACGGCCGCGAGAGAACCCGCGACGGCCAGCAGAACCGAACCTGCCACCAGGAATCTGCGCATGGTCCGGACCGTATGCGGCGGCTCGGCATCCCGCCCTCTCTGCTGCTCCGTACGGTCCAGTGGCGGTGTGCGGGCAGTGGTCCGCGGTGCCCTCTCACCGGGCCAGGCGTACTAGGCGGCGTTCCCGGCCTTCCGGGACCGGTACGACATCCAGGCCGCGACCAGCGCCCCGGACACGTTGTGCCAGACCGAGAAGATCGCCGCGGGCAGCGCCGCCAACGGGCTGAAGTGGGCGGTGGCCAGGGAAGCGGCCAGGCCCGAGTTCTGCATGCCCACCTCGAAGGCCATGGCCCGGCTCCCCGGCTTCCCGAGACCGGCTGCCTTGCCCGCTCCGTACCCGAGCAGCAGCCCGAGGCCGTTGTGGAGGACCACGGCGAGCAGCACCATCGCCGCCGCCGACTTGATCGCCGTAGCGCTGCCGCCCACCACGACCGCGACGATGACCGATACGGTGACGGCGGAGAGCCAGGGCAGCGCGCCAAGGACCCGGTTCACGTAACGGCCCGCCAGGAACCGCACCGCCAGCCCCGCGAGCACCGGCAGCAGCACCGTCTTGAGGATGTCGGTCATCATCGAGCCCGCGTCGACCGGCAGGTAGGCGCCCGCGAGCAGCAGCGTCAGCGGCGGCGTCACCAGCGGAGCGAGGACCGTCGAGACGGTGGCCACCGAGACGGAGAGGGCGACATCGCCGCGCGCCAGATAGGTGACCACGTTGGACGCCGTGCCGCTCGGCGCGCAGCCGACCAGGATGACGCCGGCTGCCAACTGCGGGGAGAGGCCGAGGACATGGGCGATCAGCCAGCCGAGTCCCGGCATGATCACATAGTGTGCGACCAGCCCGAGCGCCACAGCCCACGGCCGTTTCGCGACCCCCTGGAAGTCCACCTTGGTCATGGTCAGCCCCATGCAGAACATGACCACGCCCAGCAGATACGGGACGGAGAGGCTCCACCCGGCGAAGGTGCCCGGTGAAGCGAGACCTATCGCCCCCGCCACCAGGACGAGTACGGGGAAAACCGTGACGGCGCGACGGGCCGCGCGGTCGGTGGCGCCGGAGTCGGCCGTACCGGAGTGGGGTGTACCGGAGTCGGTGGCACCGGGTTCGGACGTACGGGCGGGACCGGAAGGGCCGGTCGGACCGGTGGATTCCTGGATCACTTGTTCGTTCTGCTGTTCGTTCTGCACCTGAGTGATGCAACGCTCCTCGCGCACTCCGCCGCAATCCCGTCTCGTTATGTGGTACTTACATCGACCGGGCGGGCAGTGCGGCCAGCCGCCCGGCGAGCGGGTCGTCACCGAGGAAAGCCACCAGCTCCGCGAGACCGGGTGCGGTCGCCGGGCCGCGTCGGGTCACCGCGAAGGCCGCCGACGCGTTGGCGCCACGCGCCGCCGACAGCGGGTCGAGCCCCCGGCCGAGCAGGGCGAGGAAGGCCCCGACATGGGCGTCGCCCGCCCCGTTGCTGTCGACCGCGTCCACCGGGAAGCCCGGAACGTGGACCGGCTGCGCACCGGGCGCCGCCAGCAGGCAGCCGTCCTTGTCGGCGCGCACCAGCACTCCCGCTCCAGGGGTGAGCCGCTCGCGCAGCGCGGCGGCGGCCAGGTGCGGATCCTCGTGCCCGGTCAGCAGCCGTCCCTCGCGGGCGTTGCAGCTGAGCCAGTCGGTCCGGGCCAGGACCGGGCCGAGGATCTCCCCGGGGATGTCGGCGACCAGTGGCCCCGGGTCGAAGCAGACCGTGACCCCGGCGGGCAGCCCGGCGGTGAAGCGGGCGAGCAGCGGGCCGTTCACCGGCATGACCAGGCCGTACCCGGAAAGCTGGACCGTGTCCCCGTCCCTGAGCCGCCCGGTCACCACGGCCAGTTCCGCCGCGGTCAGCCGCGCGTCGACCCCGAAGCTGGTCACGAACGTCCGCTCGCCACCGGCGTCCACCAGAGCGACGCAGAAGCCGGTGTCGCCGTCCTCGCGGACCGGCAGCACGGTACGCACGCCCTCCGCGGCCAGCGCCTCCCGTACGAGATCGCCGTTCGGGCCCGTACCGTGCAGCCCCGCGTACACCGCCTCCGTGCCCAGTCTGCTGGCAGCGACCAGGGTGTTGAATCCGCCGCCCGCCGTCCGGGACGCGTGCGAGCCGATGACGTCGCCGCCCCGCTCGGGCAGCGCGGGGATCCCGATCACCAGATCGACGATGACGTTTCCGGCGAGGACCAGACGGGGGTTCATCGGACGGCCTCCTCAAGGGCGGGCTCGGGGGCGGCGGTCACCGGGGAGCGGCGTCCGGCCAGCAGATAGACGGCGGCGCCGACGCCCATGGAGACGGCCCAGCCCAGTCCGTTGGTGCCGAACCAGCTCCCGGCCAGCGGACCGGAGAACCAGACGTCGTCCTTGCCGGTGGACGCCTCGGTGAAGAGGAGCCCGCCCACGATCGCGGCGACCCAGGCGAGGACCGCGGGCAGCCGGAAGCCGCCGGTGTACCAGTAGCGGCTGGTACGGGTGGTGTCCATCAGGGCCTGGTCGTCGTACGTACGGCCGCGCAGCGTGTCCACCGCGATCACCCCGATCCACGCCGAGATCGGCACGGCCAGCAGGGTCAGGAAGGTGGAGAAGGGGCCGTAGAAGTCACCGGCGATCAGCATGAAGTAGATGCCGCCGAGGAACATCAGGACGACGTCGACGAGCACCGCCGCGGCCCGCGGCACCTTCAGTCCCAGCGTGATCATTGTGAGGCCGGCCGAGTAGGTGGAGAGGTGGTTGGACATCAGGAGGCCGCCGAACGCCGCGATCAGGTACGGGATCGCCATCCAGGACGGCAGCATCGCGTTGATGGCGGCGACCGGGTCCGACGCCGTGGCGAGCGTCGGATCGCCCGCGGTGAGCAGCGATCCCAGCGAGATCAGCAGGACCAGCGGGATACCGGCGCCGAAGGCGGACGCGCTGATCAGCCGGGAGCCCGGCACCGAGCGTGGGAGGTAACGGGCGTAGTCCGCGCCCGCGTTGGCCCAGCCGATGCCGGTGCCCGCAGCGATGAACCCGATCCCCGCGATGACACCGCTGGTGGGACCGGTCGGAGCGTGCAGCACCTTGGACCAGTCGACGGTCGCGACCAGGAAGCCCATCACGATCAGGTTCAGCACACCGAAGAGGACCGTGGCCCACTTGTTGATCCACATGATGGTGGCGTGGCCGAGGCCGCTGATCAGCAGGGTGCAGGCGATGAAGACCAGCAGGCAGACCACGGTCAGCACGGTGTTCTTGTGCACCCCGAACGCGACCCCGAGCAGCGCCAGGAGTGCGTACGCGGCGGTGGTCGTCGTGATCGTCTCCCAGCCCACCCGGCTCAGCCAGGTGATCAGGGTCGGACCCGCGTTGCCGCGCTGCCCGAAGACCGCCCTGGACAGCGTGAGCGCGGGGGCTCCGCCCTTCTGGCCCGCGATGCTCAACGCGCCGACCAGCGCGAACGAGCCGAACGAACCGACGACGGCGACCAGCGCCGCCTGCCAGATGTTCAGGCCGCGGAAGGCGACAAGCGTCGCACCGAGGGGCAGCCCGAGCAGCGAGATATTGGCGGCGAACCAGGTCCAGAACATCTGGCCGGCGTGGCCATGGCGTTCGCTCTCGGGGACCGGTTCGATCCCCCGGGTCTCCACGGTGCCGACGCGAACGTTCTTCGTCGAAGCGGTCATGACGGAACCTCCTTGCACGGTGCGTAGCGGAAATGGGTGCGTAGCGGGAACGGGTGCGTTGCGGAATAGGGGCGGGGGCTCAGCGGAGCGCGAGGAGCCGCTCGGTCAGCGGCTCCAGTGCGAGCCCGTTGACGGCCCGGAGCGTGCGTACGGCGTCGGGGGGCAGCCCCGCCAGCCCGCTCACGGACCCGGCGACTGCGCCCGCGATGGCCCCGATCGTGTCGCTGTCACCGCCGAGATTGGCGGCGAGCAGGGTGCTGCGCCAGGGGTCGCCACCGGTCAGCGCCAGGACGGCGAAGGCCGCGGGGACGGACTCCTGGCTGGCCACGCTGGTGCCGATGAGTGCGACGATACGGTCGACGGCCTCGGCCTCGTCCAGTCCGCGCACCAGCTCGCGGGCCCAGGAGATCCGGGCGGAGATGTCCGCCCCGGCTATCCAGTTGCCCCGTGTGGCGCCCTCGCGGGCCGCGGTGACCGCCGCCGCGAAGGCGTCGTCGAGCGTACCCCCCGCGACACCGGTGCTCACCGCTGCCGCGACGGCCGCCGCGCCCGCGATACCCACGTTCGTATCGTGCGTGACCTGGCAGGACTCCACCACCCGGTCGAGGAAGCGCGGCAGCGGCTCCAGGCCGGTCGCGATGCCGACGGGGGTGACGCGCATGGCGGAGCCGTTGGTGGTGCCGTACTTGCCGGCCTCCTTGATGTCGGCCCCGCCCGCCACCGCGTCGAGAGCCGCCTTGGTGGAGGGCCCCAGCAGGTCGAAGGAGCCCTTGGCCTTCATCTCCTTCTCCCAGGCGAGCAGCTCCGCGGCGAACCGGAGCGGGTCGATGTGCCCGCCGCCCGCCACGAGCAGCCCGCCCACGATGACCGCCTGGTCGGTGTCGTCGGTGACCGAGCCCGCTGGCATCCCGGCGCTGACCGGGTTGTCGTGCTGTGCGGGTTCGAAGCCGGTGATGCTGCCGTAGACCCGTACGACGTCCTCGCGGGACATCACCTGGGTGGGCATGCCCAGGGCGTCCCCGAGCGCGAGGCCGTAGAAGGCGCCGAGGGCGCGGTCGAGCAGGTGCGGGTCGGTCATGCGTGGCCTCCTCGGCCGGTGGTGCGTACGTGCAGCTGGAACCTGGACGGGTCGAGCAGGCTGGTGACCTGCTCCACCACGGAGCCGTCCGCGGCCCGGAACACCTGGGACTGGTGGAGGAACGCCTCACCGGGCGAGCGGTGCAGCGTCGCGGCGTCGGCCCCGCTGATACCGGAGACCGAGATCCGGGCCTCGCCGGAGTCGGCGATCCGGCCCGCGGCGACGAGCGCCTTGTGCAGCGAACCGTCCTCCAGGCCGCGTTCGGGCAGTCCGGCGAGCGCGCCGACCGAGGGCACCCGGCTGCGCTCCAGCGAGATGCCGTGCCCGCCGGGCAGCCGCCTGACCCGGTCCAGCGCGATGAACTCGGCCGTCGCCAGACCGAGTTCGGCGGCGAGCGGCTGATCGGTGACCGTCTCGAACCGGAGCACATCGGTGGTCAGCTCAGTGCCCCGGTCGGCGAGGGCCTGGGTCCAGCCGAGCCGGTTGTCCAGGGGGGTCCCGTCGAAGGTGACGAACGAGCCGATTCCGGCGTGGGTGGCGATCAGTCCCTGCTCGCCGAGCTCGTTCAGGGCCTGCCGCACGGTGGTGCGGCTGACCCCGAAGCGCTCCCGCAGGGTGTGCTCGCCCGGCAGCTTGCTGCCGTCGGCGTGCACTCCGGCGCGGATCTCCTCGGCGAGGATGCGGGAGATGCGGTGATGCTTATGAACCTGTCCAGGCATGTCTAGAAACTAAGCGGAGCGCACCCCTCCAGTCCATGGTTCACGGCAAAAACTTTCCCGGGCTCATTTGATGGCTTCTCGGGGGCGTCTCTCACCAGCACTTTTGACAAGGCATACGGAACATTGCATAGTTATGCCTACCAGTGATCGCCCCGTAAGGAGAAGCCCGTGACCGAGCGCGTCGTACTCGCCTACTCGGGAGGCCTGGACACCTCTGTCGCCATCGGCTGGATCGCCGAGGAGACGGGCGCCGAGGTCATCGCCGTTGCGGTGGACGTCGGCCAGGGCGGCGAGGACCTGGACGTCATCCGCAAGCGCGCGCTCGCCTGCGGTGCGGTCGAAGCCGAGGTCGCCGACGCCAAGGACGAGTTCGCCGAGGAGTACTGCCTCCCGGCGATCAAGGCCAACGCGCTCTACATGGACCGCTATCCGCTGGTCTCGGCGCTCTCCCGGCCGACCATCGTCAAGCACCTCGCCGCCGCCGCCAGGAAGCACGGCGCCACCACGGTCGCCCACGGCTGCACCGGCAAGGGCAATGACCAGGTCCGCTTCGAGGCCGGCATCACCGCGCTCGGCCCCGACCTCAAGTGCATCGCGCCGGTCCGTGACTACGCGATGACCCGCGACAAGGCCATCGCCTTCTGCGAGGCGAAGGACCTCCCGATCGCGACGTCCAAGAAGTCCCCGTACTCCATCGACCAGAACGTCTTCGGACGCGCTGTCGAGACGGGCTTCCTCGAGGACATCTGGAACGCGCCGATCGAGGACGTGTACGAGTACACGGCGAACCCGGCGGAGCCGCGCGAGGCCGACGAGGTCGTCATCTCCTTCAAGGCGGGCGTCCCGGTAGCCATCGGCGGCAGCCCGGTCACCGTCCTGCAGGCGATCCAGCAGCTCAACGAGCGGGCCGGCGCCCAGGGCATCGGCCGGATCGACATGGTCGAGGACCGGCTCGTCGGCATCAAGTCCCGGGAGATCTACGAGGCGCCCGGCGCCATCGCGCTGATCACCGCCCACCAGGAGCTGGAGAACGTCACGGTCGAGCGCGAACTGGCCCGATACAAGCGGCAGGTCGAGCAGCGCTGGGGCGAGCTGGTCTACGACGGCCTGTGGTTCTCCCCGCTCAAGCGCGCCCTGGACGGCTTCATCAACGAGGCCAACCAGCACGTCACAGGCGACATCCGGATGACGATGCACGGCGGCCGCGCCACCGTCACCGGCCGTAAGTCCAGTGAGTCCCTGTACGACTTCAACCTGGCGACCTACGACTCGGGCGATACTTTCGACCAGTCCAAGGCGCAGGGCTTCATCGAGATCTTCGGCCTCTCCGCGAAGATCGCGGCCAAGCGCGACCTGGGCTGACCCGACCCGACCCGACTCGTACGGCGGCCGCCTCCCCGATCCTCCGCGGCGGGGTGGGGGTCCCCCCTGGCCTTGAGGCCTTGGGGGCTGCCGCGCATCCCGACCCTCTTGAGGAGCAACTCAGTGAGCAGCAACACCGGTGACGTCCGGCTCTGGGGCGGCCGATTCGCCGACGGCCCCGCCGAGGCGCTGGCCCAGCTGTCCGCCTCCGTCCACTTCGACTGGCGGCTCGCCCCGTACGACATCGCCGGCTCCCGCGCCCACGCCCGCGCGCTGCACACGGCCGGGCTGCTCACGGTGGACGAACTGGACCGGATGCAGGACGGACTCGACCGGCTGGCTGCGGACGTCGCCGACGGATCGTTCACCGGCACCGTCGCCGACGAGGACGTCCACACCGCGCTGGAGCGCGGACTCCTGGAGCGCGTCGGTCCAGACCTCGGCGGCAAGCTGCGGGCGGGCCGGTCCCGCAACGACCAGATCGCCACCCTCTTCCGGATGTACCTCCGCGACCACGCCCGGACCATCGGCGGTCTGATCGCCGGTCTCCAGGACGCGCTGGTCGGCCTCGCCGAGGCGCACCCGGACGTGGCGATGCCCGGCCGCACCCACCTCCAGCACGCCCAGCCCGTCCTCTTCGCCCATCATGTGCTGGCCCACGTCCAGTCGCTGGCCCGGGACGCCGAGCGGCTGCGCCAGTGGGACGACCGCACCGCGGTCTCGCCGTACGGGTCGGGGGCGCTCGCCGGGTCCTCGCTGGGGCTCGACCCCGAAGCGGTCGCGGCGGACCTCGGCTTCGAGCGCGGCTCGGCCGGAAACTCGATCGACGGCACCGCCTCGCGGGACTTCGCCGCCGAGTTCGGCTTCATCACGGCGATGATCGGCGTCAACCTCTCCCGGATCGCCGAGGAGATCATCATCTGGAACACGAAGGAGTTCTCCTTCGTCACCCTCCACGACGCCTTCTCGACCGGCTCGTCGATCATGCCGCAGAAGAAGAACCCGGACATCGCGGAGCTGGCGCGCGGCAAGTCCGGCCGGCTGATCGGCAATCTGACGGGGCTGCTTGCCACCCTCAAGGCGCTGCCGCTCGCGTACAACCGCGACCTCCAGGAGGACAAGGAGCCGGTCTTCGACTCCTGCGACCAGCTGGAGGTCCTGCTTCCCGCTTTCACCGGCATGATGGCGACCCTGACCGTGCACCGCGAGCGGCTGGAGGAGCTGGCGCCCGCGGGCTTCTCGCTCGCCACCGACATCGCCGAGTGGCTGGTCAGGCAGGGTGTGCCGTTCCGGGTCGCCCACGAGGTCGCCGGTGAGTGCGTCAAGGAGTGCGAGCGGCACGGCGTCGAGCTCGACCAGCTCACGGACGAGCAGTTCGCGAAGATCTCCGAGCATCTGACCCCCGAGGTCCGTACGGTGCTCGACGTCCCCGGCGCGCTGGCCTCCCGCAGCGGTCGCGGCGGCACCGCACCCTCGGCGGTCGCGGCACAGCTCATCGAGGTCAAGGCGAATCTGGTCATCCAGCACGCCTGGGCAGCGGCGAAGAAGTAGCTCTTCCGCTCCGCCACCGGGGCCGACAGCGCCCGGCACCTCCACCCGGGTGCCGGGCGCTGTCGTGCGTGATCGTGGGTAGGGGTGTCAGGGACCGCATCCCCCGAACCGCGCAGGGAGCCCCCGATGCCCTTCGCCCGCCTCACGGCAGCGACCACCCCCACGGCCCACATCGGACTCGGTCTGGCAGCCGTGGGCAGGCCGGGCTACATCAACCTCGGCCGCGACCAGGACCTGCCCGCCGACCGCACCCCGGAGACCATGCTCGCCCGTACGCATGAACTCCTGGACGCCGCCTACGCGCAGGGCGTGCGCTACTTCGACGTCGCGCGCTCCTACGGCCGTGCCGAGGAGTTCCTCGCCGAGTGGCTGCACGCCAGGCCCGCCGTCCAGGACGTCGTGATCGGCAGCAAGTGGGGGTACACCTACACCGCCGACTGGCGCACCGACGCCGAGGTCCACGAGGTCAAGGACCACAGCGCCGCCACCTTCGACCGGCAGCGCACCGAGACCGGGACGCTGCTCGGGGAACGGCTCGACCTCTACCAGATCCACTCCCTGACCGCCGACAGTCCGGCCCTGACCGACACCGGACTGCACGCCCGGCTTGCCGCACTCGCGGCGGACGGGGTGACCATCGGGTTCTCCACCAGCGGCCCCGCCCAGGCGGACACCGTCCGGGCCGCGCTCGGCGTCACGGTCGACGGCGAACCGCTCTTCCGCGCGGTGCAGAGCACCTACAACCTGCTGGACCCCTCGGTGGGAGAGGCACTGGCGGAGGCCCACGAGGCGGGGCTCTCCGTGATCGTCAAGGAGGCGGTGGCCAACGGCCGTCTCGCCGGCCGCGCCGCGCCCGCCCCGCTGCGGGACATCGCCGAGGAGACCGGTACGACCCCCGACGCCGTCGCGCTGGCCGCGATCCTGCGCCGGCCCTGGGCGACGGTGGTGCTCTCCGGGGCGGCCACCGCCGTACAGCTGTCGGCCAACCTGCACGCGGCGGTGGCCGACGTCGGCGACGAGCAGCTGGAGCGGCTGGCCGGACTGCGGGAGGAGCCCGCCGCGTACTGGGAGGAGCGGGCGAAACTGCCCTGGCACTGACGGCCCGGAGCCGGTCTTCGCCTCACGCGCTCAGGACGGGTCGAAGAGCGCGCTCACGGATTCGCCGTTGTGGATCCGCCGCATCGCCTCGGCCAGCGCCGGGGCGATGGAGAGGACCGTGAGCTTGTCGGTGTGCTCACCGGGCGGTATCGGCACGGTGTTCGTGCAGACGATCTCCAGCACATCGGGCTGGTCCGAGAGCCGCCTGAGCGCTCCGGCGGCGAAGAGCCCGTGCGTACAGGCCACCCGGATCGACCTGGCTCCCAACTCGCGGAGCCGGTCGAGGAGTTCCAGTACGGTGCTGCCCTTGGCGATCTCGTCATCCAGCACGATGACGTCGCGCCCCGCGACCTCGCCGATGACGGAGCTGATGGCCACCCGGTCGTCGGCGAAACGCTGTTTGGCGCCCGCCGCCACCTGTACGCCCAGCATCCGCGCGAAGGCCGCCGCCTCCTTGGCGTTGCCGAGGTCCGGCGAGACGACCGTGGTGCGCGAGACGTCGTAGCCGCGGAAGTGCGCGGCCAGCTCGCGCAGGGCGTGCAGATGGTCCACCGGCACCGAGAAGAACCCGTGCACCTGGGGCGAGTGCAGGGTCAGCGCCAGCACCCGGCTCGCCCCGGAGTTCACCAGCAGGTCGGCCACCAGCCGGCCCCCGATGGAGATCCGCGGCGCGTCCTTCTTGTCCGAACGGGCGTAGGCGTAGTGCGGCATCACCACGGTGATCCGGCCGGCCGACGCGCCACGGGCCGCGTCGCACATCAGCAGCAGCTCGACAAGGTTCTCCTGCACCGGGGTGACCAGGGGCTGGATCAGGAAGACGTCGCGTTCACGGCAGTTGGCCTGGAGCTGGACCTCCAGGCAGTCGTTGGCGAACCGGTTGACCCGCACCGGGCTCAGGGGTACGCCCAGATGCGCGGTGACCTCCTCGGCCAATTCGGGGTGGGCGCTACCGCTGAACACAGCGATGTCTCGCACGAACCGCTCCTTGAATGGTCGAGTTCCGACGAAGCGCCGTCGGAGTTCCGTCGGAGTCCGTCGGAGTGTCATCGAATTTTTCCGTCGGACCGGCGTATCGCGCCCATGCTACTGGCCGATCTCGGTGAGACATGGCTGTCTCATTGTGGTTATGGTTGTCTCATGACTGTCGACCGGGACCAGGTGCTGCGCACCGCCGCCACCCTGCTCACCCGTAAGGCGACCGCCACCATGGACGAGGTCGCCAGGGCCGCCGGCATCGGCAGGGCCACCCTCCACCGGCACTTCGCCGGCCGGGACGCGCTGGTCAGGGCCCTGGAGGAGTTCGGCATCGCGGAGTTCGAGGCAGCGCTCGACGCGGCCAGGACCGACGAGGGACCGGCCGTGGAGGCGCTGCGGCGCCTGATCGCCGAGGTCCAGCCCGCCGCCGGGCTGCTCGCCTTCCTCGTCACCGAGAACGAACTCTTCGAGGGCGAAGGGGTGAACGAGGGCTGGGCCCGGCTCGACGCCCGGGTCTGCGCCCTCTTCCGGCGCGGCCAGGAGGCCGGGGAGCTCCGGATCGACCTCACCCCCGCCTGGCTGACCGAGGCGTTCTACGGGCTCATCGGCACCTGCGCCTGGGCGATACAGGACGGCCGGGTGGCGGCAAATGACTTCTCTTACATGATCGCCGAGTTGCTGCTCGGCGGCGCACAACGGAGCGTGGAGCAATGACCGGTACCACCCGGCGGACGAACGACTCCGGGGCCACCAGCGGCCCCGGCCGCTGGCTCGCCCTCGGTGTGCTCGTACTCGCCGTGCTGCTGGTCGCGGTCGACGCGACGGTGCTCGGCCTGGCGACACCCTTCCTGAGCGAGGACCTCAAGCCGTCGGGCACCCAACTGCTGTGGATCGGCGACATCTACTCGTTCGTCATCGCGGGGCTGCTGGTCTCCATGGGCAGCCTCGGAGACCGGATCGGCCGCAAGAAACTGCTGCTCAGCGGTGCTGTCGCCTTCGGCGGGGTCTCCGTGCTGAACGCCTACGCGAACAGCCCCGAGATGATGATCGCCGCCCGGGCGCTGCTCGGCGTCGCGGGCGCCACGCTGATGCCGTCCACCCTCGCGCTGATCCGCAACATCTTCCACGACCCGAAGGAGCGCAGCCTCGCCGTCGGGATCTGGGGCGCGGCCGCTTCGGCCGGTACCGCGGTCGGCCCGGTGGTCGGCGGGTTCCTGCTGGAGAACTTCTGGTGGGGCTCGGTCTTCCTCATCAACCTGCCGGTGATGCTGGTGCTCGTCCTGGTCGGCATCAAGGTGCTGCCCGAGTCGCGCGACCCGCACCCCGGCCCGTGGGACCTGCCCAGTGTGGGCCTCTCACTGGTCGGCGTGATGGCCGTGGTGTACGCGGTGAAGGAGGCGGCGGCCAACGGTTTCCACTGGGACAACCTGGCGGCCGGGCTCGTCGGTGTGCTGGCCCTGCTCTGGTTCTCCCGTCGCCAGCTGACCCTGGAATCGCCGCTGCTCGACATGCGGCTCTTCCACCACCGCGGCTTCTCCGGCGCGGTCCTGGCCGATCTGCTGACCATTCTCGGCCTCTCCGGTCTGGTTTTCTTCCTCTCGCAGTTCCTCCAGCTGGTGCAGGGGCGCTCCCCGCTGGCCGCCGGGCTGATCGAACTCCCCGCCGCGGTGGGAGCGGTCGGCACCGGGCTGATGGCCGGCTACGTGGCACGCCGGGCTTCGGTCCGCAGCGCGGTGGCCGGCGGTCTGACGGCGGTCGCGGTGGCCCTCGCGGGCTGTGTGTGGGTCAGTGCCTCGACCGGTGTGGTGGGGCTGGGCCTTGCCCTGTTCTTCGGCGGGCTCGGAGCGGGCCTGGCCTTCACCGTGACCTCCGACGTCCTGCTCTCCAGCGTCCCCAAGGACCAGGCGGGCGCGGCGTCCGCCGTGTCCGAGACCGCGTACGAACTGGGTACGGCGCTGGGGATCGCCCTGCTCGGCTCCGTGGTCACCGGGATCTACCGGGGCTTCTCCATCCCGCACGGGGTCCCCGCCGACGCCGCCGTCGCGGCCCATGAGTCGCTCGGCGGCGCCGTCGAGACGGCGAAGACCCTGCCGCACGACCAGGCAACCGCGCTGATCTCCTCCGCCCAGGAGGCCTTCACGCACGGCTTCCAGGCGGCTGCCGCGGTGGGCTCCGTCGTCCTGTTCGCCACCGCGGTGACGTCGTGGTTCCTGCTCAGGGGGCAGAAGCTCGGCATGTGACGGAGACCGGCGCCCCTTGATACATACGGCCTGATCCAGACGGCCTGGCGCATATGGCCTGGTACTTACGGCGGAGGGCCACACCGGAGCGTTCCGGTGTGGCCCTCCGCCGCAAGTACCAGGGGCGCCGGGTCAGGCGGCGGCCTTCGCCTTCGTGGCGTAGATGTCGACGTACTCCTGACCGGAGAGACGCATGACCTCGGCCATCACCGAGTCCGTGACCGCGCGCAGCACATAGCGGTCGCGGTCCATGCCGTCGTAGCGCGAGAACTCCATCGGCTCACCGAAGCGGACCGTGACCTTGCCGGGTCGCGGCAGGCCCGAGCCGTTCGGCTGGAGCTTGTCCGTACCGATCATCGCGAACGGCACCACGGGCGCGCCCGTCATCAGCGTGAGTCGCGCGATGCCCGTACGGCCGCGGTACAGCCGGCCGTCGGGGGAGCGGGTGCCCTCCGGGTAGATGGAGAACGCCTTGCCGTCCTCCAGCACCTGACGGCCGGTCATCAGGGCGGCGACACCGCCGCGTCCGCCGTCGCGGTCCACCGGGATCATCCCGACACCGGTGAAGAACCAGGCCATCAGACGGCCCTTCAGGCCCTTGCCCGTGACGTACTCGTCCTTGCCGATGAAAAAGACCTGCCGCTGGAGGCAGATCGGCATGATCATCGAGTCGATGAACGTGAGGTGATTGCCGGCGAGGATGACCGGACCCGTCCCGGGGATGTTCTCGGCGCCCTCCACCCGCGGGCGGAACATCAGACGCATGATCGGTCCGAGCACTGCCTTGATGAGTGCGAGTCGGGACAACGGTTCCTCCGGAGTCGGGGCTGGGCGGCCACGGTGAAGTATGTGCAGGTCGGTACGGTACTCGCGCGCTGTGGCAAGGCGCACATCGGGTTCACCCCATTGATGCGCCGTGTTGACGCGAGTTCGAGCCGTGTTCTGCGCTGTTCCACCCCACGTTAGGCGCAACTCCCTACCATCGGGCCCTTCAGCGTCGGCAGGTGCGGGACATCACAGCGAGGAGTGCCCATGTCACAAGACGGACAGACAGGACCCGGACGGCGCACACTGCTCGGCGCGGCGGTGCTCGGCACGGCCGCGCTTGGGCTCTCCGGTACGGCGAACGCCGCAGCGCCGGGCCCCGGCCACGGCGCCTCATACAAGGACCTGCCCGTGCCCACGGTCATCGGTCACCGCGGGACGGCGGGCTACCGCCCCGAGCACACGCTCGGTTCGTACCAGCACGCTCTCGACCTCGGCGCCGACATCATCGAGCAGGACCTGGTGCCCACCAGGGACGGGCACCTCGTCTGCCGTCATGAGAACGACATCTCCGCGACCACGGACGTCTCGGCGCACCCGCGGTTCGCGGACCGCAGGACCACGAAGTCGGTCGACGGGACGGCGGTCACCGGATGGTTCACCGAGGACTTCACCCTCGCCGAACTCCGGACGCTGCGGGCCAAGGAGCGCATTCCGGCCAATCGCCAGCACAACACGCTCTACGACGGCCGCTGGCCGGTCCCCACCTTCGAAGAGGTGCTGCGCTGGGCGGAGCAGAAGGGCCGCGAGCGCGGCCGGCCGGTCTGGCTCTACACCGAGACCAAGCACCCCACCTACTTCCGCGGGCTCGGCCTCGGTCTTGAGGAGCGCCTGGTCGCACTGTTGCGCAAGTACGGCCGGGACCGGCGAGGTTCCCCGCAGTTCGTCCAGTCCTTCGAGCCGGGCTCCATCCAGCGCCTCGCCCGGCTCGCCGGCACCCCGGGCATCGTGCTGCTCTCCGATCCGGCGAGCCGGCCCTGGGACTTCGTGCGGTCGGGGGACCCGCGCACGGTCGCCGACCTCCAGACACCGGCGGGCCTGGAGTGGATCGCCTCCTACGCCCAGGGCATCGGCCCCACGCTCGACTCGGTCATCCCGAAGGACCAGGACGGCCGGCTCACCGAGCCGACCACCCTGGTACGGGACGCCCATGCGCAGGGCCTGCTCCTCCACCCGTACACGATGCGCAACGAGAACACCTTCCTGCCCGCGGACTTCCGGCGCGGTACGGACCCGAACGCCTACGGCGACGCCTTCGGCGCGTTCCGGGCGTACTTCGCGACGGGCATCGACGGGGTCTTCTCCGACAACGCGGACACGGCGCTGCTCGCGGCCGCCGACCACCGCGGCCGCTGATCCCTCTCCTTCCCGTACGGGTGAGATACCGCCGCCGGGGCAACCGCGCCCGGCGGCGGCCGCGTCCCGCCCGGCATGGATCTCGTCACCGAACTGAGCCCGCTGCTCGCGGCCGAGGCGGCAGCCGAAGCCGCCGCGGCCGGAGTGGACCCCGCCGATCTCGAACAGGCCGTCTGGGTAAGGCTGCTGGAACAGACCCCCGCCGAACCCCGGCGCTGGGTCCGTTCCGCCGTACGGGCCGAGGCGCGCCGGGCGCGGCGGCGGGCCAGGCGGGAACTGCCGTACGCCGTCGAGCCGTACGCGGACCCCGAGGCCCGGCCCGAGCGCGCCGTGCTCGCCGCCGAGCGGCGCCGCGCGGTGCGGGCGGCCGTGAGCCGGACGCCCGGGCGCTGCCCCCGGCTGCTCACCGCGATGCTTTCGCCCGCAGACCCCACCTACCGGGAGATCGCAGGGGAGTTGGGTATGTCACAGGGGAGTCTTGGGCCGGTTCGTTCCCGATGTCTTGGATGTCTGCGGAGAATGCTGACGGCGGAGGTTGCGGGCGGGGACCGATGGGGAAAGGAGCGTTAGACATCCGGTGAACAGGTGAGCGGGAGGCATGCGCACATGGGCATGAGCGTGACCATCTCAGCGGCGACCGCGCAGGACGCCGAGCAGATTCTGAAACTCCAGTACCTGTGTTACCAGAGCGAGGCCGAGCTCTACGGCGACTACTCCATCGAGCCGCTCACCCAGACCCTCGACGCGCTGCGGGCCGAACTCGCCGGAGGCCACGGGCTGGTGGCGCGCCTGGGTGACGAGGTGGTGGCCTCGGTACGCGGCGGGGTGGACGCGTCGGGCACGGCCCGGATAGCCAAGCTGATCGTCCATCCGAGGATGCAGCGGCACGGCATCGGCGGCCGGCTGCTCACCGCCATCGAGGGCAAGTTCGCGGCTGACCCGGCCGCCCGGCGCTTCCAGCTGTTCACCGGCCACCGGAGCGAGGGCAATCTGCGGTTGTACCGCAGCCACGGATACGTACCGGTCTCGACCGAGCGCACCGGCGCGGTTCCGGTGGTGACGCTGGAGAAGGAGGCCGGGGCCGGCGCGTATGTGAAGAGCGCCTGACCCGGGCCGTGTTGCGTGGGGGCGTCAGCGCCTGGCGGCCCTGCGCAGCCACAGCATGCCCAGCACCGGAAGGATCACCGGGATGAAGAGGTAGCCCATCCCGTAGTCCGACCAGACCGTGGCGTCCGGGAACGAGCCGGGAGAGGCCAGCGTCCAGCTGCCGACGACCAGGACGAAGACCAGCTCGGCGGCGCAGCACACCAGCGCCGCCCGGCGGGCCTTCTCACCGCCGCGCACCAGCGAGTAGGTGATGAAGCCGTACACCAGGGCCGCCACGGCCGACAGCGAGTAGGCCAGCGGCGCCTTCCCGAAGTCCATGATCATCTGGACGACCGAGCGGGAGGCCGCCGCGACCGTGAACACCCCGTAGAACCAGACGAGTACCCGGCCGGGACCGGTGCCCAGCTCGTACCGGGGCTTCTCCTCAGCTGTGGTCATCGTCAGTTTCCCCAGATGTCGTAGAGCCGGACTTCCAGCACGGCCAGGACCACCGCGCCCGCGACGACCGTCACCGATCCCCAGCGGGTCCGCTCGGTCAGCGAGAGGAACCCGGCGGCGGGCACAGCGGCGAAGGCGCCGATCAAGTACGCGATGAAGATCGCCTTGCCCTGCTCGGGCTGCTCGCCGCGGGCCAGCTGCACGATGCCGATCACCAGCTGCGCCAGGGCCAGGACCGAGACGACGGCCATACCGATGAAGTGCCAGTCCTTCGTGGGCTGGTCCCGGTAGGCGGCGTAACCGCACCAGGCGGCGAGGGCGAGCGCGGCCACGATGACCGCGACCGTCAGGGCGAAAAGCATGGAGCTGAGGGTATTACGGCGCGGAGCGCCCCCCGCGCGCGGCCCCGGGGCGGAACTCGGCCGCTCGCCCCCGTGGTCGCGGGACCCTCCCCGCGCGGCCCCGGCGCCCGGCCGCGATCAAGCTCGTGGCCTTGGCCACAGCGCAGACCCCCCGCGGTCCGTGCGCGCCAACCGCCCGCGCTCCGCTCCGTACGGTGTCGCCGCAGGTCGGAACCGTTTCGCGGGTGGCGGGCGGCTGTCCCGCAGTACGTCCACGGCCGTCCGTTATACGGACAAGCGTGCCCGGGTCATCCTCACTTCTGCTTTACTTGCCCGCATGACCACGACGAGCAGCCGCACCCTTGCGACCGAGGCGATCAGCACGCCCGGTGCTCGTTGTATGTGTCGAATGCGCGCCTTCTGAGGGTCCCTGCCCGCGCCCCGAAGCGGGACCGAGAGCCGGGCCGCCCGCCTCCGCACCATCGCGGACACGGCAGCCGCCCGGTCACGCGCACGAAAGCCTTCCGGTCACCACCGTTACGGCCGTGCCGCGCTTCCAGATGAATGCCCCGTGCCGGCGGACTCCGCGCCGCGCACTCGACAGTGACGGAAAATCTGTGATCACCACTACCGGCCTGACGAAGGTCTATGCCTCGCGCGGCCGTGAGGTCACCGCCCTGGACGGCGTCGATCTGCACGTCCGCGAGGGCGAGGTATTCGGCGTCATCGGCCAGAGCGGCGCCGGAAAGTCCTCGCTCATCCGCTGCGTCAACCTCCTCGAACGCCCCACATCCGGCACCGTGACCGTCGACGGCACCGACCTCACCGCGCTCGCCGGCCGCGGCAGCCGCGCCGGCCGGGAACTGCGGGCGGCCCGCAGCCGGATCGGCATGGTCTTCCAGCACTTCAACCTGCTGTCCTCGCGAACCGTGCAGACCAACGTCGAACTGCCGCTGGAGATCCTCGGGGTCACCGGCCGCGAGCGCGCCCGCAAGGCGCTCGAACTGCTCGACCTCGTCGGCCTCGCCGACCGCGCGAAGTCCTACCCGGCGCAGCTCTCCGGCGGCCAGAAGCAGCGCGTCGGCATCGCCCGCGCACTGGCCGGCGACCCCAAGGTGCTGCTCTCCGACGAGGCGACCTCCGCACTCGACCCCGAGACCACCCGGTCGATCCTGCAGCTGCTGCGCGACCTCAACCGGCAGCTCGGTCTCACCGTGCTGCTCATCACGCACGAGATGGACGTCGTCAAGACCGTCTGCGACTCGGCCGCGCTGATGAAGAGCGGCCGGGTCGTCGAGTCGGGAACCGTCAGCGAACTCCTGGCGACGCCCGGCTCCGAACTCGCACGCGAGCTGTTTCCGGTGGGCGGCCCGCTGCCGGGCACCGACCGTACGGTCATCGACGTCACCTTCCACGGGGAGAGCGCGGGCCGCCCCGTGATCTCCCAGCTCTCCCGTACGTACAACATCGATATATCGATCCTGGGCGCAGCGATGGACACCGTCGGCGGCAACCAGATCGGCCGGATGCGGATCGAACTGCCAGGCCCCTTCGAGGAGAACGTCGTGCCGATCGGATTCCTCCGCGAACAGGGCCTCCAGATCGAAGTGGCAGGCGCCGAGCACCCCGCACTGGTCAAGGAGGACGCCAAGTGAACTGGTCCGAGATGCAGCCGCTGCTCTCCCAGGGCACCAGCGACACCCTCTACATGGTCCTGTGGGCCACCCTCGTGACGGTCCTCGTCGGACTGCCGCTCGGGGTGCTCCTCGTCCTCACCGACAAGGGCGGGCTGCTCCAGAACCGACCGGTGAACAAGGTCGTCGGCGTGATCGTGAACATCGGACGCTCGCTTCCTTTCATCATCCTGCTGATCGCGCTGATCCCCTTCACCACCTTCGTCGTCGGCACGTTCATCGGCCCCACCGCGATGATCGTCCCGCTGGCGATCGGCGCCATCCCCTTCTTCGCCCGGCTCGTCGAAACGGCCGTACGCGAGGTCGACCACGGCCTGGTCGAGGCGGTCCAGTCGATGGGCGGCAGTGTCCCGACCATCGTCAGGAAGGTGTTGCTGCCGCAGGCGCTGCCGTCCCTGGTCTCGGCGGTCACCACCACCGTCATCGTGCTCATCGGGTACTCGGCGATGGCCGGCGCGGTCGGCGGCGAGGGGCTCGGGTCCAAGGCGATCACCTACGGATACCAGCGCTTCGAGAACAGCTTCATGATCGCGACCGTGATCGTGCTGGTGGTGATCGTCACCGTGATCCAGCTGATCGGCGACGGAGCCGTACGCCTGCTGGCACGCCGGGGGCGCACCTCCGCATAGACCTTCTCCTCCGCTCACAGCCCGCACTCCTTGTCCGGGCGACATCCCGCACCACTGGAAAGAGGCACTTTTCGTGCGTAACTCCCGCAAGATATCCGCGTCCGCAGCCGCCGTCGCCGCTCTGGCCATCGGCCTCACCGCCTGCGGCACCTCGTCCGACCCGTCGAGCAAGCCCGAGGGAGCGAAGGCCGACACGAGCAAGCCGCTCGTCGTCGCCGCCTCGCCCGTCCCGCACGCCGACATCCTCAACTTCGTCAAGACCCACCTGGCGGCCAAGGCCGGGCTCAAGCTCCAGGTCAAGGAGTTCACGGACTACGTCCTGCCCAACACGGCAACCCAGACCGGCCAGGTCGATGCCAACTTCTTCCAGCACAAGCCGTATCTCGACGACTTCAACAAGAAGAACCACACCGACCTGGTCCCCGTCGTCAGCGTGCACCTGGAGCCGCTGGGCCTGTACTCGAAGAAGGACAAGGACCTCAAGTCCGTCAAGTCCGGGCAGACCGTGGCCGTCCCCAACGACACCACCAACGAGGGCCGTGCGCTCAAGCTGCTCGCGGACAACGGGCTGATCACCCTCAAGAGCGGTGTGGGCAGCGGGGCGACCCTCGCCGACATCAAGGACAGCAAGGGCCTGAAGTTCAAGGAGCTGGAGGCCGCCACGCTGCCCCGCGCCCTGGACAGCGTCGACGCCGCCGTCATCAACGGCAACTACGCGATCGACGCCAAGCTCAAGCCCGCCAAGGACGCGCTCGTCCTGGAGAAGGCGGCCGGCAACCCGTACGCCAACCTCCTCGTCGTCAAGAAGGGGAGCGAGAAGGACCCGCGCGTCGAGAAGCTGGCGAAGCTCCTCAACTCCCCGCAGGTGAAGAAGTTCATCGACGACAAGTACCAGGGCGCGGTCATCCCGGCATTCGGGGCCGTCAAGCCCTGACGCTCCTACGGTTCCTGCCGGCGGGAGGCCCCGCGTACCCTCACGTGGTATGCGGGGCCTCCCGCCGCCACCCGGCCATGCGGCGCCCGGTCCCCATGCTGCATGCTGTGGCTTTACGTCGGTCCCTGGCCATGGAGCAGCGCATGACGACCACCTTCCCGGACATCTCCATCAGCACGGACCGGCTGGTGCTGCGCCCCTTCGAGGAGGCGGACATCCCGCCGCTGGCCGACATGATGAACGACGAGGCGGTCACGGCCTGGACCACGGCGCCCCACCCCTACCAGCACATCGACGGTGAGCGCTGGGTGCGCAGGATCGCCCCCGCTGAGCGCACCGCCGGGCGCGGGATCGTCCTCGCCGTCACGGAGTTCCTCACCCACCGGCTGGTCGGCACCGTCCATCTGCGCGCCACCAACTGGCGCACGAGGGCCACCGAGGTCCGCTACATCACGGCCCCCTGGGCGCGCGGCGAGGGGTACGCCACCGAGTCGGTGCTCGCCGTCGCGCAGTGGCTCTTCCGCGATCAGCGGTTCGAGCGCATCGAGCTGCGCACCCCGGCGGACAACACCGCGGCGCAGCAGGTCGCCCAGAAGATCGGCTGCATCAGCGAGGGTGTGCTGCGCAACGCCTGGATAGCGCGCACCCGCACCGAGAACGGCACGGACGGCGGCTGGACCGACATCCGCACGGACCTCATCGTGTGGAGCCTGCTCCCCGAGGACCTGGAGGGGGTCGCCGACCAGCTGGCCGACGCCAACGGGTACGGCGCCTTCAACGACTGGAACTGACCCGCTCGTCCGCCACCGGCCGCAGCGGGTAACCTCGCGGTGCTCGCTGTTCCGCTCCGCAGCCCGGTTCATCCCTTGCCCCACCGGCACATTTCCGGGCAGGACTGCTGCCCGGGCACCGGCAGAAGTCTGAACCCGCCGCGCGACAACACCAGGAGACTGACGACGATGGCCGACCGGATCACGGTGATCGGCTGGGACGGCTCGCCCCTGACCGCAGCCGCCAGGTCCGCTCTCTCCGCGGCCACGCTGGTGGCCGGAGCCGCCCACCACCTCGCACTCCCCGAAGTGCCGCCCGGCGCGGAGCGGATCAGGCTCGGCAGCGTGAGCCTGGCCGCCCGCCGGATCGCCGGACACCGCGGCACTGCCGTGGTGCTCGCCGACGGCGACCCCGGCTTCCACGGAGTCGTCCGCACCCTGCGCGCCCCGGAGTACGGCCTTGAGGTCGAGGTCGTCCCCGCCGTCTCGTCCGTCGCCTCGGCCTTCGCCCGCGCCGGGATGCCGTGGGACGACGCCGAGGTCGTCGTCGCACACCCGCGTACACTGCGGCGCGCGGTCAACGTCTGCCGGGCGCACCCCAAGGTCGCCGTCCTCACCTCGCCCGGCGCGGGGCCCGCAGAACTCGCGCTGCTCCTCGAAGGGGTCCACCGCACCTTCGTCATCTGCGAGGAACTGGGCACCACGCGCGAGCAGGTCACCGTCCTCACCTCCGACAAGGCGGCCGACCACACCTGGCGCGACCCCAACGTCGTCATCGTCATCGGCGGCGGCCCCGCGGACGCCCCTGCGGTCCGCGGCTGGGCGCTGCCGGCCGCCGAGTACGGCGAAGGGCTCAGCGAGGGTGAGCACGCCGGACTGCGCGCCGCCCAGCTGGCCAGGCTCGGCCCGCGCACCGGCGACCTGGTCTGGGACATCGGCTCGGGCAGCGGGGCGCTGGCCGTCGAGGCGGCCCGGTTCGGCGCCGCCGTCATCGCGGTCGACGCCGACCGCGAGAACTGTGTCCGTACGGACGCGGCCGCACACCGCTTCGGCGTCCAGCTCCAGGTCATCCACGGGCAGGCACCCCAGGTACTGGAGCGGCTGCCGCAGCCCGACGTGGTCCGGATCGGCGGCGGGGGAGTGGCAGTTGTCACCGGATGCGCCGACCGCAGACCCGGACGCATCGTCACCCACGCGTCCACCCGCGACGAGGCCGAGGCACTCGGGGCGGCTCTGGCGGAGGGCGGCTACCTGGTGGAGTGCGCCCTGCTGCAATCCGTCGACCTGGACACCCGCTCCTGGGCGGAGCGCGAGCGCTCGGTCGTCTTCCTGGTGTCGGGCCGCCGTCCGGACAGTGGCCCCTGACCCTGCTCCGGGACGGCGCGGGGTAGGCTGGCCGACTGTTGTACCGCAGCTGGAGGTTCGGCGCTTCGTTCGCCAATGTCCGGAAAAAGGAACCGTTTTGGGTCCGGTGTGGTACGGCGGCACCGGGGACGCGCAACGTGGCGCAGCCCACAGCGGACCGTGGCGGGAATCCCTGCGCGGCGTCGAACGGCCGTGACAATACTGAGTGTCCGCAGGCCTTTCGCACCGCACGGCGTGCCCGCTCGTTCTCTCAGTACGGGCGACCCGGTAAAGGGCTGAAGGAGCACTATGGATGGGCAAGGGGTACGCATGACCGACACCGGCCAGATCCCGGCCGAGGGACAGCCGGGGAACGCAGGCATGGTGGAGCAGCAGGGCGTCCCCACCCCCGGTGCCTACGCCTTCCCCGACTCCCCGGAGAGCCCCGCCGAGGACGACGATCTGCTGCTGATGCCCGGCGCGCAGGGCGCGTGGAGTGAGCCCCACCAGCCGCAGGGGCAGCCGCAGTTCCAGGCTCAGTTCCAGCCGCAGGCCGCCGCAGCTCAGCTGCCCGAACCGGGTGCGCACGAGACGGGTGGACGCGACTCGGGCTCCGTGGACGTGGGCGCCGTACGCGCCCAGGCCGAGCCGCAGCCGACCCCGCCGCCGCGCAGGCCTTTGCACATGGGTCCGCCCGTGCCCGACGCCACCGGTGGTGTGGTGCGCTCGCTGGCCGACCGCGGCCCGACCACGGCCCCGCCGCAGCCCGCTCCGGTTTCCGACGGCGGTCCGCAGACGCTCGGGCCCGAGTATCTGGACTTCCCGCGCGACGAGGCCGAGGTGCTGCCCGGACCGCAGTTGGGGGAGATCCCGCCGCAGGCCGCTCCGTGGACGCCGCGCCCCGAGCCGGTGGCGCAGGACCCGGCCGTCGCCGTGCAGCCCGGACCGCCCGCGCAGACACCCCAGCCCGAGCCGCAGTCCCATGAATTCCCCGCGGCCCCGGCCGACACAGCGGAAACGGCCGCTCCCGAGCCGCTCGCCGCACAGGCCCAGGCCGCTCCCGCGCCGGTGCTGCCGGAGGCCCCGGCCGAGCCCGCCGCCGCGCAGGACTCGATGGGCCGCTTCGTCCCGGTCGAGGGTTCACTGCCGTCCGCGCCGCATCTGGCCCCGACCCCGGTCGCCGTCCCGACGGCACCGGAGACCGCCGGGCCGGAGCAGCCGGTGGCCGAAGCGGCACCGGACGCCGGAGAGGCAGCCGGACCCCAGCCGGAAGCGGCCCCGGCCGAGTCGGCCGTACCGGTTCCGGAGACGGAATTCCCGGCAGCGGCCGAACCGGTGGTGGAGCAGGTGGCCGGTCAGGCCGCTGGGCAGGCGCCCGGCCCGGTGGCGGAGCCCGTACCGGTGGCGGAGTCGGCGCCGGAAGCCGTGGCCGTGCCCGCCCCGGAGCCCGTACCGCAGGCCTGGCCTGAGCCGGTCGCCGCCGCTGCGGAGGCGGAGGCGGCAGCAGCCGGTACCGACGTCGTGGAGCCGGGGAGCGCGGTGGCGCCCGTACCAGCCGCCGAAGCCGTACCCATAGAGGCCGGGGAGCAGCTTCCCCGCACCCCGGCCGTGGCCCCGGTGCCCGCCCCCCGCAACAGCGCAGCCGCTGAGCAGCAGTTGCCCGCACCCGAGCCGCAGACGGACCCCGCGGGGCAGGCCGAACCGCAGACCCCGGCCGGACCGGACGTACTGGCCGAGGCGCAAACCCCCGCCGTTGCACCGGCCGGTGCCGTCTCCGACGAGCCGCTCGCCCACTCCGCGACCGCGGTCGCTCCGGCCGCAGCAGAGCCCGCGGAGGCAGCAGCCCTCGCGGAGGCCGCGGCACTCGCCGTCGAGCCCCAGGCGGCAGTCGGAACGGAAGCCGCCGCCGAAGCCGCAACCGCCCCCGACGCAGCCCCCGAAGCCGCCGGGCCGACCGCACCGGTTCCGGCCGCCGAGCCCGTACTGCCCCCCGAAGCCCAGCCGTTCCCCGCCGACGCGCAGCCCGAAGCGGCGCCCGTCGCCGAACGGCCCGCCGGGGCGCAGCCCGTAGCCGCAGCGGCGCCCGTCCAGGAGCACCCCGCCGCCGGACAACCCGTCGACGCACACCCAGACGCGGCCACCGGCTCGGAACAGCCCGACGCCGAGCAGCAGCCCACCGAGGACGCCGAGGCCCCCGGCACCGCCGAGGCCGAGCAGCAGCCGGCCGAGGCCCAGCCCGTCACGGCCGCCGCCCCCGGTTACGACGACGCCGAGCGCGAAGCCGTCCTGCGGGTCATGCGGGAGCGCCGCGACATCCGCAACGGCTTCCGCAGCGACCCCATCCCGCACGAGGTTCTGCTACGGGTGCTCGAAGCCGCGCACACCGCGCCGAGCGTCGGCCACTCGCAGCCCTGGGACTTCGTCGTCATCCGCTCGGCCGAGACCCGCCGTTCGATGCACGAACTGGCCCAGCGCCAGCGCGAGGCGTACGCCAAGTCCCTCCCCAAGGGCCGCGCCAAGCAGTTCAAGGAACTGAAGATCGAGGCCATCCTCGACACTCCGGTGAACATCGTCGTCACCGCCGACCCGACCCGGGGCGGCCGCCACACCCTCGGTCGGCACACCCAGCCGCAGATGGCGCCGTACTCCTCCGCACTCGCCGTCGAGAACCTCTGGCTCGCCGCCCGCGCCGAGGGCCTCGGCGTCGGCTGGGTCAGCTTCTTCGACGAGCGCGAGATGGTCCGCGCCCTCGGCCTGCCCGAACACCTCGAAGTCGTGGCCTACCTCTGCGTGGGCTACGTCGACGAGTTCCCCGAGGAGCCCGAGCTGATGCAGGCGGGCTGGTCCAAGCGCCGCCCGCTCTCCTGGGTCGTCCACGAGGAGACGTACGGCCGCCGCGCGCTGCCCGGTGAGGATCCGCACGACCTGCTCCAGGACACCATCACCAACATCCGGCCGCTGGACGCCAAGGCGCTCGGTGAGGCGTGGGACCGCCAGAAGCGGATGACCAAGCCCGCCGGCGCCCTGGGGATGCTGGAGATCATCTCCGCACAGCTCAGCGGTCTCTCCCGGATGTGCCCGCCGCCGATCCCCGAACCCGCGGCGGTCGCGATCTTCGCCGGGGACCATGGGGTGTACGCCCAGGGCGTCACCGCATGGCCGCAGGAAGTGACCTGCCAGATGGTGGCCAACTTCCTCGGCGGCGGCGCGGTCTGCAACGCCTTCGCCAACCAGGTCGGCGCCGAGGTCTGCGTCGTGGACGTCGGGGTGGCCGGCGAACTCCCGGCCACACCGGGCCTGCTGCCGCGCAAGGTCCGCGCCGGGACCGCCGACTTCACCACGGGCCCCGCGCTCACCCGCGAGGAAGTGCTCTCCGCCATCGAGGTCGGCATCGAGACGGCCCGCGATCTGGTCGCAGCGGGCAACAAGGTGCTGCTCACCGGTGAGATGGGCATCGCCAACACCACCGTCTCCGCCGCACTGATCTGCATCTACACCGGCCAGGACCCCAGCGAGGTCACCGGTCGCGGCACCGGCATCAACGACGAGATGCACGCCCGCAAGGTCGATGTCGTCCGGCGCGGCCTTGAACTCCACCAGCCCGACCCGGCCGACCCGATCGGCGTCCTCGCGGCGGTAGGCGGCCTCGAACACGCCGCGCTGGCCGGATTCCTGCTCGGCGGCGCCTCGCTGCGTACGCCGGTGATCCTGGACGGCGTGAGCGCCGGAGCCGCCGCACTGGTCGCCCGCGCCATCGCGCCCGAGGCACTGGCCGCCTGCATCGCGGGCCACCGCAGCGCGGAGCCCGGCCATGTCGCCGCGCTCAACAAGCTGGGCCTGCGCCCGCTGGTCGATCTCGATCTCCGCCTCGGCGAGGGGACCGGGGCGCTGCTGGCGCTGCCGGTCGTCCAGAGCGCGGCCAGGGCGATGCACGAAGTGGCCACCTTCGACTCCGCGGGTGTCACCGAGAAGTAGCCGCAGTGAACGGGTTGAGGGGCCGGGATCGCTGATCCCGGCCCCTCAACCCCGTCAGGACCACCCAGGACCGTACAGTGTCCCGGGGAGCCGACCCCTCTCCCACCAGCCGCTTCACCGTCGCAGCGGTACGCAGCCCCACTCCCCGCGCGAGGAGCCAGCCACGCCATGGCCGAGAACGCCGATCACCCCGCCTACCCCGTAGGCCTCCGTCTCTCCGGCCGGCGTGTCGTCGTCATCGGCGGCGGGCAGGTCGCACAGCGCCGCCTCCCCTCGCTCATCGCGGCCGGCGGCGACATCCTGCTCATCTCGCCGTTCGCCACCCCTTCCGTCGAGGCGATGGTGTCGGCGGGCGAAATCACCTGGGAGCGGCGCCCCTACGCGGACGGTGACCTGGCCGGGGCCTGGTACGTACTGATCGCGACCGGTGACACGGCCGCCAACGAGGTGGCGTCCGCCGAGGCCGAGCGCCACCGGATCTGGTGCGTACGCAGCGACGACGCCGCGGCCGCCACCGCCTGGACGCCCGCCACCGGCCGCAGCGAGGGCGTGACCGTCGCCGTCCTCACCGGCCACGACCCGCGCCGGTCGGCCGCAGTCCGCGACGCCATCGTGGAGGGCCTGCGGGACGGCACACTCGCCGCCCCGCGCAACCGCGACCGCGACCGCGCCCCGGGCGTCGCCCTGGTCGGCGGCGGCCCCGGCGACCCCGACCTGATCACGGTGCGCGGACGACGACTCCTCGCCGATGCCGACGTCGTCATCGCCGACCGGCTGGGCCCGCGCGACCTGCTCGACGAACTGCCGCCGCACGTCGAGGTCATCGACGCCGCGAAGATCCCGTACGGCCGGTTCATGGCGCAGGAAGCCATCAACAACGCGCTCATCGAGCACGCCAGGGCGGGTAAGGCCGTCGTACGGCTCAAGGGCGGTGACCCGTTCGTCTTCGGCCGGGGCATGGAGGAGGCCGAGGCACTCGCCGCCGCGGGCATCGCGTGCACGGTGGTGCCCGGCATCTCCAGCTCCATCAGTGTCCCGGGAGCGGCCGGGATCCCGGTCACCCACCGCGGTGTCGCCCATGAGTTCACCGTCGTCAGCGGCCATGTCGCCCCTGACGACGAGCGGTCCCTGGTCGACTGGGCCGCCCTGGCCACGCTGCGCGGCACCCTCGTCGTGCTGATGGGGGTCGACAAGATCGGCGCCATCGCCGAGGCCCTGATCGCCCATGGAAAGAGCCCGGACACCCCCGTGGCGCTCGTCCAGGAAGGAACCACGGCCGCCCAGCGCCGGGTTGACGCCACGCTAGCGACGGTGGGGGAGAAGGCCAGGTCCGAGGGTGTACGGCCGCCCGCTGTCATCGTCATCGGCCCCGTCGTCCGGGTCGGACCTGCGAACGACAGGTCCTGACCGTTTCCGTGCCCAGCCGTTGGCACCTCATCCAGGAGAAGGCAGTATCACCCTGTGGCTGATCTCATCACCGTCGATGACCCCGACGACCCGCGTCTGCGTGACTACACGGGCCTGACCGATGTCGAGCTCCGGCGCAAGCGCGAACCCGCCGAGGGCCTCTTCATCGCCGAGGGTGAGAAGGTCATCCGCCGGGCCAGGCTCGCCGGGTACGAGATGCGGTCGATGCTCCTGTCGGCCAAGTGGGTCGACGTCATGCGCGACGTCATCGACGAGGTCCCGGCCCCGGTGTACGCCGTCAGCCCCGAGCTCGCCGAACAGGTGACCGGCTACCACGTGCACCGGGGCGCCCTCGCCTCCATGCAGCGCAAGCCGCTCCCGAGCTCCGACGAACTGCTCAGCAGGACCCGCAAGATCGTTGTCATGGAGTCGGTCAACGACCACACCAACATCGGCGCGATCTTCCGCAGCGCCGCGGCGCTCGGCATGGACGCGGTGCTGCTCTCGCCGGACTGCGCCGACCCGCTCTACCGGCGCTCCGTCAAGGTCTCCATGGGCGCGGTGTTCGCCGTGCCGTATGCCCGACTCGAATCCTGGCCCAAGGGCCTTGAGACAGTACGGGAAGCGGGTTTCGAGCTGCTCGCCCTCACCCCCGACGCGAAGGCGTCGGACATCAACGACGCCGCCCCGCACCGTGTCGACCGGGTCGCGTTGATGCTGGGCGCGGAGGGCGAGGGGCTCTCGACGCAGGCGCTCGTCGCCGCCGACGAGTGGGTACGGATCCCGATGGCGCACGGCGTGGACTCGCTGAACGTGGGAGCGGCGGCCGCGGTCGCCTTCTACGCGGTGGCGACGGGCCGTCCGCAGAGCTGACGTAAGCCGGAGCCCGGCCTCGTACGGCCTGGGCGGACCACCGTGCCCCGGCTCAGAACTGCTGCGCCGCCGCGATCCCGAGCAGGACGATCAGCGTCACCACGACGAAGACGATCAGACGCTGCCGCATCATCCGCGGGCTCGGTCCGGTCCTGCGGCCGGCCGTGGTCGGACGTCCGTTGCCCTGCCTGGCCCCGGGCCGGCCGTTCGTACGGCCCCCCGAGCGTGTGCTGTTGCGCGGTGCCCCCGGCCGGGGGCCGCTGTGCGGAGCCGACGGGCGTGACGCCTGCGGCCTGGGCGCCTGCGGCCTGGGTGTCTGTGCACCCTCGGCGCGGCGCGGCGGGGCGTGCTGCTCGGTCTGGGGTGCGGCGAGCCGCCCCGTCGGCCGGTCCGCCTCCTGCTCGCGGCGCTGCGCGGGGGTACGCCCCTCGGAGAGCCCCTGAGCCTCCCGGGCGGCGATCTCCTTGAGCCGCATGGACAGTTGGAGGGTGGAGGGGCGGTCCTCGGGGTCCTTGGCGAGGCAGGCCCGCACCAGTGGCGCCAGGGCGTCGTGCACGTCGTACAGATGCGGCTCCTCGTGCACCACCCGGTAGAGCATCACCTCGGAACTGCCGTGTCCGAAAGGTGAGTCGGCCGTCGCGGCGTACGCGAGCGTGGCGCCCAGGGCGAAGACATCCGTCGCCGGGGTGACCGCGGCACCACGCACCTGCTCGGGCGCGAGGAAGCCCGGTGACCCGACCGCCGTACCGACATGGGTGAGGGTGCTCGCCCCGGTCGCCCACGCGATACCGAAGTCGATGATCCGGGGGCCCTTCGGCGAGAGAAGGATGTTCGACGGCTTCAGGTCGCGGTGGACGACACCCGCCTCGTGGACCGCCACCAGACCCTCGGAGAGCGCCGCCCCGATGGAGGCCACCTCGGCCGCCGACAGCGGTCCCTCATCGGCCACCTTGTCGTGCAGGGAGGGGCCGGGAACGTACTGCGTCGCGAACCACGGACGGTCCGCCTCCAGATCGGCGGCGACCAGCCGGGCCGTGCACCCGCCCCTGATCCGCCGTGCGGCCGACACCTCACGGGCGAACCGCGACCGGAACTCCTGGTCCTCGGCCAGATCCGGCCGGATCACCTTGAGCGCCACCCGCTGCCCGCGCCGGTCGGAGCCGAGGTAGACGACCCCCATGCCGCCCGCACCCAGCCGCCGGTGGAGCCTGAACGAGCCGACGACACGCGGATCCTCGCGCCGGAGCCGCATCATCGTCATGTCCATCCCCGCTGCCCGGTCCGTCTGACGAGGCACAGCTTACGTACCCGCGGGCCGGTGTGCTCATAGGCCGCGCCCTCTCGCTCGTACCGATTGCCCGGCCCGGCCGGCCGTGATGAAGCCCGGTCAGCTCGGGGCGTATCCGGCCGCCTTGGCGCGGGCCACATCTCAAAGGCCCCTCACATACCGGGGATTGGGCTCTTCCGGCTGGCCGGCCGGTACGGGGCACGGGTACGGCGGACACCGCCCGTACCCATGCCGCGGCGCCCGCCGGGGGCGGCCCGAGGGTGGTGCCAGAGGACCGCGGAGGGGCCCGGGACGTGAGTGAAGTCACCGGCCGCGGGCAGTCCGGAGCCGCTGGCGGCGCGCCCGCTCCGGTTCGCCGGGCGGGGCGGCCAGGCGGCTGCCTTCCGCGGGTGGGTCCGGACGGCCTCTCCCCTCGGGGAAGACCCGCAGGCGTACTCCCGGGTTCTCCACCCAGGGGAGTAGACCGGTGTACGGAGGCTCATCCTCCTGGAGGCCCGGTATTCGGTACGCGGGCATGACGACCTGGACCCTTTCCGCCCCTAGATTTGAGGTCAAGCGGCGGGTGCAGCACTCGTCCCCCGAGGTCAGTACTCGCCGCTTGCCGAACCGACAGGAGAGGGACGGGGACCATGGCCGACACCGCAGCGCGGACGGTGCTCCGCACGCAGGGACGCAGGGCGCACACCGTGCTCGGCGTCCGCAGCTCCGGTACCCGCCACCCGCTGGTGGCGACCGCCATGGTCCTTCCCCTCGCCGCACTGCTGATGTTCGTCTTCGGAGGCTGGCAGGCAGTGGTCACACAGGCGTCGTCCGTGGGCGTGATGCTGGGGCGCTGAGCGGCGCCCCGAGGGTCCGGGAGAGCGGTCCGGGGCCAGGGACATCCGGCCAACAACCCCGTGGGGACGGGGGTGCGGCGGACGGCAGCGTTTGTCCGGTCAGCTGGGGAGCTGGCCGGACATCGCGCTGTCCGGGGTCTTACCGGTCCCGTCACGCCGCGGAGCGCCGCGTAGGCTCCCGGCGCACACCGAACCACCGACGGGGGAGACCGTGACCCCAACCGCCCGGATACGCGCGCTCGGCGCCGCCGCCGAACGCGCCGCCCACCCCCGCGCCGACGGACACCCGCCGCACGCACCCTGCCCCGACTGCGGCCGCGAGGCCACCGTCCTCACCGACCGCCCCGACGGCGCCGTCGTACGGCACGGCGCCGCCGTGGCCAAGGCGCACGCCCCGGACACGGATCCGGCCGCCCTCGCGGTACGGGTGGCTGTCGCCGCACACCCGCTTCTGGCCGGCATCCTGCTGCCGCCGCTCACCGGCCCGGCGACGGACACGGCCGGAGCCGTCACCTTGTGGCCCCGCGGCACCCCCGTCGACCCCGGTGCCCCCGACGCGGCGCCCTGGGAGGAGGCCGCCGCCCTGCTCGCCCGGCTGCACTCGGTGCCGCCCGCGGCCCTGCCCGGTCCGCTGCCCCCGATGCGGGGCCCGGCCAAGGCGGCCCGCGCCCTGGCCCGGATGCGGGAGGCAGGCCCGGGGCCCGCGGCCGAGGCCGTACTGAGTGCCTGGCACGGTCTGCCCGGCTGGGCCCGTGACGAGGCGCCCGCACCCCGCGACTCGTTCCTCTGCCACGGCGATCTGCACCTCGGACAGCTCGTCCGGCACCCCGCGGACGGCGGCCCGTGGCAGCTCATCGACGTGGACGACCTCGGTCGGGGCGACCCCGCCTGGGACCTGGCACGCCCCGCGGCCTGGTACGCGGCCGGGCTGCTGGCGCCCGGCGCGTGGGCGCGGTTTCTCGCCGCGTACCGGGCGGCGGGCGGCTCCGCCGTGTGCCGGGAGGGCGACCCCTGGCCCGAACTGGACGTACCCGCACGGGCGCTGACCGTTCAGACCGCCGCTCTCGCTCTGGCCAAGTCGACGGCGGCGAACAGACCGCTGGACGAGGCCGAGCGGATGATGCTCGATTCGTGCGCCCGAATCGCCGGTGTCCCGGCGGAGTTGGCGCCGGGAGCGGCACCGTAGGCTGAGCCGTCCTGATCCAACGGCGAGGAGTTGAACCGGTGCAGTGTCCCAAGTGCCATGCCCCGATGCACACGTACAACCGCAATGGCGTCCAGATCGAGCAGTGCAGCGGGTGCCGTGGGATATTCCTCGACTACGGGGAGCTTGAATCGCTGACCCGTCTTGAATCCCAGTGGGGGCAGCAGCCGCCGCCACAGGCCTATCCGGCCCCGCCGCAGGCGCCGGTCTGGGGCGCCCCGCAGCAGCACGGCGGCCACTACGGCGGCGACCGCCACGACGGCCGTCACGGCCACCACAACAGGGGCTTCGGGCACATGCTCTTCTCCTCCTGACCGGGGGGCTGGAGGCGGCCCGACAGAAGAACCCCCGGCCGTGGAGACGGCCGGGGGTTCCTGTTCCGGTGCGCGATACTGGGATTGAACCAGTGACCTCTTCCGTGTCAGGGAAGCGCTCTCCCGCTGAGCTAATCGCGCGGGACATTCCGAATGGTGCTCGTACCGCGAACAATCACGGGAACGTTCTGACGTTACTGCGTGCGCGATACTGGGATTGAACCAGTGACCTCTTCCGTGTCAGGGAAGCGCTCTCCCGCTGAGCTAATCGCGCGGGACGGAAACCCGGCCGAAGCAAGGATCCAGTGGACGATACTGGGATTGAACCAGTGACCTCTTCCGTGTCAGGGAAGCGCTCTCCCGCTGAGCTAATCGTCCTTGGAGGTGGAGACGGGATTTGAACCCGTGTAGACGGCTTTGCAGGCCGTTGCCTCGCCTCTCGGCCACTCCACCAGGAGTACGGGGGTTCGGGAAGATCCCCCGGTCCTGCGAGCGGACGACCAGGTTCGAACTGGCGACCTCAACCTTGGCAAGGTTGCGCTCTACCAACTGAGCTACGTCCGCTTGTCATTCCCGCGGCGCTTGCGCGCCCCGGCGACATGTTGAACTCTAGCGGATTCCCGGTCCAGCACAAAAACGCGTTTCCGCAGCGTGCTGCGGTGCGTTCGCGCCGGAGCGGCTTTCCGGCGGCCCGTCCTAGACTCGCCGGTGTGCACCGCCTTCCTCCGCTTGCCCGCTTCGGCGGCCGCGTCGCCTGTGACCTGCGCGATGTCACCAGCGACCCCGCCGCCCTGGACTCCACCGGCTTCTGGGCGGTGGTCGCGGATTTCGAGGGCGGGCTGGTCTGCGCCCGCTTCGGGGACGTACGTACGGAGCCGGTGCCCGCGGCCGTGCCCGGGCGGTGGCAGGGGCCCGCGATCGGTGACTGGACGTCCTCGCTCGACCACGACGCGTACACGGCGGGGGTCCGTCACATCCGTGCGCAGATCGCCGCGGGCGAGGTGTACCAGGCCAATCTCTGCCGGGTGCTCACCGCGCCGCTGCCCCGTCCGGACACCGCCGACATCGACGCCCTGACCGCTCTGCTCGCCCGGGGCAATCCCGCGCCGTACGCCGGGACGGTCAGGCTGCCCGCGCACGGGGTGGAGATCGCGACCGCGTCCCCCGAGCTGTATCTGCGCCGCTCGGGACGGACCGTCGAGTCGGGCCCGATCAAGGGGACCGGGCGGACCGCCGCCGACCTCCTGGAGAAGGACCACGCGGAGAACGTGATGATCGTGGACCTGGTACGCAACGATCTCGGCCAGGTCTGCGCCACCGGCTCGGTCGGAGTGCCGCGCCTCTGCGCGGTCGAGCGGCATCCCGGTCTCGTCCATCTCGTCTCCACGGTCCGCGGGGAACTGGCCGAAGGGACCGGCTGGAGCCGCCTGCTGGCGGGCACCTTCCCGCCGGGCTCGGTGACCGGGGCGCCAAAGTCGAGTGCGCTGCGGATCATCGAGGCGCTGGAGAGCGCGCCGCGCGGACCGTACTGCGGAGGCATCGGCTGGGTCGACGCCGACCGCGGCACGGCCGAGCTGGCGGTCGGCATCCGGACGTTCTGGATCGACCGCAGCGGCGGGCCCGCCCCCGTGCTGCGCTTCGGCACCGGCGCCGGAATCACCTGGGGCTCGGACCCGGAAGGCGAGTGGGACGAGACAGAACTCAAGGCCGGCCGGCTGCTCGCGATAGCGTCCGGGACGAACGAGACGATCGGAAGGACCACTCCATGAAGATCTGGGTCAACGGCGGGCTGCGGGACGCGGACACCGCGCTGGTCTCCGTCCTCGACCACGGGCTGACCGTGGGCGACGGCATCTTCGAAACGGTGAAGGCGACCGGGGGCCGCACGTTCGCGCTCACCCGGCACCTGGACCGGCTGACCCGCTCCGCCCGCGGACTCGGCCTGCCCGATCCCGATCAGGACGAGGTGCGCCGCGCCTGTACGGCCGTGCTCGACGCCAACCCGATGCCCCTGGGCCGGCTGCGGATCACGTACACCGGAGGGCTCTCGCCGCTCGGTTCCGACCGCGGCGACGCGGGCCCGACCCTGGTCGTCGCACTCGGCGGGACCAAGCGCCGCCCCGACACCACCGCCGCGGTCACCGTCCCCTGGACACGCAACGAACGCAGTGCGGTGGCCGGGCTGAAGACCACCTCGTACGCGGAGAACGTCGTCGCGCTCGCGCGGGCCCATGAACAGGGCGCCACCGAGGCGCTGTTCGCCAACACCACGGGCGCGCTGTGCGAGGGGACCGGCTCCAATGTCTTCGTCGTGGTCGACGGCGAACTGCACACGCCGCCGCTCACCTCCGGCTGTCTGGCAGGCATCACGCGTGCGCTGGCCGTCGAGTGGACCGGAGCCCGGGAGAGCGAGCTGCCGCTGGACGTCCTGGAGCGGGCCGACGAGATCTTCCTGACCTCGACGCTCCGTGATGTGCAGGCCGTCCACCGGATCGACGGACGCCAACTGGCCGACGCGCCGGGCCCGGTGACCTCGAAGGCCATGCGGATCTGGGACGAGCGCACGGCGGAGCGGCTGGATCCCTGAGCCGTACGTCGGGCCGTACATCCGCGAACTGTGATGACGTGGGGCCGCAGGGCGGGTACAACTCCCCTGATGACCACCACTCTGCGGCCGACCGGGCCGCTTCAGCAGGGCGCCGAAGGCGCCAGGGCACGCTCCTACGAGGTCTGCGTGAACAGCCGCCCGGTGGGCGCCGTCGACCTGCGTACGGACCCCGCGTTCGGGCCCGCAGGCGGCGTGATCGACGGGCTGCGGATCGACGAGCCCGACCGGGGGCGCGGCCGGGGCGCCGTGGCCGCCCTCGCCGCCGAGGAGGTGCTGCGCGGCTGGGGGTGCGACCGGGTGCGGATCGGCGTACCTGCCGACGCCACGGCCGCGCTGCGGCTGGCCGACGCGCTCGGCTACACCCTGCTCAACAGCCACCTGCTGAAGGAACTGCCCCAGCAGCCGCCGGAACTGCCCGCCGGGGTGGAGGGCCGCCGGATGCGCGAGGACGAGTTCCCGGCTTGGCTGACCAGGGCCGTCGACGGCTACGCCCGGTCCTGGACCGACCGGGGAATGCCGGAGGCCCGGGCACGCGCCAAGTCCGAGGCCGAACACCGGGAGAACCTTCCAGACGGCCTGGCGACCGCCGGCGTCGCCATCGATGTGCTGGTCGAGGGCGGCCGGGTGGTCGGGTACGTCTGGATCGCCGAGACCGAACTGGACCCCGGCCGCCGCGGCGCCTTCGTCTTCGACGTCGAGGTCGCCGAGGAGCACCGCGGGCGGGGCCACGGCCGTTCGCTGATGCTGCTCGCCGAGCGCGAGGCGCTGGCGGCCGGGACGCGGCTGATCAAGCTGAACGTGTTCGCGGCGAACACTCCGGCGGTCCGGCTCTACGCGTCACTCGGCTACCGGGAGTCCGTTCGCTTCTCCACCAAGCCGCTGCTCTGACCTTCGACCCTTCCCGCGAGGGGAGGAGGCTCCGCGATGGCCGCACTTCCGGCGGAAGACGGATCAGGCTCCGGCGGCGAGCAGCCGGTCGGCGATCTCCTCGATCCGCTCGCGCAGACCTTTCTGGCTATTGCCGCCGTCCAGCCGTTCGCCGCCGATGACATAGGTCGGGGTGCCGGTGACGCCGATCGCCTTGCCCTCGGCATGGTCGGCGTCGACGGTCAGCATGTGCCGGCCGTCGATCAGCACCGTGTCGAACTCATCGGTGTCCAGGCCGAGTTCACCGGCCGCCTCCAGCAGGACCGGCTCGCCCCGGGAGGCCAGCTCCCCGGTGCGGGCGAGCACGGCCTCCGTGTACGGCCAGCCCTGCCCCTGCTCGAACGCCTCCTCCGCCGCCTGGGCCGCCGCGTAGGCGTGCCGGTGCTTCTCCAGCGGAAAGTGGCGCAGCCGCAGGTCGAGACGGTCGCCGTAGCGGGCCCGCAGCGCGCGTACGTCGTCCAGGGCGCTGTGGCAGTCGGGGCACTGGAGCTCGCACCAGACGTCCAGGACGACGCGGCGGGAGGGGGAGGAGTCACTCATGGCGCCAGTCTCCCAGCCGTACGCGGTACGGCCCAACCGGGACCTGAGGAGGATCCGCCCCCGAGATGTCCCTGAAGTCGGACCGGGACGTGGCCCGCGCGCCCCACTCCGGTGCAGGATGGAGGGAAGCGAACCCATGGCTGGAGGAGACCGGATGATTGCCGAGACCGTCTGTTCCGCGGTGTCCGCGGCGGGGCTGGGCATCGCCGCGATCACTGCGTACCGCAAGCGATTTCTGTCGGCGACCCGCATTTTGGCGTACTCGCTGGTCCCGGTGGGACTGGTGCTGACGGGGGTCGTCGGCTGGGTGGCCGACATCGTGTTCAAGCCGTCGGTCTGGCTCGGCTTCGCGATGCTCGCGGTCGCCTGGCTGCTGTTCATGACCACCAGGGCTGTCGAGCGCCGCTCCGGCGGCACCCGCAAGGAACGCAGGGCGGCCGCCAGGGCGGCCGAGGCGGACGCGGTCGCTCCCGCGGCCCCGGCGCCCTCGCTGCCGGGCCGTGCCGGAGCGCAGCAGCGGGCCGCCGCGCGGCCCGCGCCGCAGGCCGAGGAGACCGCGCCCAAGGCCCCCGCACCCAAGACCGCCGCACCCACCGAGGACTTCTCCGACATCGAGGAGATCCTCAAGAAGCACGGCATCTGACCGCAGGACCACGGCACCTGACCAGGCCGGGTACGGGACGGGCCCGCCGGTCCCGCCCGGATGGGGCGCGACCGTACGATGAGGGCACTCCGCGCGGGCAGCCGGAGATCACCCGGGGCCGGCCCGGGCACAGCCAGTTACAGCAGGTGGGACAGACGTGGCAGGCATCAAGGACGTGGCCGGACGTGCGGGCGTCTCGGTCGGCACCGTGTCCAACGTCATCAACCGGCCGGCCTCCGTCTCGCCGGAGACCCGCGCCCGGGTGCAGGCGGCCATCGCTGAACTCGGCTATGTACGGAGCGAGTCGGCCAGACAGCTGAGGGCCGGCAGCAGCCGGATCGTGGCGCTGCTCGTGCTCGACATGGGCAACCCCTTCTTCGTGGACATCGCCCGCGGGGCCGAACGGGCCGCCCGCAGTGCCGGGCTCGGAGTCATGGTCTGCAACAGCGACCAGAGCGCGGCGGAGGAAGCCGCCTACCTCTCGCTCTTCGCCGAGCAGCGGGTGCTGGGCGTGCTGGTCACCCCGGCCGACCCCACCGGGAAGAGCCTGGAGGACTTCGGCCGGCACGGTATCCCCTCCGTCCTGGTCGACCGGGTGGCGTCCGGCGCTGCCTCCTGCGCGGTTTCGGTCGACGATGTCCAGGGCGGCGCCCTGGCCGTGGGCCATCTCGTCGCCGCGGGGCACCGGTCGATCGCGTTCGTCACCGGGCCGCCGGAACTGCGCCAGATCCAGGACCGCAGGAAGGGCGCGCTGGCCGCGCTCCAGGAGGCAGGACTGCCGCCCGAGGCCCTCGTGGAGATCTCCACGGGCCGGCTCGACGTGGCGGCGGGCCGGGACGCCGGCGCCCGTCTGGTCGGTCTTGTGCCACGGCCGACCGCCGTCTTCTGCGTGAACGACCTGCTGGCGCTCGGCGTGCTCCAGTCGCTGTACGCCGCGGGCGTCAAGGTGCCGCAGGACATGGCCATCGTCGGCTACGACGACATCGAGTTCGCGGCGGCGGCCGCCGTACCGCTGACCTCGGTACGTCAGCCGGCGGTGCTGATGGGGCGGATGGCGGCCGAACTCCTCCTGGAGGAGGCCGGGTACGCGGGCGACGCAGAGCATCTGCACCGCGGTGTCATGCTCCAGCCCGAGCTCGTCGTCCGGGCGTCCAGCATTCCGCCGCACTGACGTCCGGCCGGCGCACGGACAGCCGGACGGGCTGTCACGGGATCCAGCGGACCGGCCACCGCCATATGCGTGTTGACCGGCGAAAACGGCTCCACTGCGTCATCATCGGCCCGAGATGCCGGATACCTGCCGGGACGATGTCGCCGTCCCCACCCCTGCCCCCGAGCCGCGTGGCTGCCTCTTCGCGCTCTCCCAGCCGCCCCTGATGATCTTCCTCGGGGTGATCTGCTGTCTGCTGCTCATGGCGGCCGTGCACGACCTGTTCCTGCTGTGAGGGCCGACGTCAGCCCGCGGCCGCCTTCCGTCTGGCGCGGTAGGCGGCGACATGCAGGCGGTTGCCGCAGGTGCGGCTGTCGCAGTACCGGCGGGAGCGGTTGCGCGAGAGATCGACGAAGGCGTGTCCGCAGTCCGGTGCCTCGCAGCGGCGCAGCCGCTCCTGCTCGCCCGCGACGACGATGAAGGCGAGCGCCATCCCGCCGTCGGCCGCCAGGTGGTCGGCGACCGAGGCGCCGGGGGCGAAGTAGTGCACATGCCAGTCGTAACCGTCGTGGTCGGTGAGCTGCGGAGTCGTGCCCGCGGACGCGACGAGCCGGTTGACGAGCGCCGCCGCTGCGCGGGACCCCGGGGCGGCGAACACCTCGGCGAACTGCCGGCGTACCCCGATCACGGCCTGCCGGTCGTCCTCGCCGAGCTTCCCCACGCCGCTCACGTCGTAGTCGCGCACGAAGGCGTACAGCCCCTCGATGTCGGCGAGCGGGTCGGCGTCCGAACCCTCCGGCGTGGTGTTCACCAGACCGACCACCACGTTGAGGGCGATCCGGGTGTCGTGGGGGATCAGCACGATGCACTCCCTGGCCTGCGACGGGCCGGCGCCCGCCGATGCTCGCCGACTCTAGCCGCTCCCCTCCCGGACGCACCGGGGCGCCGTCCCCGCGGTGGATTCCGCGGGGACGGCGCCCGGCTTCTGGCGTATGTCGTTGTCTGCGCGGTGCCGTCGCCCCGAGTCGGACGGCGCCGGGCCTCTCGCGGCCTGGCTCAGCTTTCGGCCAGAATGTGCGAGAGCTCGGTGTCGAGGTCGAAGTGACGGTGTTCCGTACCGGGTGGCACGGCGGCGTCGGTCCGCTTGAGGAACGACTCCAGAGCCCTCGCAGGGGCTTCGAGCAGCGCTTCTCCTTCCGGGGAGCTCAGGGCGATACAGACCACGCCCTGGCCGTGACTGCGCGACGGCCAGACTCGGACGTCGCCGGTGCCGGTGGGCCTGTGCAGACCCTCTGCGAGGAGATCGCGGGCGAAAACCCACTCCACGGTCTCCTCGGCTCCGGTGTGGAAGGTGGCATGCACGGCATACGGATCGGCCGTGTCATACCGCAGGCCCGCGGGTACAGGCAGTGATGACTCGCTCGACACAACGAGGCGCAGGTGCAGCTCGCAGCTGACCGTGGTGTTCATAAGCGCCAGGGCCTTTCGCTCAGTGTGCGCTCGGGGATTCGCACGTCGGCGAAATCGACATGCCACCTACGGTGCCGTTGTAAACCCCTCTGACCGATTTGTGGCTCTTAAGGTCGCCTGTACGGCGGAGTATGAGTTTGTACGGTTACGGCAAACGGGTGACGCTCCGCGTGACGGCTCCCGGGCCGGCCGGTCCAGTAGGTTGGAGTGCATGAATACGGAGAGTGACGGACGGAGTGGAGGTGCCGCGGTGGCATCCCCGGGCGGCGGGACGGGCGTGAGCGGCGCGGACGCGTCCTCGGGGCGCGTACCCGGGTCCCGGGCCCCGGCCTTCGTCAGGAAGTCCAGGGCGCTGCGTCTGAGCTGGCAGGCGGGCGTCTTCCTCGCGGGCCTCACCGTGGTGGCCGCGGGCGTCGTCATGCTGCCGCTGCCGGGGCCCGGCTGGCTGGTGATCTTCGGTGGCATGGCGGTCTGGGCGACCGAGTTCGTCTGGGCGCAGCTGGTGCTCCGCTGGACCAGGCGGAAGGTGGCCGAAGCGGCGCGCAAGGCACTCGACCCCCGGGCCCGGCGCCGGAATCTGATCCTGTTCACGGCCGGGCTGGTGATCGTGGCCGTGCTGCTCGCGATCTACGTCGGGCGGTTCGGGCTCGTGATGCCGTGGAAGATCCACGAGTGATCCAAGATCCACGAGTGGCTCCGGGGTGGTCCGGAACGGCCCGGGCCATGCGGTAATGTTTTCCCTGCGCCCGGGCGATTAGCTCAGTGGGAGAGCGCTTCGTTCACACCGAAGAGGTCACTGGTTCGAACCCAGTATCGCCCACCGTCCGGTTCCGATGGCCCGGAGGCTTTCCAGCCTCCGGGCCATCGGCGTTCCACAGTGACGGCCGGTTCCGCCCCCGCCGTAAGAGTTTGAACCAGGACCGGCGGGCCCTGTATGGTTCAGTCCGTTCCCGGGCGATTAGCTCAGTGGGAGAGCGCTTCGTTCACACCGAAGAGGTCACTGGTTCGAACCCAGTATCGCCCACCGGGTCAGGCCGGTCCGCCACCGCGGACCGGCCTTTCTGTTTGCCGCACATGCCGTATGCCGGTTCTTTTCCGTGCCGACGGTCAGGCCACCACGGACAGTTCGGTCCGCAGCGGCCACGACGGATCCACGGCCTCCGGTGTGCCCTGCCGGGCGAACCAGGCCTGCAGTCCGCGCGCCTGCGCCGCGTGCCAGGTCGTCTGCAGCGTGTGCAGCTCACCGGGTGTCAGCCGCTCCAGCCGCCCCGCGAACCGGCGCCCTATCGCCCGTACGAGCTCCAGTGAGGCCAGTGCGTCCGCGGCCGCGTCATGGGCGCCGTCCAGTCGTACCTCGTACTGCTCGCAGAGATCCGTCAGCGTGCGGTGGCCCTTGCGGTAGCGGTCCAGGTGTTTGTCCAGGACGCGCGGGTCCAGCACCCGCAGCGGCGACTCCCCGAGGTACCGGCCGAGCGACGAGGCGCGGTGGCGTCTCAACTCCCGGTCGAGCAGGGTCAGATCGAAGGGTGCGTTCATGACCACCAGTGGACGGCCCGCCGCACACTGCTCGGCCAGCGCCCTGGCTATCTCCGCCACCACGGGCGACGGCCAGCGGCCGTTGCGCTGCAGATGGAGATCGGTCAGACCATGGATCTCGGTGGCGCCCGCGGGCACCGGGATGCCCGGATTCACCAGCCAGCGGGTGGTGCGCGGCCGCCCTCCCGCGGTGTCCTGCACGACCAGTGCGGCGGACACGATGCGGTCGTCCTCGACGTCCACGCCCGTCGTCTCGGTGTCAAAAGCTGCCAGGGGTCCTTCGAACCAGCACGGCATGTCCCAACTCCTCGCACTCACTTGGCAGATGGCGTGCGACATCCGCCCGATTCGGTGATACCCGGCTGTTTGCGACATACGCCGACCGGAGACAACACAGGTGACGGGCGCGGACATTGACGGCTCGTCGCCGGAAATGGACCGGCCCGGTATCGGCACAGTCCGGAAGGCACACCACAGCCATGGCGCTCACGCAGCCCGAACGGGGCCCCCTGGTGCCCGAGCGGCTCGCGCTGCTGCGCGGTTCGCTCGCCACCACCGCCTGTATGGAGACCTTTCAGGTGGGATATCTGCACGCGGTCGCGGCCGCTTCGGGATGTTCGCTGTCCCAGCCCTTCCCGGACAACGGGATCGACTGGCATGTGAGCCACGGAGCTCCGGACCACACCGTGGACGACGAAGTGACGATCAAGGTGCAGCTGAAATGCACCTACCAGATCGCCCCGGATCCGCCCGGCGCGGCCTTCTCCTTCACGCTCGACAACGCCCATCTCGTGAAGCTCGCCCGTACGCCGGTCTCGGTGCACAAGATCCTCGTCGTGATGCTCGTGCCGCGGACCCGGGACGACTGGCTGCGGGCCGGTCACGACCGGCTCGATCTGCGGCACTGCTGTTACTGGACCAACCTGGCAGGCCACCCGGTGACGGGCCGGCACAGGACCACCGTGCGGATCCCGACCTCGCGGATATTCGACGACCGAGCACTCTGCGAGATCATGACCCGTGTCGGGGCCGGAGGGAGACCTTGATGCAGCACCGCCCGCTCGACGAACCCGTACGTTCCCACCCGGACGAAGGACCGGGGGTCCGGGACGGCGGCGAGGGCCCCGACCCCGCGCGCGTCGACCCCGCGGTACTCGGCGCACTGCTCGGCCGGCACGGCTGGCTCCGCCGCGGCGGAGCCGCCGGCCGCTATGCCCGCTGGACGCCGCCCGGTCCCGCCGGCCGGGGTACGAGCGTCCTCGTCCCCGAGAGCCGCTCCTTCCCCGACAGCGACGACCTGCTGGCCGAGGCGCTCACCGCGCTCACCCGCTGCGCCGCGCCGTCGGCCCGCGAGGTGCTGGTCGCGCTGGCCGTCCCGAGCGACGAGATCCGCTGGTCGCGGGAGACCGCGGACGACCTGGCCGGGGTGGCGCCCTGGGCCGTCCAGGAGCAACTGCGTTCGGCCGCACGCCAGATGCTCACGGCGGGCGCCCTGGCCGCGGCCCGCAGCGCCGGGTACCACGGAGCCCGCCACCGCAGGCAGGCCGGTGCCGCGCTTGACGGCGTGCTGGCGGGGCCGGCACCGGACGGGCGCGGACTCACCGCCTTCGTCCCCGTGGAGCCGGGCCGGCCCGCCGTGATCCGGCTGCACCACGCGCTCCACGCCGCCAGGGAGGCGGTGGACTACCAGCGGGCGACGGGCGGGATGGACGCGTTCGACGCCGCCGTGCGCGCCGGGGTGAGCCGCGAGCTGACCGAGGCGGTCGTCGCGCTCGTACGGGGCACCGAAGGGTTCTCGGTCGCGCTGGCCTGGGCGCCGGCGGCCGGGGTGCCCGAGGGGTGCGCGGCCAGGCCGGAACCGGTCGGGTTCTCGCCCGGCGACCTTCCCGCGCTGCGGGCGGCCGGCGCCCGCTATCTGTACTCGGAACCCTCCCTGCCGGTCCGGGTCACGGGCGCGGTCGTACGGATGCGCCGCTCGGCGCCCGGCGGTCCCGGCACGGTGCGGCTGCGGGTGCTGGCCGGCGCCGAGGTCCCGTACGTACGGATGGTGCTCGACGAGGAGGCGTACCGGATCGCGGGCCACGCGCATCTGGTCGGGCTGCCGGTCAGGGTGCAGGGCAGGCTGGAGAGCCGCAGCGGCTTCCGCCGGCTCACCGGCGCCGAAGGGGTGGTCCCCGTCCAGGTGGACGAGGCGGAGCGGGACCGGCTGATGAAGGCGCTCCAGGAGAACCTCGACTTCTTCGAGGAGGCCTGTGCGGGGGAGCGGGCGCAGGGCGCGGAGGGCGACGGGAGCGAGGACGCTTAACCGTTTCGCAAACCACGCCCCGGGCTCGGTACGATTCAGGCGCGCCGCGCTCCGCAGGCGCACCCCCCTGAGTCAGGAGAGACCGGTGTCAGACGTCCGTGTGGTCATCCAACGCGATTCCGAGCGGGAAGAGCGCGTGGTGACGACGGGCACTACGGCAGCCGAGCTCTTCCCCGGCGAGCGCACCGTCGTCGCGGCCCGGGTGGCCGGAGAGCTGAAGGACCTGGCCTACCTGCCGGCTGACGGCGACGAGGTCGAGCCCGTCCTGATCTCCTCCGAAGACGGCCTCAACATCCTGCGGCACTCCACCGCGCATGTGATGGCACAGGCCGTGCAGGAGCTCTTCCCCGACTCGAAGCTCGGCATCGGCCCGCCGGTCAAGGACGGCTTCTACTACGACTTCGACGTCGAGCGGCCGTTCACCCCCGAGGATCTCAAGGCCATCGAGAAGAAGATGCAGGAGATCCAGAAGCGCGGGCAGCGCTTCTCGCGGCGTGTGGTGACCGACGACGAGGCCCGCGCCGAGCTGGCGTCCGAGCCGTACAAGCTGGAGCTCATCGGGATCAAGGGCTCCGCGTCGGCGGACGACGGGGCGGACGTCGAGGTGGGCGGCGGCGAGCTGACCATCTACGACAACCTCGACCCGAAGACCGGCGACCTCTGCTGGAAGGACCTCTGCCGAGGCCCGCACCTGCCCACCACCCGGTTCATCCCCGCCTTCAAGCTGATGCGGAACGCCGCCGCGTACTGGCGCGGCAGCGAGAAGAACCCGATGCTGCAGCGCATCTACGGCACCGCCTGGCCCACCAAGGACGAGCTCAAGGCGCACCTGGAGTTCCTGGAGGAGGCCGCCAAGCGGGACCACCGCAAGCTCGGCAACGAACTGGACCTCTTCTCTTTCCCTGACGAGATCGGCCCCGGCCTCGCGGTCTTCCACCCCAAGGGCGGCATCATCCGCCGCGCCATGGAGGACTACTCGCGCAAGCGGCACGAGGAGGAGGGCTACGAGTTCGTCTACTCGCCGCATGCCACCAAGGGCAAGCTCTTCGAGAAGTCCGGCCACCTGGACTGGTACGCGGACGGTATGTACCCGCCCATGCAGCTCGACGACGGGGTGGACTACTACCTCAAGCCGATGAACTGCCCCATGCACAACCTGATCTTCGATGCGCGCGGCCGCTCGTACCGCGAACTCCCGTTGCGCCTCTTCGAGTTCGGCACGGTGTACCGGTACGAGAAGTCGGGCGTCGTGCACGGCCTGACCCGCTCGCGCGGCTTCACCCAGGACGACGCGCACATCTACTGCACCAAGGAGCAGATGGCGGACGAGCTGGACAGGACGCTCACCTTCGTCCTGAACCTGCTGCGCGACTACGGCCTGACCGACTTCTACCTGGAGCTGTCCACCAAGGACCCGGAGAAGTTCGTCGGCTCGGACGAGGTCTGGGAAGAGGCCACCGAGACGCTCCGCCAGGTCGCCGAGAAGCAGGGCCTGCCGCTGGTCCCGGACCCGGGCGGCGCCGCGTTCTACGGGCCGAAGATCTCCGTCCAGTGCAAGGACGCCATCGGGCGCACCTGGCAGATGTCGACCGTCCAGCTCGACTTCAACCTGCCGGAGCGCTTCGACCTGGAGTACACCGGACCCGACGGCACCAAGCAGCGCCCGGTCATGATCCACCGCGCCCTGTTCGGTTCCATCGAGCGCTTCTTCGCGGTGCTCCTCGAGCACTACGCGGGTGCGTTCCCGGTCTGGCTGGCGCCCGTCCAGGCGGTCGGCATCCCGATCGGCGACGCGCATATCCCGTACCTGCAGGAGTTCGCCGCCACGGCACGCAAGCAGGGGCTGCGGGTCGAGGTGGACGCCTCGTCGGACCGGATGCAGAAGAAGATCCGCAACCAGCAGCGCGCCAAGGTGCCCTTCATGATCATCGCGGGCGACGAGGACATGGCCAACGGCGCCGTCTCCTTCCGGTACCGCGACGGATCACAGGAGAACGGCATCCCGGTGGATGAGGCCATCGCCAAGATCGCGCAGGCTGTCGCGGACCGCGTACAGGTCTGATCCGCCCGGCTGTTGAGCCCCCCGAGAGTCAGCTGACGCTGTGCGTCAGTCAGCTCTCCGGGGGCTTCTCGTCGTCCCGCCGGAAGCTCTGCAGCAGCCACGACGAGAACGAGCCCGTCACGGCGCCCAGCAGGGCGATCCCGCACGCCATCATGGCCACCGCGATGACCCGTCCGAGCGGTGTCACGGGTGACACGTCGCCGTAGCCGACCGTCGACAGCGTGGCGGCGGCCCACCACAGCGCGTCCCCGAAGGTGCGGATGGTGGCGCCGGGCGCCGCGTGCTCGCAGCTGTAGACGGCGAGCGCGCCGGCGAAAGCGAGCAGCAGCGCCGAGAGGCCCGCGTACGCGATGACCCGGGCGTGCAGATCCAGCCGGGGCTGCGCCCGCCTCTGCTGTACGGCGTTGTAGAGCTGAACCATCCGCAGCAGCCGCAGCAGCGGCAGAATCACCACCAGCGTGTCCATCCGGTGCGTACGAGGGAAGCGCAGCCCCTGGCCGCTCAGGACGAGCCGAACCCCGTAGTCCACTACGAAGACCAGCCAGACCGCGAGGGCCGCTCCGAGCGCCACGTCCCGCAGCAGGGGATCGGGGCCCTGCGCCAGTACGTGGACCGCGTAGCAGGCGAGGAAGAGCAGCGCGGCCGCGAAGAGCGGCACCTCCGTGCGTTCCTCCCAGTGGCGCAGCCGCTCGCCGGGGCTCAGGACGTCCATCGGCCCAGCATCGCCGCGACGGCGGCCGCCCGCGCCCCGGCGACACGTCGCGAACGGGGGAAGTCATATGCTGCACAGCATGACGAGTGAGCCGGAGCAGCAGATCGGAGTGGGGACGCAGGACGCGTTCCAGCGCCTGTGGACCCCCCACCGGATGGCGTACATCCAGGGGGAGAACAAGCCGAGCGGGCCGGGCTCGGATGACGACTGTCCGTTCTGCTCGATCCCGTCGAAGTCGGACGAGGACGGCCTTGTCGTGGCGCGCGGCCGGCATGTGTACGCGGTGCTCAACCTCTACCCGTACAACGGGGGCCACCTCATGGTCGTGCCGTTCCGCCATGTCGCCGACTACACGGAACTGGACGCGGCCGAGACCGCCGAGCTGGCCGAGCTGACCAAGCGGGCGATGACGGCGCTGCGGACGGCTTCCGGCGCGCACGGCTTCAACATCGGCATGAATCAGGGGGCGTCGGCGGGGGCGGGCATCGCCGCGCATCTGCACCAGCACGTGGTGCCGCGCTGGGGCGGTGACACCAACTTCATGCCGGTCGTCGGGCACACCAAGGTGCTGCCGCAGCTGCTGGCCGACACCCGCGCGATGCTGGCCGCGGCCTGGCCGGTCTGAGCCCCGGCCGTGCGCGGCTGCGAGGGCGTGGCCAGGCACAGGTGACAGAGCCCCGGCGGGTGCCGGGGCTCTGTGCTTCCGGGGGCCGTGATGTCAGGCGTCGTAGACGTCGGCCTGGCGCGGTGTCGGGTCCTGGACCAGGCCGCTGAGGACCATCGAGCGGTTGGTGAAGGAGTCGGTGTTCACGCCGTGCTCGTCGAGCACCCGCATCGCGGCCTGGTGCACGGCGCGCAGCACCGGAGTGGCCGCCCGCATCGCGTCGTCCGCCATGAAGCGGTGCCGCCAGGGCTTGTCGGCCCAGGCGTGCCGCATCCCGAACGGCTCGGGCAGCGTGATCTTTCCGCCGCAGAAGTCGAGGAGGGGCGGGAACCAGGTCAGCGGGGCCCGGGCGGCCAGCCGCACCACCTCGGGGGTCTCCACCAGCGGCAGGTTCACCTCCCGCGTCTCCCAGAACTTGACCGCTTTGTTGACCTCCTTGGTCTTGGCCGCCGGTTTGGTGGTGAAGAGCGAGTGCACCGGGCCGAGCGCATGACCGGTGACCTCGATCCGCAGCGTCTCGTGGAGCACCGTCACGGTGATCATCATGGTGATCACCAGCTGCCCGTCCCAGAGTGTGAACTGCACGCCCAGATAGTGGCGGTTGCCGCTGCCGAACTGCTGCTCGTTGCAGATCCGCTGTATCTCGTGGCCCTTGATCTGGAAGGCTTCCACGTCCTCCCCGTCGGGCCGGCTGACCTCGCTCGCGTTCTCACCGACGGGCGCCACGATCCAGTGCTTCACGGACGGGGTGGGGAAGCCGCCGGTGTGCAGCGGGCCGCGCTCCAGCATCCGCAGCCGGTCGTGGATCGCCCGGATGACGTCCCAGCTGCGGAAGCCGTGGATCTCGGTGCCCGCCTCACGAGGGACCAGCTCCTCGGCGAGCTGCCAGCTGCCCCAGCGGGTTCCCATGCCGAGTATCCCCTTGGGGCCCGCGTAGAACACCGAGTTGGACTGCTGCTCGGCCGTCAGCTTGGCCAGGGACTGGCGCAGTTGCTCGGCCGCGGTCTCGGTGGGGTTGCGCGGTACGGCCTCGGGGATCTTCGGCCCGATGCCCCCGCCGGACAGCAGGCTCTCCCAGCGGGCCCGCAGATCGACGGCCGTCCTCTCGCAGATCCGTTTGGCCAGCACCCAGCCGATGATCGGCGCGACGAACATGAGCCGCAGATACAGGGCGCCGAGGCCGCCGAACGGCAGCTTGACGAGGAAGAGCACCATGAGCCCGCTGAAAGCCACCAGCAGGGCGGTCCCCAGGGCTCCCATGCTGCGGTTCCGGGACCCGGACAGGGTGCGCCGCAGCTGGAAGACCCCGAGCCAGATCAGCAGCCCGGGGAGGAACACCAGTCCGAAGACGGCCATCACGATGGTCAGCCTGGTGTCGCGCTGCTTACGGATGCGGGTCGCCGCCAGGCAGTGTTCGACCACCGTCTGCGGCTCGGTCCCAAAGGACTGGATGAGCGGCTTCCGGGTGCCCCCGAGCATCCGCACCTGGACGGCACGGGAGAAGGATTCGCCCAGATTCGGCTCGAAGAGCGAGAACTTGCCCTTCTTCACCGCTGTCTTGTGCCACTCGCTGTTGGCTTTGAGTATGTCCTCGACCGGGCTGTCCCGGTAGGCCGCCGACGCGAGGGCGTGGGTCGCGGCGGTCTGGCCCGCCGAACCCTGGAGCGGAACCTGTGCCCCGGGAATGAAATCGAATCCGTCGTTCGCCACCGCTGCCCCCATCGCCGCACCCAACCGCTGCTGCGGCTGTTCCCAACTACCGTGCCCCGCACACCTGCTGCGCCGGACCCGGGCCGCCCCGCGCCTTCCGTCCGGGCCGTGACCTCAGCGTATCCGTGGTGCTCCCCGCGCGTCACGGGCCAACGGAAGGCTGTCCGGCGCAGGGTGGTGTGCGGCCGGATACCGCTCCGGACAGGGCCTGGCCGCACGACGGTGGCCAGGCCCGCTACGAACCGCTGTGCGCCTGTTCGCGCACCCGGTCGGCCACGTGCTGGGGCATCGGCTCATGGCGTACGTACGAGCGTGAGAACTGCCCGGTGCCGTGCGAGAGCGACCGCAGTTCGACGGCGTACCGCCCGATCTCGATCTCCGGGACCTCGGCCCTGACCAGGGTGCGGCCCGGCACCGTCTGCTCGGTGCCCACCACCCGGCCGCGCCGTCCGGAGAGATCGCTCATCACCGGACCCACGAAGTCGTCGGGCACCAGGACCCGGACCGAGACCACGGGCTCAAGCAGATGGATCGGGGCCCGGTCCGCCGCCTCCCGCAGGGCCAGCGCGCCTGCCGTCTGGAACGCCGCGTCCGATGAGTCCACGGAGTGGGCCTTGCCGTCCCGGAGGGTGATACGGACGTCGACGAGCGGGTGCCCGGCCGAGACGCCCCGGGCCGCCTGCGCGCGTACGCCCTTCTCGACGGACGGGATGAACTGCCGGGGCACCGAACCGCCGACGACCCGGTCGACGAACTCGATCCCCGATCCGGAGGGCAGCGGGTCCACCTCGATCGCGCAGATCGCGAACTGGCCGTGGCCGCCCGACTGTTTGACATGCCTGCCGCGCCCCTCGGCCGGCCCGCCGAACGTCTCGCGCAGCGACACCCGGTACGGCTCGGCGTCCACCCGGACCCCGTACCTGCCCTGCAGCCGCTCCAGCGCCACGTCCCGCTGCGCCTCGCCGAGACACCAGAGCACCAGCTGGTGAGTGTCCGGGTTCTGCTCCAGACGCATGGTCGGATCCTCGGTGACCAGCCGGGTGAGCCCCGTCGACAGCTTGTCCTCGTCCGCCTTGCCATGGGCGGCGACGGCGAGCGGAAGCAGCGGATCCGGCAGCGTCCACGCCTCCATGAGCAGCGGGTCGTCCTTGCCGGACAGCGTGTCACCGGTCTCCGCCCGGCTCAGTCCCGCGACGCAGGCGATGTCTCCGGCGATGCACTCCTGCAGCGGGCTCTGCCGCCGTCCGAAGGGTGCCGAGAGCGCGCCGACCCGTTCGTCCATGTCGCGGTCGTCGCCGCCGTCCAGGCCGACGCGGCCGTGGCCCGCCTGGCTGTGGCCGGACACATGAACCGTCTCGTCGGGCCGCAGGGTCCCGGAGAAGACCCGGACCAGCGAGAGCCGGCCCACATAGGGGTCGGATGCCGTCTTGATCACCTCGGCGAGCAGCGGTCCGGACGGGTCGCAGCCGGCCGCCGCGTGCGGGGCGCCCTGCGGGGTGGTGACCGCCGGGGCCTCCCGCTCCGGCGGTGCGGGAAAGCCGCGGGTGATCAGTTCGAGCAGCTCGACGGTGCCGAGCCCCTGCCGTCCGCCGGCCACCGCGGGGGCGGCGGCGAGCACCGGGTGGAAGACCCCGCGGGCGACCGCCCGCTCCAGGTCCGCGATCACCGTTGCGACCTCGATCTCCTCGCCGCCGAGATAGCGGTCCATGAGGGTCTCGTCCTCGCTCTCGGCGATGATCCCCTCGATCAGCCGGTTGCGGGCCTCCTCCATCGGCGGCAGCTCGGCCTCGCCGGGCTCGCTCTCCGTACGCTCTCCCGACGTGTAGCCGGACAGCCGCCGGGTGAGCAGCCCGGCAAGACCTGTCACCGGGGCGTGTCCGTCCGGCCCCGGCGGTCCGTACAGCGGGAGGTACAGGGGCAGCACCGCGTCGGGGTCGTCACCGCCGAAGATGCGGCCGCACAGCCGGGTCAGTTCCGCGTAGCCGGTACGGGCCGTGTCCAGGTGGGTGACCACGATGGCCCGGGGCATCCCGACGGCAGCGCACTCCTCCCAGACCGCGCGCGTCGCGCCGTCGACGCTGTCCGCGTCCTGGGCCGCCGACACGACGAACAGGGCCGCGTCCGCTGCGCGCAGACCGGCCCGCAGCTCGCCGACGAAATCGGCGTAGCCGGGTGTGTCGAGCAGATTGATCTTGATGCCGTCCCACTCGACGGGGACGAGCGAGAGCTGTACCGACCGCTGCCTGCGCTGTTCGATCTCGTCGTAGTCCGAGACGGTCTGGCCGTCCTCGACCCGGCCGGCCCGGGTGACCGCCCCCGCGGTCAGCGCCAGGGCCTCGACCAGTGTGGTCTTGCCGGATCCGCTGTGGCCGACCAGGACCACGTTCCGTACGGAAGCGGGCCGGCCGGCCGTCGTGACTCTGCCGGCGGCTCCGGGGTGTGTGCTCGCCTTGTCGCCCATGAGTGTGCCTCCCGTGTGATGAGGGACGTTGCACGGTGAGAAACGGGGCGGCCACAGAGCCAGGAAGCGTGGCGGCACCGGTGACGCCCGCGGTCATTCGAGCTTTCCACCCGGGCCGCGGCGCGTCCATACGTGCGGCCCCGGCGGCTGCCCGGCTGCCGCTCCGCCGCCGCCGGGACAGGGCCCGGCGGTGGAGGTCCGCGGTCCTGGCTACGATGGGCCCGCCGGGTGGCCAGTGGGGCCGCGCGGCCCACCAACCCCCGGGAAGGCCATGCTGAACAAGTACGCGCGTGCATTCTTTACGCGTGTCCTCACGCCGTTCGCCTCGTTTCTGCTCCGGATCGGGGTCAGCCCCGACGCGGTGACGCTGACCGGCACGGCCGGGGTGATGGCGGGTGCGCTGGTCTTCTTCCCCAGGGGAGAGTTCTTCTGGGGCACGGTCGTCATCACCCTCTTCGTCTTCTCCGACCTCGTCGACGGCAACATGGCGCGCCAGGCCGGAATTTCGAGCCGCTGGGGGGCCTTCCTCGACTCGACCCTCGACCGGGTCGCGGACGGGGCGATTTTCTCCGGGCTCGCCCTCTGGTACGCGGGCACCGGTGACAACAACCTGATGTGCGCGGTCACCCTCTTCTGCCTCGCGAGCGGCCAGGTGGTCTCGTACACCAAGGCCCGCGGCGAGTCGATCGGGCTTCCGGTCGCGGTGAACGGGCTGATCGAGCGGGCCGAGCGGCTGGTCATCTCGCTCGTCGCCGC